>NZ_JAVREH010000030.1:0-43772 GCF_031845305.1 Jatrophihabitans lederbergiae | reverse complement strand
CCGGCACGTGGAACCGGCGCACCGAGCGACCTCGGCCAAACTGTCCTGCCCGCACGGCACAATCGGAAACCACAGAGGCTGCCGCCCCAAGAACGACGATCAACAGGCGCCGCGTGAAAGTTTCGGGCTAGATAGCTGTGCATTCAATGCTTGGAGTCTCGTCCATTGCACCCGAATGGCGGCGCGTCGGACTTACACTGCGGCCGTGAACACTGCGCAGCGTATCGATACGAAGAGGGAAATTGCGACTCTGCTCAGCCAGCGGGATTGGGTGGACATCGATCTCGTGCTGAGCGAACACGGCCTGCCTACGACAGACGATTGGCGCGGCGACAACCTGTACCAGTACGTGATCGCCATGATTCGAGAGGCGACGGACCCGACGCTGTTAGAACTCCACGCTTATGTTACGGGCGGCGTTATCACCGTGAAGCCGGGGGCAGAGCCTTGGCGCGCGGGTGAGCTCCGGTTGTTCATGAGCCATCTCGCCACCCACCAAAAGTTCGTCAGTGACGTCGGCATCTACGTTCAGGGCTACGGCGTCAGCGCGTTCGTCGCCCACGTATCCATCGATGCGTCAGAGGAGTGGCAGACGGTCATCGAGACGGCGCTGGTTACTAGCGATGCGATGGTGGTGTTCCTCCACGATGGCTTCAAGGAGAGCAACTGGTGCGACCAGGAGGTCGGCTTTGCGATGGCCCGGCGCATCCCGGTGCTCCCACTCAACATTGACCTCAACCCCTACGGCTTCATGGGTAAGCTCCAAGCCGAACTCTGTGCCGGGATGGCAGCGCCGCAGATCGGAGACAAGATCGTCCAGTGGCTCATTCGCACACCAAGCGCGCAGGCCGCGATGACAGACGGCTTGGTCAAGGCGTTTGAGGGAGTTTACTCGTACGATCGCGCCCGCGAGGTCTACGGCAAGTTGATTCAGTTGCGCTCGTATACCCCCGCCCAGCTACAGCGGCTGGACGCGGCTACCCGAAACAACGATCAGGTCAAGGATGCAAACTTATCAGGTACGTCTATCCCCGAACTGGTGCAGGTGTTAATCAGGGAATGCGGCGGCATCCCCGTAGTGAGGTCGGAGCCTGACCCCTGGGCTTCGAGTGAGCCGCCGTTCTAGCCACGGTCGTGCTGTGGCTCATTCCCACGGAGCCCAGTAGAACGCCTCCGTCACACCGAGAAGCCGGTCAACCAAAGTTCAACGGTCTAACGCACACCGACGGACACGATCAGGGCTGGGTCGAGCCACCCTCAGGATCGGACGCCAACCCGGACAGCAGATAGTGGGGCCGCTCCCGGCCAGTCCCAGCTTCTGTGCTTACGCTCGTCTCTACAGTGGCGATGACCCAGCGGCCGAACCAAGCCTGTAGCTGCGGGACGAGGTCCTGTTGCACCCGCCCACGAACGGTGTCGCCTTCGATGGTCCGCAACTCGAACGCTCCCCGGAAGAGGCTTGCCCCTCCCAACTGTCCACGAATGTTCGTCGTCTCGCGGATAAGTTGGGTCCGGCCGAGCGCGTCACGCAGTCGCCGGGAGCGCGCCATGTCGAGGCGTTCGACGCGCTCGCCCATGACCGGCGAACGCCAGCCTAGGTCCACATCAAACTCCTCGTCCACGACGGCGTTGGCGAGCGCTTTCAAGTGAGCGAAGGACCGTGGCCCGAGCGGCAAGACCGCCTCAATCAGATCGTCATCGAGAGACTGGTGCCGACCAGCGATCACAAGCAGGTCGAGAAGGACGTTGACCGACGCGCCGACTAGTGGCTCTGGGCGTAGGTCTTCGGTCTCCTCAAAGAGGGTCGGCGTGGTTACACGCTCATCCTCTGGTCCGAGTAGCTCCAACTCCACAGAGCCAGGATGGACAGCCACCAGTCTGAAAGCGGTCTCCTGGCGGATGCTCGCCGGGATGGCGGACCGGTCCGTTGCGACGCCGCGCATCGCCTGGCCGATGGAGGAGACGGATTCTTGTAGCTCGTGGATGAGCTTCGAGAGCGAGTCAACGAAAACCTGGTGACCGCGTACGGGCTTGCCGCGCATCACGACGCGGAGGACCGGCGAGACCAGCGGCTCGTATTCGCGCTGAACCTGCTCGCGTCGGCGTTCCATCGAGGCGCGAAGAAGCTGCGAAGACGGGCTGTCGTCGGGCGCTGCGTTGATCACTGAGGAAAGCTGTTCAAGCTGGGCGCGAAGAAAGGTGGCCGAGGTCATAGCGCCACCTCCAGATAGCCCTTTCGCCGCCCGGTCACGCCCCGAATCTGCGACCACAGGTCGTCCCAGTACTGCTGCCCGTCAGCGTACGCGGGATGCCTTGGATCGGTCGGAGGGACAACAGGGACGGGGAATGAGTCGACGTTCCAGAACTGCTTGTTGTCGTGGCCGAGTAGAAGTGAGCTTCCGAGCGCCTGCCGCCAAGCGGGCAGAGCGTCGTACTGCATGCCGTCAATGAAGGTCACCACGTCTATGTCCCCAGGGTCGAGCTTCGAGGTCACGAAGCTCCCGTCAACCCATTGGTACATGCCGGTACGACATTCTGGAGCGACTCGCGGTGCATCCGCCAGCCCGTGAAGATGGCCACCCGTGTGGTGCTCCCGCCGAACGGGTCCACGAACGTAGCCTTGATCTCCTCGACCGTGGCGGTGTGTCGTCCGGGGGGCAGGAGGCCGTCAGCGTCCAGGGCAGGAATCGGCACGACGACAGAACCCTCCCACTCACTGATCAACAATGCGCGTGCAGCCTAACTTCGGTCATGTGCCAGCGCTACGCCAACCCACTACACATAGGATATTTCGATGCGATCATGAGTGTTTCCGGGCCGACGGTCACGCGGATGTACTCGCGGACGAGAGCGCGCCGCTGATCGAGCGGTCACCCCTGTCGCCACGTGAACCTAAGCAGGTCACACGCTCTCCGTGCGATTCGCTGCCAGCGGCACGATGCCAACGCCGGGCTTCCCTCAGCCCGACGTCGACAAGTCCGGAATGCAGCGGCCGGTGCCGACGCGCCCCGGCAGCGCACGTGATGCATCCTCAATGTCGTGGATCCTCTGATGCGCCGGATCGAGGCGCTTGCCGATGACGGTGCCTACGCGGTGACGTTCCTGATGCCCGACAACCAGGAGCGCAGCGTGCTGCTGCGCGTCACCGACGGCAACGTCACCATCCCCGAGGCGAACCTCATCCCCGGCTGGGCCGCGGACTCGCCGTCCTTCGAGGCCGCCCTCACCGCGATCGCCGCGGTGCACGCCGCCCGTACGCTCGCGAGCAGCGGCCGCAGCCAACTGCTCGACCTGCCCGGCGGCTGGGACGTCACCCTGGGCAACGTCGTGCTCTCCGGCGCCGGCGAGCCAAACTGCGTCTCGCACGGGGGCCTCGAAGAGACCGAGCCGGCAAGGTACGAGTGCCCCGTGTGCGGCGCAGCAGCGCTGTACCAGGTCGCGAGCTAAGGCAAAGACGCGAGCTAAGACAGCGCCAGGACACAGCTCGGACCGGGCACCTCAACGCTAATCGGCGGTCCGCTCGGCAGGCCCGTCACCGGATCGACCGGAAGGCTGACCACCGTGTCCGACAGCTGATTCGCCAGGTACAGCTGGTCGCCGGCGAGGCACGCGTGCCGGGGCCAGCGCCCGGCGGCGTCGAAGTCCGCGACAGGAACCACAGAGTCACCGTCCAGCCGGAGCAGGCTGACGATGTCTCCGCCCCGGTGCGTGGCGTAGAACAGCTCCGGTCGCGGTCCGAGAAGCAACGCCGCCGCCAGGCTTGGATCAGGCAACGGCCCCGCATGACCTGGCCCCACCGACAGCAGCCGCGGGTTGTCCGTCCAGTCGGCTACCGCCAGGCTGCCGTCCAACTCGCCCAGCACCAGGGCGCGCCCACCGACCACCAGCAACTGCCGGGTGCCGCTACCCGCCGGAAGTTCCAGCAGCGGCAACGACGCAAAGCGCCCGTCCTCGTGGCGGTAGCGCCAGACCCGGTCGCTGCCCAAGTCGGCAACAGCGAGGCCGACGCCGGCCGCGTCCAAATCGAAGAAGGTCACCTGGTGCGCATGCGGCCCCTCCTGCCGTTCGGCGTCCGGTCCCCCGCCGCCGGGCAACTCGATCAGCTGGGTCAGCGGCTCGATCCGCCCGTCGGAACCCAGCGGGTGGATCGACACGCTGCCGCTGGTGTAATTCGCCACGGCCAGCAGCCGCAGCCCCTCATGAACCGCCAGGTGACACGGGTGCGCTCCCCCGGTGGACTGCACGCTGAACTGCTCCAGATGACAATCAGCACCCGCTCCGGTGACCCGGAAGGCGCTGACCCGACCGGCGTCCGTCTCGTTCACGGCATAGACCACCCCGCCGGCTGGTGCGGACACCAAACCGGCCGGTGCGGAGACCAGAAAGGACGGTGACTCGGTGACCGCGACCAGGCCGTGATCGTGCAGGGTCGCCTGCACCAGGTCGTGCACGATCAGTCGGATGCCATGACCGGTGCCCATCGGCGGCGTGTAGCCACCCACGAGCAGGGTTCGGAAGTCGGCGGGTGCGGTAGTCATCAAGGGCCATTCTTCCCCACCGCGCGGGGATACCCATCCGATACCGGCGACGGCTAACATGCCCGCCACCACCTGTACGCCACGACGATCGGGAGCGGCATGACTACAGCGACTGGAAATCGAACGCCGGCGGCTTCCGACGATGGCGGCAAGGGGCTCAAGACCGGTGCGATCGGCCTGGTGTCCAGCGTCGTCATCGGTGTTGCGTCGACGGCGCCGGCGTACAGCCTCGCTGCGACCCTCGGCTTCATCGTGGCCCTCGTCGGCCTGCAGTCACCGGCGGTCGTCCTGCTGGCCTTCGTCCCCATCCTGTTCGTGTCGGTGGGGTATCAGCAACTGAACAAGGCAGAACCGGATTGCGGTACGACATTCGCCTGGGCCACCAAGGCATTCGGCCCCAAGAGTGGCTGGCTCGGCGGCTGGGGCATCATCGCCGCCGACGTCCTGGTGATGGCCAGTTTGGCCCAGGTCGCAGGGCAATACCTGTTCCTGCTGTTCGGCGCGGACGGTATCGGCTCCGATCCGACGAGTGGGTGGGTACTGCTCGTGGGGCTGCTGTGGATGGCCCTGATGACCTACATCTGCTACCGCGGCATCGAGCTGTCCGCGGCGATTCAGCGCTGGCTGCTGACGATCGAGGTCGTCATGCTCGCCGTGCTGGCGGTGTTCGCGCTGGTGAAGGTGTACACGGGCAACGGCGTCCACGGGATCTCGATCCACCCGGCGCTGTCCTGGTTCAACCCGGCGAACATCAAGGGCGACAACGGCCACTTCTCGTTCAACCTTTTTTCGCAAGGCATCCTGTTCATGCTGTTCATCTACTGGGGCTGGGATTCGGCCGTCTCGGTGAACGAAGAGACCAAGGACCGGAAGAAGACGCCGGGCCGGGCGGCCATCATCTCGACCGTCCTGTTGCTCGCCATCTACGCGGTGGTGTCGGTGGCCGCGCAGGCGTTCGCGGGAGTCGGCACCGACGGCATCGGCCTGGGAAACGCGAAGAACTCCGGCGACGTGTTGAGCGTCCTGGGCAGCTCGGTGTTCGGCTCGTCCGGGATCGGCAGCGTGATGTCGAAGCTGTTGCTGTTCATGGTGCTGACCTCAGCCGCGGCATCGACCCAGACCACCATCCTGCCGACTGCGCGGACGACGCTTTCGATGGCCGTCTACAAGGCGATTCCGCACACCTTCGCCAAGATCCATCGCCGGTACTTCACGCCGACCAGCTCGACGCTGTGGATGGGCGGCGTCTCGGCGGTGCTCTACCTGATCATGAACTACTTCTCGGGTGGCCAGGTGATCGGTGACGCGGTCACGGCGATCGGCATCCTGATCGCGTTCTACTACGGCGCGACGGGGTTCGCCTGCACCTGGTACTACCGCCGCGAACTCACCCGCAGCGGCCGGGACTTCCTGCTGAAGGGACTGATCCCGTTCCTGGGCGGATTGATGCTCTGGCTGGGCATGGTGCTGACCGCCGTCCAGGACTGGAAACCCATCAACAGCTACGTGGTGTGGAACATGCACTTCGCGCCGCACTGGCAGGTCGGGTTCGCGTTCCTGCTGGGCGTGGGCAGCCTGATCGTCGGGCTGGTGCTGATGCTCGTGTGCATGCCGATCTACCGGGACTTCTTCGCGGGACGGACGCTGAACCGCGCCACGCCGGTCTACCTCGCCGACGACGAGGCGCTGACCACCGCTGACCGTTGATGTGCCCGCGGCCTGACCCGATGGCCTGACACGGTGGTCTGACATGCTGTCCGGTCGCTATGGCGGCCGGACAGCATGTCGAACGGGTTCAGTTGGGGGTCTGGTGCGAGTCGCGTGCCGCCTGCTCCGGGTCCTCGGTCCGCGCATCGGAGTCCTCGAGGATGATCTCGGCCTGGCGATGCGGGTCATCGCTACCTGCGGCGAGCTCTTCGGGGAAGAGGTGGGAACGGGCTTCGATGCGTTCTTCGTCAGGGTGGTTGGTCATTCTCTGAATCTAGCCACTCTGCCGGTGAACGTCAGCTGAACGGGGTGCACACCGTGCCGGAGCAGCCTCGATCGTGGCGGTGATCGAGGACAACTGGCAGACCGGCCGGATGTCCGGCACGACAGGTGTGACCGGACGCCGGCTCCATGTGATCTGATCTGGCCTATGACTGAGCAGCCGAGCACCACGTCCGCTGATTCCGAGCCCTCCTTCGAAGTGCAGCTCGCCCGGACGAAGGCCCTGGAGCCGGACTTCCTGGGCCTCGACGTCGCCGAGGCGAAGTTGCTGGCGACCCAGCTCGGCGTGCACCTGCGCGTCATCGACTCCGAGAACCAGCCGGTGACGGCCGACCTGCGGTCCAATCGAATCACCGTCGATGCGCGAACCGGTGTGATCACCGAGGCGACGGCGGGCTGACCGCGCACCGGTTGACCCTGATCCGCGGGTCTGCGGTCGATAGGATCCGGGGATGAGCGACGCTGCCCCGACCCGTGCCGACCGGCGGGAGTTGATCAACCGCAGGCGTCATCAGATCCTGGTGCACTCGATCTTGTACTACCGCCTCGACAGCACCCTTGTGCCGGACGCGACCTTCGATGCCTGGGGCCGCGAACTCGTAGCCCTGCAGCGGAAGGACCCGGAGGCCGCCGAGGCCGTTCCGTACCAGCTGGACGCGTTCCGGCACTACACCGGCAACACCGGTTTCGACCTTCCGCTGGACGACCCCGAAGCGACCGAGGTGGCGCAGCGATTACTGACCGAGCCGCGGCAGGGCCAGCCCGATCAGGTGCCTGAGGTGCAGGCGCGCGAGACCGTGGCCCCGCCGACGTAGGAACCTTGCTGCCCGACCGCTCGTTCATCGGGTATGGCGGCCATCACAGCGGAGCGGCGTAGCCGCCTGGCCGTGCTCGCTGCCGTGGTCGGGCTGCTGCTCGCGGCCCTCGCGGCCCACCCGGGACCGGCGTCCGCCACCAATGCCCCGCGCCACCCGGCCCTCACGGCCGGCATCGCGCATGAGCTCGCGGCCGTCCACTCCCTGGCTACGACCGCCAAAAGTCCGCAGTCGCCGGCCCTTGATACCGTCCTTTCACCCGCTGCCCTGCTGGTCGTCACCCTCGGCATCGCACTCCTCGCGCGGACGCCGGGACGTGATCGCCTACCTACGGCGCTGCGAGGCCTGCCGTCTGGTCGGGCCCCGCCACTGCGCCGCTGACACCGGCGTTTCGACCTTGCTGAGGCGAGGCCAGTCCGATGGGGGCTCCGCCAGGGCTCATTTTTCGCGGACGCCTATCGAGGGCCTTCCGCACCGTCCGCCTCGTATTCAGTGCCTTCGCACCGCGAGCATGTGCTCGCCACCCTCCTTGGAGAATCAGATGATCCGTTTCACTCCCAACGCCCGTGGGTCCACCCGCATCGAAGAAACGTCCACCTTTCGGGACGCGCTCCGCCAGCAACGGCAGTTTCGGCTGGAGCAACTCAGCGAACTGAGCGCGGCACCGGTCCGAGCTGCCCTGTCCACGGGAGCCACCGCCGAACAGGTCGAAGCCCAGGCGCAGGTGGCGAGACTGCTGCGCGCCGCCGCGCTCTCAGCCTTGGCCGACGTCGACGCGGCGCTGCTGCGGATCGAGCAGGGCGTCTTCGGCCGCTGCATGGAATGCAGCGGGGACATCCAGCTCGCCCGGCTGGAGATCCTGCCGATGGCCGCGCTGTGCATGCCGTGCCAACGCCGACAAGAGATCGCGCCCTCGGACAGGGCAACCACCAAGACCACGCCGCACGAGACGACACGGTGAGCGCGGACTTCGATCGGCCCAGGATGCTGCTCGCTCCGGGCCTGATCGTCGCCCTGTTCCCCGTGATCTCGTTACGACTGGATAGCCGCAGGAAGTTGACTGACTGACAGCGGCCGGCGCGGCCCTCGCCCTGCTCCGGGCGAGGGCCGCGTCCGAGCGTGGCGTCCGCCCGGACGCCGTGCACCCCAGCCGCGGTGCACAACCTGGCTGCAACGCGGGAACCTTTGCCAGAATGGACTCGGCGAGCGCCGGACCAGTGCTCGCCGGCATCGCGAGAGGAAGCCTGCATGTTCCACAGCTACCGCGAGTTCTTTCCGTACTACGTCGCGATGCACTCCAAGCCGGTGACCCGGCGACTGCACCTTGCCGGCACCCTCACCGGCCTGGCGCTGAGCATCACCGGCGTGCTGACCGGCCGGCGCACGTTGCTTGCCGCGCTGCCGACACTCGGTTACGGAACAGCGTGGCCCAGCCACTGGTTGATCGAGGGCAACAACCCGGCCAGCTTCGGCCACCCGCTATGGTCATTGCGCGGTGACTTCGAGATGATCGCGATGATGCTGCGCGGCCGCGACCGCGAGCTGACCGTGGTTGCCCGGGACTGGCTCACCGAACACCCGGAGCACCGGACGGCGTCCAATTGGAAGGGCCGGGACCTGCGCCTGGTGGCGTGACCGGCCGGGCGGTGCGGGCGCGCTACCAGCGGGAGGGGCCGCTGATCTCGCGGACGGCGGGACGGACATCAGCCAGGTACACCGAGCTGATGATGATGGCGATGTAGGACACCAGGTTCGTCACGTCGCGCAGCAGCAGCACCACGATCAAGGCCAGCACCGTCATCAGCACCCAGGTCGGCTTCGTCAGCTTGCCGGCCGCCGGAAAGGCTGCCGCCTTGCGGCTCACGCAGTCGACCAGAGCCCATACCTGAAGGGCCAGCACGCCCAGTAACAGGACGAACATCAGCCAGTCCTGGATGTGGTAGATGGTCTGCACACCCCCAGCCTATAGAGGCGGCGCTGCCTCGCACGCCGCTTCGGTGGATGCGGCCCGGCGCGCCCTGGCTCATGGCGTTCGGCCACTGGCTCGGCAGGTCATGACACAGCCACGCCCCGGTCCGTCTTACTGGTGGACCGGGGCGCGGCGTAGTCGTGAAAGCGCAGCCTCAGAAGAGCCGCGCCTGCAGTCAGGCGTTGTGGGCGGTGTTGCCGGCCTTGGCGGGGATCCTCTTCGCCGTCCGGCGGGTGGTGCTCTTCGCCGTGGTGCTCTTCGCTGCCGAGCTCTTGGCCGGAGACGTCTTGGCCGCAGCCCGCTTGGCTGCCGTGCTCTTCGCTGCCGTGCTCTTGGCGGCTGTCTGCTTGGCCGCGGTGCTCTTGCGGGTGGGAGTGCTGCGGACGACGGCCTCGGGCTCCACATCCGCGGCGACGTTGCGCGCGGTGTCGAACGCGGACCGGGCCAGCGGCGCCACATCGTCCCCGACGTCACCGATCACCCGGCTGAGCCGCGAGTCGTTGAGCAGCTCGGCAGCCCTGGCCTCGCCGCGAGCGGTCAGCTGCCCGTACAGCCGCTTGGCGGTGTCGAGATAGACCTCGGTGGTGAGCTTGACCAGCGGCCGGGTCTGGATCGACTTCACGTTGCCGATGCCCGCGTCGATCCGCTCGCGCAGCTCGCTGACCCGGGTGACCGCGTCCTGCTGGGCCTTGCTGAGCAGGGCCTTGCCACCCTCTTGCGCCTTCGAGGCGTTGGCGACGGCGTCGGACGGGAGCGCCTCGATCCGCTTGGTGACGGTCGCGGCGACGAGGTCCGCGGCACCGAGGGCAGCGTAGGCAGGCTTGGGCGCGTCGGCCACCAGGCGCTTGTTCGCCGTGGTGACGAGGGATGCTGCCTGGATCAGCGCGGTCTTGCCCTGCTCCAGCGCGAGGTCTGCATAGTTTCGGACGTCAGTCGCGATCGACATTGGTATTACTCCTTATCGGGCGCCGCATCAGCGGCGATGGGGGCGTGATCTCGGCAGCCGACGCCTGCTCAGCGACATCGGCGGGGTTCTCTCGGCGGAACGACTCATAGATCTCGACGAGGACGTTCTTCTGGCGCTCGGTCAGCACCGGATCGGCGAAGATGGCACCGACAAGGTCGGAATCGCCACGGCGGTCCTCGAGGATTCCGGCGCGGACGTAGAGCTGCTCGGCAGAGATCCGCAGGCCCTTGGCAATCTGCTGCAGAATGTCCGCACTGGGCTTGCGGAGGCCGCGCTCTACCTGAGAAAGGTACGGGTTGGACACACCTGCCAGTTTCGAGAGCTGCCGCAGCGAGACCTGCGCTTGCTCGCGCTGCTCACGGATGAAGTCACCGATGGTGCCCCCGCCGACCATGGGTACCTTCGCGGCTGTTTCCTTGATCCCGTCCACGTTCACCACGCCAGCATGCCTCGCCAGCGCTAGCAGTTGCAAGCGCGGAGCTAGCGCTTGTGGGCGGCCTCATAAGAACTGGGTGCGAAGTTGCGTGAGCGAGAAGGGCAAAGCTGCTTGCCGGCCGCGCCAAACGGGGCCGTCAGAGAATCGATGCGACACGTTGCGGCCATGGTGAGTTGCTCCACGGCAGCGTCGGCTCAATGCGTAAGACTCAAGGGTCCGAAAAACGTGTCTTCGGTGTCGCTCCCTTCGCGGCGTACCGCCCAGACACGACCGACCCAGCGAGAGGCGCACCCCGGTGTCTGCAGTGCCCGTCGGACGGCCGAGCCGCTACGCCGACGTGCTGAGATCTCGGGCCGAACTGGGTTACGCGTGAATGCCACCGTCTACGGCCCAGATGAAACGTGGCCTGAGCACCAAAAACCGTTCTGGAACGTCGCCTTGAAACAGGCACGCGAGGCCGGCTGGACATTCACCACTGGTGGCCACTGGTTCGGTGTGGTGTCCTGCCCGGCAGGAGAACACACTTTCAACGTTGACAAGACGGCCAGAGGCGGCGAGACCAAGGCGAAGGAAGTCCCGAAGCAGCTGCGATCATGCCAGCACGGAACGCCCGCAACGTTGGGCTCGAAGGTGGCCGCGCGGCGAGCCGAGTGCGAGCGGCTGCTGCTGCGTGCCGAAGATCTGATCTCTGCCGCCGCCAGGGACCTGTGGCGGGCCGAACAGCGACAGGCGGCATTCACCGAGTTCGACCGACTGAGAATTGTCCTCGATACCGCCGATGCGACGGCGGACGAGGTCCTCGCCGCTGAGCAGGAGCAGGCTCTGGAGCGAGCTGCCGACCTGGAGGATGCTCCTGGTGCCGCAGACATCGCGAGGACACTGGGCGATGCCGATGTTGCCGCGGGGGAAGCCCGAGATGTGGCGGCGAAGATCCGTCGTCAGGGTATCGCTGTACCGCTGAGGACGAGGGCCCAGGCCGCTAGAAGCCGCGTATCCGAGCTTCGCGAACGGTTGGAGAGGCTGTAAGGAACGATCGGGCTCAGTCGATGGTTTATCTGTTGGAACTTTCCAACACTGTGCGTACTCTCAACCAAGCATCGAAGGAGGCAACCGTGACGGTAAAAGTTGCACTGCGCTTGGAAGGACTGGATCTGCGCCATTCGGAGGCTTACGAGCGCATCCCGGAGGACCTCGCTGAGCTGTCATTTCAATCCCACGGCGGTGTCAGTCTCGCTGTCGTCTACACCGATGAGCCCTCACCGGCGCACGAGGCTGCCGAGTGGGCACGTCGCATCCTCAAGCTGATACCCGGCGTGTACGTGGCTGAGGCCTTCGATGAGCTAGTCAGCACCGCCGACATCGCCGCGCGCTGCGCGGTCGCGCCCGAGGCGGTGCGCTTGTGGGCTGCGGGAAAGCGGCGCTCCTCAGTCCGGGCGTTTCCCGCGCCGCGCCAGGTCGTCGGGTCCGGTTCCGGCGGCAAGACCATGAGTCTCTACGCCTGGCGCGAGGTGCTGTCCTGGGTTCGTGACGTCATCAGCATCGACCCGGACGAAGGCATCACTTACCTCGACAGCGCCCAGTCCGCCGACCTCAACGCCGAGCTCGCCGGCCTGGCGGAGCCAGCCGCCGCACCGGAGCTGCCGTGGCGGCCGATGCATGTGCAGACTCCGCACGTGACGACCGCGACCGGGCAGGCCATTGTGCTGGGTTCAGGCGCCGTCGGCGGCCGGTACACCCGCTTCCACGACGTCCTCGAGGACGTGTGCGGACCGGCGGCCGACAGTTCTCAACGGCTTGCGACGCGATGACAAGCGCGCAAGAGCAGACACACGCCGACAGCATCGAGGACGCCGAGGACGGTTCCGTCCACGAGCCGGCCGCGAGCGGCGACACTGTCGATCCGGGGACCTACAACGATTTCGTGACCTCGGTCGCGTTGACCGCAATCAACGTCGTCGGCATCGGTGGCGAGCGCCGCGCGGCCGGGGAGGCCACACAGACCCGCTTCGACCTGGGCGCCGCGTATCAAGTCGAGACCGACGCCGTCCATTACCGCTTCGACGCGACCGGTCAGCTCACCGATGAGGCCGGCACCGACTACGGGCAGGTCAGCGCCTCCGTCGTCCTTACGCTGACCCTCACCGCACCAGCTCCTCCGCCGCCCTGTATTGAGCGCTTCGGCAGTATGACGGCGACGATGGTGGTCCACCCCTACCTACGTGAGGCACTCGCGAGCACCGCGCTGCGCCTGGGCTTCGGTGGAGTTCTGCTGCCGCTCATCACCCAGCCATCTGAGCACATAAAGCGTGGTGGGTGACCGGCTGTACGCCGATCACCCACCACGGGAACTTCTGTCGATCACATGCAGCGTGAGCTGCTAGCGCTAGCTCAGAATGCGCTGGTTCCGTTCGGGGTACCGAGGCCGGTCGGACCGTCCCAGCCGGAGCCGGCGCTGCACCACACCGCGGTGGTGCAAGTGCCGTTCGAGCCACTGGTCACGTCGTTGAGACCACTGGTGTGCGCCCAGGTGTAGGACGCCGGGTAGCCCGCCGTGTTGCCCGACAGCGCGTACACGCTGGCGATGATCGGCGAGGCGACGCTGGTGCCGCCGTAGACCAACCAGCCCGAGGAGCCCTGGTACGCGGTGGAGTCATAGACCGACACGCCGGTGTTAGGGTCAGCGATCGCCGAGACGTCGGCGTTGGCCTTGCCCGAGCACTGGGTGGCAGCAGTCTGCCACGCCGGCTTGGCGTTCAAGGTCGAGCAACCACTGCCCGCGCCGTTCCATGCCGTCTCGGTCCACCCACGGGTCGTGCTCGCCTTGCGCAGGCTGGTGCCACCCACCGCGATGACCGTGTCGTAGGAGGCAGGCGACTCGATGCCGTACCCGGAGTCACCCGTCGAGGCCGTGATGGCAATGCCGGGGTGGTCATAGGCGGACGAGGGGGCGGTGTCGCTGCCGCCATAGCTGTTGCTGATCGCGACGACACCCGGCTGCGTGGCCGCGTAGTTCACCGCGGTCGCCAGGTCGGCGAACGAGGCGGAGGACGCCTCGACCAGCAGGATCTTGCAGTCCGGGCAGGTGGCCGACACCATGTCGAGGTCCAGGCTGGTCTCGGTGGCCCAGCCGGCGTTGGTGCGGGGGAGCTTGGAGGCGCCGGTCTGGCTCGTCTTGCGGAAGCAGCCATTCGCGGTGGTGCACGCGGCAAGCCCGAACTGCGAGCGGTACACGCCGAGGTCCGCCTCAGCGGTCGGGTCGTCGTAGGCGTCGATGATCGCAACCGTGCGGCCGCCGCCGGACGCAGTGGTGAGTGCGTAGGCGGACCGGATGTCCACCGGGTTCAGACCGGATGGAGTACCCGTCACGGCGGGCTTGCCGGTCGCGTCGACGACGACCTGGTTCAGGCACGCGGCCTGGCCGGCCGCCGGGGCCGAACAGATCCGCGCCGCGTGGTTGCCGTTGCGGGCGGATGCGGGAGCCGCGTTGGCGACGCCGGTGACTGCGAACGCGGCAACCGTCAGGGCGGAACCGGTCACAGCGAGCGTGGTGGAGAACTTCACCTAACCTCCAGAGTGGGGAGTGGGTCGGGCTAGTGCGAGGGAGTGTCTGCGTCGCCCGGATCGAACGATGATGGACCAGTGCCCGTCATATCCGCGTAAGTGTGACACCACTGACAGGGGTGTCAAGCTGGGACTTCGTACGCAATGCACATGAGCTGCCGGTACACCAACTACTGCGTCAGCAGGGCCCGCAGCGGCCGCGGGCTCTCGAACGGCATGGCGATGGCTCGAACACCGTGTCACCGCCGACAAGCACGAGGATGTCACCGAGCGCGGTAGCGATGCCGGTGTTCAGTGCCCCGGCTTTCCGCCGTTGGGCTGCTCCGCCACCCGCACGCGGTCCGCCCAGGCCCGGCAGCGACGATCAGGCTGAAGCTAATCGGCATCGGGTAACGCGTGCGGAGCGCTCGATCGGTGGACTGCCGCGCGGTTTTTCATGCGCTAGTGTCGGAGAACCGGGCTGAGCGCACAGCTGGTGGTGATCGAAGTGACGCGGCATGCGGAGGCCTCATGATATCGCGACTCAATCGCGTTCTGGACACGTTCATCGGCAAGATCGAGCGCGCCGAATCACTCGATCCCATCGCGGACAAGCTGTCGGCCGCTCTCAGCAAACCGCTGTCGCCCGCGCCCATGCGCAGCATTCTCAGCGGCACCCCGGTCGGCCACCCGGCGCACCCGGCGATGGTGCTGGTCCCCGTCGGGTCCTGGCTGAGCGCCACGTACCTCGACCTCGTCGGTGGTACGGACGGCGAGTGTGCCGCTCGCAGACTGGTGGCCATGGGCGTCGTCAGTGCCGTTCCCGCGGCGCTCACCGGTGCGAATGACTGGATGTACACGAGCGGGGCGGAACGCCGCGTCGGACTGGTGCACGCGGCCGGCAACTACTTCGCGCTCGGGCTCTACCTCGGCAGCTGGACGGCTCGCCGCCGGCAGCGGGTCGGCCTCGGGAAGGCGCTCGCGGCGGCCGGCTCGGTGACCGTCACCCTGACCGGCTGGCTCGGCGGCCACCTGACGTACGCCCGGGGCGTCGGTGTGGACACCACCGCGTTCGAGGTGGTCCCATCAGAATGGACCGATGTGTTCAGCGAGGCCGACCTGCAACCGGACGAGCCCGTGCTCGTGCACGCCGACGGCGTTCCGGTGATGCTGGTGAAGTCCGGTGACGAGCTGCTCGCCATCGGCGACCGGTGCACCCACCGCGGCGGCCCGCTGCACGAGGGCACGTTCAAGGACGGCTGCATCACCTGTCCCTGGCACGGCGGCACCTTCCGGGTCTCGGACGGCCAGGTGATCGAGGGGCCGCCGAGTCGCTCGGAGCAGGTGTTCGAGGTCCGTATCCGGTACGGCTCGGTGCAGGTCCGGCGGGCGGACGAGCCCGGCGTCCTGCGGGGAAATCCCGTCAGCTGAGCGATTCGCTCGCCCGGTAAGGTACCTCAGCCGAGCAACGCCGCCAGCGCCATCGCGTCGTAGGGCGCCCGGACCTTGACGTCATTGTCGAAGTAGACATAGACGTCCAGGCCCTGGCCGATCCACAGCCGGATCCGTTCGGCCCATACGGCAAGCTCCGGAGCGTCGTACCCACTGACGTACAGCTCCTGCGCGCCGTGCAGCCGGACGTACACGAAGTCGGCGGTGACGTCGAACAACTGCGGCCAGCGCCCGGCGGTGTCGGCGACGACGGTGGCGACCCGGTGCTGGCGGAGCAGTTCGACGAAGTCCGCCCCGTACGTGTCGTGCCGCACCTCCACCGCGTACCGCAGCGGCCGATCATGCAAGGTGCCGGTCCACGACCGTTCCGCCAGCCGCTCGTCGTGGCCGCGGGCGAGGTAGGCGGCCTCACCGGTTGACCTCGGCAGTCGCTGCAGAAAGCCGTCCAGCCGGTCCGCGTCGAAGGGCAGGGACGGCGGTAGCTGCCAGAGCACCGGACCGAGCTTGTCCTCCAACGCCAGCACACCCGAGCCGAAGAAGTTCGCCACTGCCGAGTCGGTGTCCCGCAACTTCTTCATGTGCGTGATGAAACGGCCGCCCTTGACGGAGAAGACGAAGTCGTCCGGCGTCTGCTCCGCCCACCGGTGGTAACTGGTCGGCCGCTGGAGCGAATAGAACGAGCCGTTGACCTCGATCGACGACAATCGTTCGGCGGCGTAAGCCAATTCGCGATGGTGCGCCAGCCCAGCCGGGTAGAAGTCCTTACGCCACGGGGCATACGTCCAACCCGAGATGCCGATCCGCGCCCTCCCGGGCCCGGTCGGCAACTCTTCTGGCGCCACCGCCGGCAGCGCGCTATCAGGACGAGGCAAGCGGGCTCTCGTCGAATGCCGCGAGCAGGTCGGCCGGATCCCGGTAGACGGCGACCGCGCCGGCATCGCGTAGTTCGGCGGCGCTGGTGCCACCGGACTCCAGTCCGATACAGGTCAGGCCGGCCTTCGCCGAGGCTTCCACGTCCCACACCGCGTCGCCCACGAAGATCGCGTCGCCCGGTTCAAGCTCGGCTTTCTTCAACGCCGCCAGCACGATGTCCGGATCGGGCTTGCTGCTGCTCGCGTCATCGGAACTGGTCGAGTGGTCGAGATAGTCGTCGGCGTCCAGGACCTGCTTGAGAACGGTCAGCTCACGCTCGCTCGCCGAGCTGGCCAGCACGGTCACCAGACCGGCCTCGTGGCAGCGCACGACCAGGTCGCGCGCGGCGGGGAGCAGCCGCAGCGCCGGCCAGTAGGCCGCATAGAGGGCCTTGTGGCTATCGGCGAGTTGGTCGACCTGGTCGAGGGCTTCCTTGCCGAGCACCTGCTCGACGAGGTTCTCAGAACCCATGCCGACACTGCGGTGAATCACTGCCATCGTTGCGTCGAAACCGGCCTGGCGAATCGCCTGCCACCACGTCACCGTGTGGATGTAGGTGGTGTCCACCAGGGTGCCGTCCACGTCGAACAGCACACCACGCCTGTCGCTCATCGCTCGATCCCCACGTGCTTGATGACCAGGTGCCTGATACCCATGTGCTCGCACTCCAGTGCCCGAATCTCACCAAGGCATGTGCGCTCAGCCTGTTATGAACGGTACTGCACGTCGGCTTCAGTTCCGCACCGAGCGACTGGTGCCATCCACCCGCTCGGTCAGGCCGAGGCTGTCCAGATGCTCCAGCAGCGGCAGGGCCACCCGCCTCGTGGTGGACAGCGCCTGCCGCGCCTGGCTGGCGGTGAACGGCTGCGGCAACCGGCGCAGCGCCTCCAGCGCGTGCTCCGGCGCGTTCGTCGCCACCACCAGATCGGGCGCCAGCCGGAGCACCTGTCCCTTGGCAGCCGCGGCGGCCAGCTCTTTCGGGCGCAGGCCGAGCTCGGCGAGCTCCGCGCGCTCCGGTGCGTCATAGGGGTCGGCGACCAGTCGCAGTACCACCTTGTGCATGGATCCCTCAGCCGCGCCAAGGGAGATCTGCGTTCCGGGACGGGCGATCCGGCCGCCCTGGACCTGCAGCTTAGCCGCCGTGGCAAGCTCTCGCAGCAGTTCCGCGTCCGGCACGCCGAGGGTCCGTCGCGCCGCCTCTTCAGGCATCCGCGGCTGCTCGGGATGCGTCCCGGCGTAGTCGTCCACCGTCGCCAGCAGCGCGTCGGTCCAGGCCTGCCAGGTGTCGGGATCGACCAGCCACTGCCCCCGCACCAGCACCTGGGACAGGTCGTCGACCGCGATGCCCAGGGCCGCGAGAGTCGAGGTCCGGACGGCGCCGCGGCGAGCCACCTGGGCCTCGAGCCGGCTGGCGGCACCACCGGACAGTTCCAGCGCCCGGGCCCTGGCCGCCCCGCGCTTGCGCAGCGCCGGCGGGTCGGCGTCGGCCACCAGCACGCCGGCGACGATGGACTGCTGCCCCGGATCGCGCAGCACGGCCCGGTCACCGGCCTGCAGCGGAATCGGCTGCGCCAGGCTGAGCCGCGCGGTGTCCTCGCCGAGCATCCGGACGCGCACCGGCAGGGACGCGGAGCCGATGTGCAATACCAGCTCGGTGCCCGGCTCGGCCAGCAGCGGATCCAAGCGCACGTCGGCCTGGTCGCTCAGCCGCCAGGCACCGGGACTGAGCAGGCAGTCGCCCCGGCCCACCCGTGCCCGATCCAGGCCCCGGACGTTCACCGCGACCCGCGCCACCGCGGCCACCCGGTCGCGCGGCGCTCCGAGTTCCTGCAGGCCCCGCACGGTGACCGTCCTGCCGTGCAGTTCCAGCTGATCCCCGACCGCGAGCTGCCCCGCCCCCAGCGTTCCGGTGAGCACGGTGCCACTGCCCTTCACCGTGAACGACCGGTCCACCCAGAGCCGCACCCGGCCGGTGGTGTCGGGCGCGGGCAGGACGTCGACAAGCTCCTGGAGCGCGGTGCGCAGCTGGGGCAGGCCCGCGCCGGTGACCGCCGACACCACGACCGCCGGCACGTTCCCGAGGCTGGACCGGGCGATCCGCTCCCGGGCGTCGGTGAGCACCGCCTGCACCTGGGCCGGCGAGGCAAGGTCGGCCCGGGTGATCACCAGCAGACCGTGCTCGATGCGCAGGGCATCGATGGCGTCCAGGTGCTCCGAGGTCTGCCGCCGCCAGCCCTCATCGGCCGCCACGACCAGCAGAACCGCCGGTGCCGGCCCGACACCGGCCAGCATGTTCGACACGAAGCGGTGGTGGCCGGGCACGTCGACGAAGGCAAGCTGCTCGCCGGAGTCCAGCGTCGTCCAGGCATAGCCCAGATCGATGGTCATTCCCCGGCGGCGCTCCTCGGCCCACCGGTCCGGCTCCATTCCGGTCAGCGCGCGCACCAGCGTCGACTTGCCGTGATCGACGTGCCCGGCCGTCGCCACCACCCTCATAGCGACACGACCGTCGGCGACACCCTGCGGACGGCCTCGGCGAGCGTCCGGTCCGCCGACTCCTCGACGCAGCGCAGGTCCAGCAGGCACCGCCCGTGCTCGACCCGTCCGATCACGGGGGGCTTGCCGGCGCGGAGCCGGCGCGCGTACGCAGCCGGCAATGCCACCGCCCACCCCGGAAGTTCGAGCCCCGGTGCGCCACCGCCACCGACCGCACCGGCGCTGGGGACGACCTCGCCACCGACTTCGGCGGCCAGCGCAGCGCACCGGCTCCGCAGCCGGGCCGGGTCGGCATGCAGGTACCGCTCTGTGGGAGTGGACGGCCCGCGCAGCGTCGCCTCGACGGCGGCCAGCGTCAGCTTGTCGACCCGGAGCGCGCGGGCCAGCGGATGCCGGCGCAGCCCGTTCACCGCGTCGGCGGCTCCGAAGATCAGGCCGGCCTGGGGACCGCCGAACAGCTTGTCCCCGCTGCAGGTCACCAGCGACGCACCGCCGTCCACCGCGCTCGCCACGTCGGGCTCGTCCGGAAGCAGCGGGTCGGCGTTGAGCAGGCCGCTGCCCACGTCGGCGACCACCGGCACACCCAGAGTGGCGAGCTCCGCGATCGAGACACTGGACGTGAATCCCTCGATGCGAAAGTTGCTCGGGTGCACCTTGAGGACGCACCCCGTGTCCGGCCCAATGGCTTCGGCGTAGTCGGCCAGCTTGGTGCGGTTGGTGGTGCCCACCTCGCGGATGCGCGCGCCGGTCGACTCGATCAGCTCGGGCAGCCGGAAGCCGTCGCCGATCTCGACCAGTTCACCGCGGCTGACCAGAACCTCGCGCCCGGCGGCCAGAGCCGTCGTGGCAAGCACCAGAGCGGCCGCGCCGTTGTTGACCACCAGCACGTCGCCCGCTCCGGGAACCGCCCCTGCCAGTGCAGCGAGGGCGCCGCGACCACGACGGGCACGGCGGCCGTCGCTGAGGTCGTACTCCACATCGACGTAACCGGCTGCCGCGACCACCGCGTCGACAGCCGCCGCGGACAGGCTGGCGCGGCCCAGGTTCGTGTGCAGCACGACCCCGGTCGCGTTCAGCACGGGCTGCATGGAGCTGGCCGAGTCCGGCAACCGTTCCAGCACCGAGTCGACAACCCGCTCAGGCGCCAGCCGCCCGTCCCGTACCAGCTGCTGCACCCGCACCACCGCCTGCTTCACCTCGCCGGCACCGAGCCGGTCGACCGCATCGGCGAGCAGCGGATCAGCCAGCACCACGTCGGTACGGGGAACCCGCCGGCGCGGATCGGCAGCGCTCAGCCCGCCCTCGGGGATATGCACCGGGCCTCCTTCTGTTCCGAGCGTGGCGGAGGCGGACGGGAATCGAACCCGCCAAGCCGAGATACTCGGCTTCACCGGTTTTGAAGACCGGGAGGGCCACCAGGCACCTGTACGCCTCCACCCGCCACGCTAGCGGGTCGGCGAGTTAACCTCGAAACCATGACTGCCACGGCGTACCGGTTGACCCAGTTCGCACACGGCGGAGGCTGTGCCTGCAAGATCCCGCCCGGCGAGTTGGAGGACATCGTCGCCGGCCTCACCGGCAGCAAGGCCAGTCCGGAGTTGCTGGTCGGGCTCGATGATGGCGACGACGCAGCCGTGGTACGGATCGACGGGAACACCGCGGTCATCAGCACCGCCGACTTCTTCACCCCGGTGGTGGACGACGCCTACGACTTCGGCCGGATCGCCGCGGCCAACGCGCTGTCCGACATCTACGCGATGGGCGGCCGGCCGCTGATGGCGGTGAACCTGGTGGGCTGGCCCCGCGACGTCCTGCCGTCCGACCTGCTGCGCGAGGTCCTGCGCGGGGGCCTCGACGTGGCGCGGGAGGCGGACTGCCACGTGGGCGGCGGGCACAGCATCGACGATCCGGAGCCCAAGTACGGCATGGCCGTGACCGGGATCGCGAATCCGGATCGGCTCTTGCGCAATGACGCGGCCGAGGCGGGGCTGGCCATCTCGCTCACCAAGCCGCTGGGCGTGGGGGTGCTCAACAACCGGCACAAGTCCACCGGGGAGGTATTCGAGAACGCGATCGCCTCGATGGTGACGCTGAACCGCGCCGCCTGCGAGGCGGCCCTGAACGCGGGCCTGCGGGCAGCCACCGACGTCACGGGTTTCGGCCTGCTCGGCCACCTGTACAAGATGGCGCGTGCCTCGGGCGTCACCGCCGTGGTGGACGCCGCAGCCGTGTCGTACCTGGACGGGGCTCGCGAGGCGCTGGCCGCCGGCTACGTCAGCGGTGGCACCCGCCGCAATCTGGACTGGGTACGGCCGCACCTGAGCGCGTCGGTCCCCGAGGACGAATTGCTGCTGCTGGCCGACGCCCAGACGAGCGGTGGCCTGCTGGTGGCGGGTGAACTGCCGCTGGGCACCGTGATCGGAGAGTTCGTGGCTCCCCGGGGTGACGCGGTACTGCAGGTCCGCTGAACTGACCCCCACAACGCTGAGGAGCGGACCGGCTTACGCGCCCGCCGCCTCGCCACGCTCGATCCGCTCGCGCTGTGGCACCACCGTGTACTTCGGGTCGCGGGCCGACGCCTGACCGGCGTGGAAGATGCCGAACCGGGTGCACGCCGAACCGGCCAGCAGCGCCGTTCCGGAGACTGCGGCGGCAAGCCGACTTCGGCCGGCGAGCAGTGATCCCGCGGCTCCGATCGCGGTCAGGGCCTTGCTGGCCCGCATCAGCATGCCCGGCTTGCCGGTGTGCAGCGGTTCGGCGGTGATGCCCATGCCGCCTTCCATGTGGTGCTCCACCGCGAGTTCGAGGACCGCACCGCCGAGCGCGAGCCGCCGGGCCGGTCCTGCCTCGGACGGCGGGGAGAGCAGCATGCCCAGGCCGCCGGACGCCGCGGCGGCCGAGCCGACGAACACGAACGGCAGGTGCTTGCGGGCAGCGTGCCAGGTAGGAGTCGCGGTGTCCGCGAGCAGCACGCCGGTGTATGAGGCGACCGCCGGGCCGACGAGGGCAGCGCCCAGACCGGCAGGCGACGCCGCTTTCACCAGTAGCCTCAAGGAAAATCGCAGCCGCTTGGGGGCGAGGTCGACGAACGGGGCGACCAGTTCAGCCGCCCCCGCGGCGCCGGCCAGCGGCCCGTACATGGTCAGGATCCAGGTGCCCACCGACATCGGGGACGTCGGCTTCGCCACCCGCAGCATGTTGACGAAGCGCGACGGCCGGCCCAGGTCGTGGACGAGCGCGGCAAAGCTGACGGTGATGGCCGAGAGTGCCCCGATGCGGCCCACCTTGCGCAGCACGGGACGGCCGGTGAGCTGTGCGCCTGCGCCCAGCAGGGAAGAGCCTCCGGCGAGGCCACCGAGGAACAGGTACGCGGGGATGTCGGCTTCCCACGGGGACGCCTTGACGACCGGCCGACCGTAGTACGAGGTGAAGGTCGCATCGGGCACCATCTGGTGCTCGTCGCGGCGGCGCCTGCCCCGACGCCCGCCGCGGCCGGCGCCGCGACGGCCGGTCCGCTCGCCGGACTCCACGGCAGCACCGGGCTGCAGCTTCTCGTCCAAGACCCCAGTGGTGGACTGCTCCGGCACGTCCGTGCGCTTCTCGGCCCGGAACTCCGCCTGCTGCTCGCTCATCCCCCGCCTCCGAGGAACGCGGCGGCGGCGCCGGCCAGCAGCCCGAGGGCGGCCAACGCGGCCTTCTTCCACATGTCTGGAAGGTCGCGGGTGGTCACCACCGGGTCCGGCGGCAATCCGTACACCTCCGGCTCGTCGAGCAGCAGGAACATCGCGCCGGAGCCGCCCACGCCGTCGTCCGGGCTCTCGCCGTAGAGCCGGGCGGTGCTTACGCCCTGGTCTTGCAGGGTGGCCAACCGGGCAGCGGCGCGCTCGCGCAGCTCGTCCACATCGCCGAACTGGATGGACTCGGTCGGACAGGCTTTCGCGCAGGCGGGGGTCTCACCGACACCGATCCGGTCGTAGCAGAGCGTGCACTTCTGCGCGATGCCGACGTTCTTGGTGTTCTTGTCACCGGCGCGGCGATCGATGACGCCGAACGGACACGCCGGCACGCAGTAGCCGCAGCCGTTGCAGATGTCGTCCTGCACGACGACCGTGCCGAACTCGGTCCGGAACAGCGACCCGGTGGGGCACACGTCCAGGCACGCGGCGTGGGTGCAGTGCTTGCACACGTCGGAGGACATCAGCCAGCGGAAGTCCGTGAGGGTGCTGGCGTCCATGGTGTCGCCGGGACGCTGAGTCGTCGGCATGCCGAGGCTGACCGTGTTGGCGGCGGGCTTCGCCGGCTGCTCGATGAACGCCACATGGCGCCACGTCGAGGCACTCAGCGCGCCGGTGTTGTCATAGGACGAGCCGAGCAGGTTGAGGCCGTCCTCGGGAACGTCGTTCCATTCCTTGCAGGCAACCTCACACGCCTTGCAGCCGATGCAGACCGACGTGTCGGTAAAAAATCCTTTACGTGGTGGGGGATCCTCCCAACCGGCGTCGGTGGCGGGATTATGCAGTGGACCGGACAGCCTGGACATCAGACCTCCTGGGTTTCGGTTGCGACAGGCGTCGATTCGGGTGTGCGCTGTTTGTTTCCGGTCTCCACGGTTATTCCTGCCCTTCGACGATAGCCCTCGACGAACGACAGCAGGCCCGGTCCGGTGGGACGCCTGCCCACCCGGATGTCGCAGGACGCCACTTTGCTCTCCTGGATATGCACGTTCGGATCGAGCGTGACGCCGAAGAGGTCATTGGCGGAGTCACCGGACACCAGGGCTGAACTGCCCACGCCCCAGTGATACGGCAGGCCGATCTGGTGGAACTCCCGGCCGTCGATCCGCAGCGGAACCACCCGCTCGGTGACCAGGACGCGGGCCTCGATGGCCGTCCGGGCCGTAACGATGGTGGCCCAGCCGAGATGCGTCAGGCCGCGTTCGCGGGCGAGCGCGGGTGACACCTCGCAGAAGAACTCCGGCTGCAGCTCGGACAGGTACGGAAGCCATCGGCTCATCCCACCGGCCGTGTGGTGCTCGGTCAGCCGGTAGGTGGTGAACAGGTACGGGAACACGTCGGCGTGCGGCTCGGGCGGCGACGGGTTCTGCAGATTGTCCAGCCGCGGGTACACCTGTCGGACGGGGCTGGCCTGCTGGTTGTACATCGGGTTGCGGATCGGCGACTCGGCCGGCTCGTAGTGCGTCGGCAGCGGCCCGTCGAGCAGCCCCTCAGGTGCGTACAGCCAGGCCTTTCCGTCGGCCTGCATGATGAACGGGTCATCGCCGGCCAGACCCTTCGCGCCGGGAGTACCGGCTTCGGGCCGATACGAGGGAGCCTTGTCCGCGACGAAGTCCGCGACGTCGTGACCGGTCCACTTCTGCTGGTCCTCGTCCCACCAGACGTAGGCCTTGCGCTCGCTCCATGGCTTGCCCTCGGGATCGGCGGCAGCGCGGTTGTAGAGCGTCCGCCGGTTGGCGGGCCACGCCCAGCCCCATTCCAGCGCCGTCCACTCCTGCTCCTGGCCGGGCTTGCGCCGGGCCGCCTGGTTCACGCCGTCGGCGTACACCCCGGTGTAGATCCAGCAGCCGCCGGCGGTCGAGCCGTCCGCCTTCATCTCGGTGTAGCTGGTGAGCGGCTGGCCGGCCTTCTCACCGGTCAGGTGCTGGCCGTTGATCTCTCGCAGCACCGCTTCGGCCGAGGGCTCACCGAGCTCGTTGACGGGGTAGTCCCAGGTCAGGTCGAGCAGTGGACGGTCCCGCTGCTCGGTCGAGCCGGCCAGCCGCTCCCGGATCTTGCGGCCGAGGTGGAAGAAGAAGTTCAGCTCGCTGCGGCAGTCACCCGGTGGCTCGACCGCCTTGTGATGCCACTGCAGCAGCCGCTGGGTCTGGGTGAACGTCCCGTCCTTCTCGGCGTGCGAGGCAGCCGGGAAGAAGAAGACCTCGGTGTCGATGTCCTCGGTACGCAGCTCACCGGTCTCGATCTCGGGGCTGTCCTTCCAGAACGTGGCCGACTCGATCATGTTCAGGTCGCGCACGACCAGCCATTTGAGATGTGCCATGCCCAAGCGCTGCATCTTGCCGTGCGCCGAGCCGACCGCCGGATTCTGGCCGAGCAGGAAGTAGCCCTCGACCTTGTCCTCCAGCATGTCCATGACTGTCTGGTACGTGCCATGGTCGCCGGTGAGCCTGGGCAGGTAGTCGAAGGCAAAGTCGTTGTCGGCCGTGGCCGCCTCGCCCCAGTAGGACTTGAGCAGGCTGACGATGTAGGACTCGGCCTCGGACCAGAAGCCCTTCTGCTCGGGGCTGCGGATGGTGTCGACGTAGCCGGACAGGGTGTCGTGCTCACCGACCTTCGGCATCGGCAGGTAGCCGGGCAGCAGGTTGAACAGCGTCGGGATGTCGGTGGAGCCCTGGATGCTGGCGTGCCCGCGCAGCGCCATGATCCCGCCGCCGGGCCGGCCGATGTTGCCCAGCAGCAACTGGATGATCGCCGAGCCCCGGATGTACTGCACGCCCACGGTGTGGTGGGTCCAGCCGACCGAGTACACCCAGGCCGTGGTGCGCTCGCGGCCACTGTTCTCGGTGACCGCCTCGCACACGGCGAGGAAGTCCGCGGGGTCGACGCCGCACACCTGCTGGACCATCTCGGGGGTGTAGCGGGCGTAGTGCCGCTTGAGCACCTGGAATACGCACAGCGGGTCCTGCAGGGTGTCGTCGCGGCGTACCCGGGAGTGGGCCAGCTTCACCCCGTGGCCACCGAGCTCGTGGCCCGCGCCCCGCTCGCCCTGGGACTCGTGGCTTTCGCCACCGTCACTGCCGTCGTCCGAGCGCGGCGTGCGGTCACCGGGTGCCGGAATGTCCTCGACACCCTCGTACGCCCACGTCTCGCTGTTGTACGTGGCGGTCTTCGGGTCATAGCCCGAGAACACCCCGTCGAGGTCGTCCACGTCTGCGAAGTCTTCGCGCAGGATAGTGGAGGCGTTCGTGTAGGCGACCACGTACTCGCGGAAGAACTTCTCGTTCGCCAGGATGTAGTTGATGATGCCGCCCAGGAAGGCGATATCACTGCCCGCGCGCAGCGGCACATGCTGATCGGCCACCGCGGACGTCCGGGTGAACCGCGGGTCGATGTGGATGACCTTCGCGCCCCGCTTCTTCGCCTCCATCACCCACTGGAAACCGACCGGGTGGCACTCGGCCATGTTGGACCCCTGAATGACGATGCAGTCAGAGTTGGCCAGGTCCTGCAGGAACGACGTCGCGCCGCCGCGTCCGAACGATGCCCCCAAACTGGGGACGGTGGCACTGTGTCAAATACGGGCCTGGTTCTCGATCTGGATCGCGCCCATGGCGGTGAACAGCTTCTTGATCAGGTAGTTCTCTTCGTTGTCGAGCGTGGCCCCGCCGAGCGAGGCGATCCCGAGCGTGCGGCGCAGCGGCCGGCCCTGATCGTCGGCGTCCTGCCACGTCCGCGCCCGGGTGTCCACGATGCGGTCGGCAATCATGTCCGTGGCGGTCTCGAGGTCGAGCGGCTCCCACTCGGTTCCGCCGGGCCTGCGGTAGAGCATCGCGGTCTGCCGGCCGGGAGAGTTCACCAGCTGCTCGCTGGCCGAGCCCTTGGGGCACAACCGGCCCCGGCTGATCGGCGAGTTGGGGTCGCCCTCGATCTGGATGACCTTCTCGTCCTTGACGTAGATCCGCTGACCGCAGCCGACGGCACAGTACGGGCACACGCTCTCGACGACCCGGTCGGCGGTCTCGGTACGAGCGGTCCAGTCCGCGGTCCGCTGGGACTGCACGGCCTTGCCGCGACCGAGCCCGTCGCCGTCGATGGCCTGACGAAGCACCGGCCAGGACAGCAGGGTCTTACGTACGCTCATGAGCTGCTCACCTTCCGCATTCGAGTCACCCTACTACCGCTGCCTGTTGGTAGGGGGTGTCATGCGGACGCGGCCTGGCGCAGCTTCTCCAGCAGCGGTTCGGCGATCTCGTCCAGGAACCGCTGCTGGTTCTCATTACCCACCTGGACCAGCGCGATGTCGGTGAAGCCCGCGTCCAGGAAGGGCTGGAAGGACTCGACGAGCTCATCCAGATCGGGACCGCAGGCGATGGACCCGGCGACGTCCTCTTCCCGGACGAACTGGCTGGCGGCATCGAAGCTCACCGGGAGCGGCAGGTCGGCGTTGACGTGCCAGCCGCCGCCGAACCACCGGAACAGCTCGTGGGCGCGGGTGATGGCTGCCTGCTTGTCGGGCCCCCAGCAGATCGGGATCTGCCCGATCTTGCGGCTGCTCTCGGCACCCTGCTCGCGGCGGGCGGCATCCCAGCTCCGCAGCAGGTCCGGTACCGGATCGGTCGTGATCAGATGGTCCGAGAGCGGGGCGAACTGCTCGATGCCGCGTTCGCCCGAGATGGCGGTCGCGATGGGCACCTCGACGTCGGGCACGTCCCAGACCTTGGCCGAATCCACCCGGAAGTACTGGCCTTCCAGCGTGGTCTGCTCACCGGTCAGCAGCGCTCGGATGATCTCGATGGCCTCGACCAGCATGTCCTGGCGGACGGCGGCCGCGGGCCAGCCCTCGCCGACCACGTGCTCGTTGAGGTTCTCGCCCGCGCCGAGGCCGAGGATGAACCGGTTGTCGGACAGGATGCCCAGTGTCGCGGCCTTCTGCGCCACCACGGCGGGGTGGTAGCGGATGGTCGGGCAGGTCACGTACGTCATGAGCTCCACCCGGTCGGTGGCGTGCGCGACCGCGCCCAGCACCGACCAGGCGTACGGCGCGTGTCCCATGGACTGCAGCCACGGGAAGTAGTGGTCGCTGGACACCTCGAAGTCGAAGCCGGCCCGCTCGGCGCCGACCGCGTAGCGGACGAGGTCCTTGGGTCCACTCTGCTCGGTCATCAGGGTGTATCCGAAACGAGTCATGCATCGTGATCGTCATCGCGGGTAACGCCCGTGCCGTTACCGCCCAACCTCAGGCGCTGGTCTGCGCCGGTCCCGCGTGGCCGGCAAACCCGGTCGGAAGCTCCGCGACGGCATCGTCCGGATCGAGCGCCGCCGAGTGCCCTGCCACGGTCAACACGTCCGAGGCCGACAGTCCGCGCTTGACGATGGCCAGCGCGATCGGCCCGAATTCGTAGTGCTGCACCGCGGTACCGACGAAGCCCACGGCGCGACCGTCCCGCTCGACGGGGCTGCCCGGCGTCGGCAACTGCTCCGAGTCGCCGGACAGGTGCAGCAGCACCAACCGGCGAGGCGGCTTGCCCAGGTTCTGCACCCGCGCCACCGTCTCCTGGCCCCGGTAACAGCCCTTGTCCAGGTGCACCGCGGAGCCGATCCAGCCGGCCTCGTGGGCAAGGGTGCGGTGGTCGGTGTCGAGGCCGAGACGCGGCCGGCGCCGTTCCACCCGCAGCGCCTCGGACGCCCAGGTTCCGGTCGGCTCGGCTCCGGCATCGCGCAACCGACCCGCGATGCCGGCGAGCTCAGCCCGCGGAATGACAAGATCGAACGCGCCGTTGCCGGACGTGCCAGTGCCACCGCGCCGTACGAAGCCACCGCTTGCCGAGGCCAACGCGCCCTGATCCGGAACCGGCAGGCCGGCGTCGGCGAGCACCGCTGCCGCGCTCGGGCCGAGCAGTGCCAGCACCGCGAAGTCCGCGGTCACCTTTGCTGGTTCCACCCTTTTGAGAAAGCGCATCTTGAGCAGGTAGCCGAGCACCTCGTCCGCAGCGGCAGGCTCGGTGTCGATCCACACCTGGCCACCGAGTTCGGTGACCTGCCAGTGCTGCTCGACGTGCCCGTTGGGCGAGAGCACCAGCGCCTCGGTCGAGTCCCCGTCGGCGAGAGCCGACAGGTGCTGGGAGCAGATGGCGTGCAGCCATTCCAGCCGGTCCGGGCCCGGGACGACCAGCACATCGCGGTGAGAGAGGTCCACCAGCCCCGCGGCCTCGGCGGCCCGCCGCTGCTCGCGTAACGGGTCGCCGTAGTGCCAGGCGACGCCGGCGTCGACGCCGTCGGCCGCCACGGCACCTGGCCAGTCCAGCAGCAGTGATCGGTAATCAGCCATGGAGCCCTCCAGCCGCACAGTCGGCGCAGGTGCCGAAAACCGTGAAGTGTGAACGATCGAGATGGAAGCCGCGCTCGTCGAGCAGTCGGGCGGCAAGATCATCGGCCAGCCCGGCCGGCGCGTCGACGACGGCGGAGCAGTGGTGACAGACCACGTGGATGTGATCGTCGTCGGCGAGCCGGTACGACGGCGCGCCGTGACCGAGGTGAGTGTGCGCCAGCATGCCGATCTGCTCGAGGACTTCGAGCGTCCGGTACACCGTCGTCAGGTCGACGTCCGGGGTCGCCTCCGCGACCTGGTCCGGGGTCGCGTGCACGAGCTGGGTCACGGCATCCATAACGCGCTGGCGCTGCGGTGTCATCCGCATTCCGCGTTCTCGCAACCTGGCAGCCAACAAATCCGGCTGATGCGGCCTACCCGGCGGACCGGACTCGGAGGAACTCATGATGGCCCATGGTAGATCTGGCACTCAGCCGATCGGCGCCTACCGGCACTCAGCCGATCGGCGCCTACGCTGCCGGGGTGACGAAGCGGCCTACCGATACGACGTTGCCAGTGCTGGGTGTTCTCGGAGCGGGGCTGGTTCCGGCTGATGATCCGGTGCTCGCCGCCGACGATCTCGGCCTGACCCGCGGCGACGGTTGTTTCGAGGCCACCCGCGTGGTCACTTCAGAGAGCGGCTCGCACGAGGTCGACCACCTGGACGCCCACCTCGACCGACTCGCCGTCTCGTGCGCCCTGCTGGCCCTGCCCGAACCCGATCGCGAGCGGTGGCTGGAGCTCGTCGGCCAGGTTCTCACCGAGTGGCACCGTCCGGGCGAGGCGATGCTGAAGTTGATGCTCACGCGCGGCCGCGAGTCGAGCCCCGGCGGGCCGATCACCGGCATTGCCAGCGTGACGGCGACGTCGGAGAAGGTGCTGCGGCAGCGACAGCGGGGCATCGGCGTCGCCACCCTGGCGCGTGGCACCGCGTCTAACACCTACACCGACGCGCCGTGGCTGCTCGGTGGCGTCAAGACGCTCTCGTACGCGGTGAACGTGGCGGCACTGCGGACTGCGACCGAGCGCGGCGCCGACGACGTGCTCTTCACCAGCACGGACGGCTTCGTGCTGGAAGCGCCGACCGCGTCCGTCGTGTGGCTGACCGGCTCCACGCTGCACACAACACCCCACGGTGGAACAGGGATTCTCGCCTCCATCACGCAGCAGGCGCTCTTTACCGAGGCCGAGGGTGACGGCTTCACCACCGACTACGCCCTCGGTACGGTGACCGACCTGCACGCTGCCGACGGCGTCTGGCTGGTGTCCAGCGGCCGCGGTGTCGCCCGGATACACACCCTGGACGGGAGCCCGCTGCGCGATTGCGCCGAGGCGACGGAGCGGTTGAGCAAGCTCGCGGGTTTCTGATTCGACGCCGTGAATCTTCTGATTCGACACCTCGAATAAAGACTGGCAGCTCTGCTCGAGACGTCATATCCTCAACGGCGTAAGGAAAGGAGGTGGTCCGTAACTTGATGCACACTCGGACTCCCAAGGAGGTCGCCGGTTAATTCCGGCGTCCCACCGAACCCCCGAGCCGCCGCGCTGTCCGAACGGCAGCAGGTTCACCCTGAACCGGCTCGGGGGTTTCATACTGTCCGGACCGGCCGCACCCGGGTCCCGGCCGAGATCAGGCGTGGTCAGTCGCGCTGGAGCTGCCCGTTCACCAGCGGCTGGTAGCTGCCACCCTCGACCGCCACTTCCTGGACGTAGGCCAGGGTGTCCCCGGCGATCGCGTACAGCCGCCGCTCCCCCGCGATCTGCTCCGCCGAGGGCGTGAACCCGACCGCGGTGGTCACCAGTTCCCAGCGGAGGTCGCCAGCCAGGCCGGTGAAGATCTCGATGACCCCGTCGGCCGTGGTGAGCACGAGTTCGAGCTCGTCCTCGGCTTCGCCCATCCTCAGGAAGCCGTGTTCGCGCACCCCCTGCCGGAGCACAGACCCGGCCTGGTCGAGCACCCAGCTGTGTAAGTCATAGGAGAGAAAAGGTCGCCCGTCATGGGCGAAAGTCACCCGCTGCGCGAAGGTGAACTGCTCTCCGGACGCCGGGTCCACGCCGGTGCCGTGCCCGCTCCACGAGCCCACGAGCGGCAGGACAGCGAGCAGCGCCTCGTCGATCTCGGGACCGAGGCGCAGGTCGCTGGTGTCATCCAGGGCAGGGACCTGCGGGGTCACAGGGTCGGCCACCGCGGCTTACTGCTGGCCGGCGAACAGCTTGGTGATGACGAGCACGGCCATACCGCCGATCGCGAGGAACGCCACTATCAGCAGGCCGACATAGAACTGTTCCATGTCGATCAGGATAGTCGCTGCGGCGCTCCCCGCGACCAGCCGCGGCAGAGTGTGGCGCTCAGCTCAGGACGAGCTGCGCTTCGCGCCTAGTTCAGGACGAGCTGAGCTTCGACCAACCCAGGCTCGAGGGCGTGGACCTGCTTGCGCACCGAGCCGCTGTTGTGCAGCACGGACAGCGTCCACTCGCCGGGAGCGGCGAAGAACCGGTAGTCCCCGGTGGCCGACGTGACGACCTCCGCGGTGAACTCGCCGGTGGAGTCGAGCAGCCGGACGTAGGCGGAGGGAACCGGGGCGTCGTCCTTGACCACGGTTCCGTAGATGACGGTCTCTTTGGTGATGTCCACGTGGGCTGGCAGCGTGGGCGTCTGCGCTGGGGCTCCGCACATGATGGCTCAGGCTCCCTTCTCGATCGGCACGCCGACGAGCGAACCGTATTCGGTCCACGAGCCGTCGTAGTTCTTCACGTTCTGGTGGCCGAGCAGCTGGTGCAGCACGAACCAGGTGTGGCTGGAGCGCTCGCCGATCCGGCAGTAGGCGATCGTCTCCTTGCTGGCGTCCAGGCCGGCGTCGGCGTAGAGCTGGGCCAGCTGGTCGTCGCTCTTGAAGGTGCCGTCCTCGTTGGCCGCCTTGGACCACGGGACGTTCACCGCGGTCGGGATGTGTCCACCGCGCTGGGACTGCTCCTGCGGCAGGTGCGCGGGTGCCAGCAGCTTGCCGGAGAACTCGTCGGGCGAGCGGACGTCCACCAGGTTCTTGTTGCCGATGGCGGCGATCGTCTCGTCCCGGAAGGCGCGGATGGACAGGTCCTGGTCCGCGGCCTGGTACTCGGTGGCCGGCCGGCTCACCTCGTCCTTGGACAGCTCACGTCCGTCGAGCTCCCACTTCTTGCGGCCGCCGTCGAGCAGCTTGACGTCGTCGTGGCCGTACAGCTTGAAGTACCAGTAGGCGTATGCGGCGAACCAGTTGTTGTTGCCGCCGTAGAGGACCACGGTGTCGTCGTTGCCGATGCCCTTGGCCGACAGCAGCTTCTCGAAGTCCTCTTTGTTGACCGCGTCGCGCAGGACCTGGTCCTGCAGCTCCGTCTTCCAGTCGAGCTTCACCGCACCAGCGATGTGGCCGCCGTCGTAGGCGGTGGTGTCCTCGTCGACCTCCACGATCACGATGCCGGGGGTGTTGAGATTCTCTTCGACCCAGTCGGCCGGGACGAGCGCTTCGGAGCGGCTCATGGTTGTTTTCTCCTCGATTGGTGGGCGAGCTATAGAAACTTCGCGGACCCCCGTGGCACGGCTCGGCAAGGGCGAGAGGGCTACGTGCGGGGGTGGGGCAGTCGGCGGCAGGGGCCTGAACGAGCTACCCGATCAGAAGAGGGGACACAGCGCGCTGCCGACGCGGCACAGATCGACCGCGCGGCGAGAGGTGAGCAGCTGTCCCATAATCTCATCAGGGTAGCGATCGGGAGCCCTTCGGCCAAGCTGGGGGTCGGCCGTCCGATCAGCTCGAGAGCGCGTTGACCAGGACGTAGGCCGCCGGCACGCTCAAGGCGACGGTCATCAGGGTCGCGGCCACGGGTCGCAGGCGCGCGCCCCGGGGCAGCGCTCCACCCGGTTCCGCCGAGGTCGGGGCGTCCAGGGTCGAGTGGGTGCCGCTGAAGGTGGCGCCGATGGACAGCAGGCAGGCCACCGCCGCGACCGCCGCTCCGACGAAACCACCACGGCCACCGGTGAAGTCGATGATCCGGCGCAGCGCCAGCAGGCCGATTCCGCCACCGACGACGATGCCGACGACCACCGCCGGAAGCCCGCGGTCCACCGCCGGATCGAAGCGGGGGGCAGACCACCCGGCGTCGGTGACGTGGCTGGCCGCCATTCCGGCCGCGATAGCCGCGACGACGGCCGGAACCAGAACGTTCCCGTCACCCTGCCTGCGCAGCACCATCAGGCCCGTCAGCGCCACCACGGCGAGCAGCAGCACGGTGATGTCGGCCAGCGACTCGACCACCCGGGCACGGACCACGCCACGGATCAGCTGGTGGACGAACATCAGCGGGATCGCGACCCCGAGCACACCGAGCACCGGTGAGTAGCCGCTGTCGTGCCAGTGCGTCGTCGCCGCGTCCACCGCGGCGGCAGCCAGACCGCCGATCGCCAGCGCCCCCGTCCGGCCGGGCAGTCCCGTCCCGAGCACCCAGCTCACCACGAGCAGCGCCTGCACCACGGCGGTCGCCACCAGCAGGCCGATGTCGCCGAGGTAGGAGCCACCCGCGAGCACACCACCGGCCAGCAGGCTCAGCACGGCGAGCTGGAGGTGGGGGGCCGAACCTGTCCCCGACCGGTCGGATTGCATCGCGGTGCTGGCCGAGCTGTCCACGGTCACCGGGCCATGCTCTCAGACACGCTCACCGCGTGCCGTGCCCAGTCATCGATCCGGTCGAGTAGTTCCATGCTTGTCGCATTCTCGGCGTGCCCCATGCCGGCTTCGAGCCAGAGCTGCGCTCCCGGCGTCGCCGCGGCGATCATCCGGCCGTGCTCCACACCGAAGTACGGGTCGCGGTCGCCGTGCACCACGAGAGTCGGAACGCGGATGGACGCGGCGACCTCGACGGGCGAGACCGGCAGCGGGTCCCAGCCGCCGCCGATGCGCGTCTTGAAGACCCGGTGCAGCACAAACCTGCCGATCCGGGTCTCGACCCCGTAGTGCAGCCTGCGCATCGGCTTGGTGCCGCGCTCGTACCAGCGGCCGGGGCCGCTGACCGCGATCACCACGTCGGCCGCCGTCCCGGCCGGTGCCAGTCCGGCATGCCGGATGACCACCGACGCGCCCATCGAGAAGCCGAGCGTGATCACCGGCACACCCGGGCGTCGGTGGCGCAGCCATTCGAGGCCCGCGGTGATGTCCTGGACCTCGTCCACTCCCACCGTCGAGGTGCCGCCGGACCGCCCGTGCCCCGGAAAGTAAGGGCAAGGACGGCCGCGCCGCGAGCGTGCAGCCGCTCCGCCACGCTGCGGAAGTGCTCATTGGAGCTGGAGCCGGTAAAACCATGACCGAGCAGGTACGACGGACCGTCGGAAACACCGACGTAATAGGCCACCGATAGAACAATGTCGTCACCTGTTCGAAGCAGCACAGGTTCCGGGCCCCATATGTCCATATTCTCTCCTCGACCATTCGACGGCCCTGTGATCACCGCTTGATTCGGGCTATCTGGGAGGCATCATGGAAATCTTCCTCCTCACCACGGCAGCGCAGCCGACCACCGAGGTTCTTCCCGCGCTGGGGCTGCTCGGACACGACGTCATCGTGTCGGAGTTCGACGTCAGCCCACTGCTGACCACCAAGGCCGACGCCGTGCTGATCGACGCCCGCTTCAACCTGGCCGGTGCCCGCGCCTTCACCAAGGTCCTGGCCACCGCGGAGGTCAGCCTGCCGGTGCTCGTGGTCCTGAAAGAGGGCGGCCTCGTCGCACTGTCGGCGGACTGGTCCGTGGACGACGTGCTGCTCGACACCGCTGGTCCGGCTGAGGTCGACGCCCGGCTGCGGCTCGCGTTGGCTCGCCGCAGCGCCGTGGTCCAGGGCGAGCCTGGCGTGGTCAAGGTCGGCGAGCTCACGATCGAAGAGGCCACGTACACGGCCCGGCTGAAGAGCAGCGTGCTCGACCTGACGTACAAGGAGTTCGAGCTGCTGAAGTTCCTCGCTCAGCACCCCGGCCGGGTGTTCACCCGCTCGCACCTGCTTCAAGAGGTGTGGGGTTATGACTACTTCGGCGGCACCCGCACGGTGGACGTCCACGTGCGCCGGTTGCGCGCCAAGCTGGGCGTGGAGCACGAGGCGCTCATCGGCACCGTGCGCAACGTCGGCTACAAGTTCGTCAAGCCTGCCGAGCCGGGCCTGCGTGCCCGCGGTGGCGATCCGCTGGCCGAGGGCGGCGACCTTGCGGAGGCGGGCGATGATCCGGCGATGCGGCGAGCGAGCGCGGAGGACGCGGCTAACGTTCAGGTGTGACCCCTGACCTCCGCTCGGTAACGACCCTCACCGAGGACCAGGCCGACCAGGTCCGCCGGCTGGTATCCCAGTCCGCTGGTGCTCAGGACAACCCGCCGATCAGCGAGGGCGGCCTGCTGCGCCTGCACGCCGGGGCGCCGGTCCGGCACCTGCTCGCCACATCCGAGGGGTCGGAGTTGCTGGGTTACGCCCAACTGGCTCCGGACGCCGAGGCGACGGCCGCTGAACTCGTCGCCGTCGACGACGCGGTCGCACTCGAGCTGCTGGGCGCCCTCGAGAAGCTCGACGCCGAGGACCCGCACGGTGAGCTGCGGCTGTGGGCGCACGGGGAGTCCAGCGTCGCGCGACGGGCAGCCCAGCAGGCCGGCCTGCTGGTGACTCGCGAGTTGCTGCAGCTGCGCCGCTCATTGCCGGACCTGGAGCTCGGCGACGTCCCGCGTCCGGCCGGCGTGAACATCCGCCCGTTCGTCCCCGGGCGCGACGACCAGGCCTGGCTGGCGCTGAACGCCCTTGCCTTCGCGTCCCATCCTGAGCAGGGCGGCTGGACGCAGCGGGACCTCGACGAGCGGCTGCAGGAGCCGTGGTTCGACCCGGGCGGCTTCCTGCTCGCCGAACGCGACGGCGAGCTCGTCGGCTACCACTGGACGAAGGTGCACGACGAGACCCCCGAGCCGATGGGCGAGGTCTACGTCCTGGGCATCCATCCTGCCGCGCAGGGCATGCACCTCGGCAGGGTGCTGTTGACGGCCGGCTTGCGGCACCTGCGAGGGCTGGGACTCGGCACGGTGCTGCTCTATGTGGACGAGACGAACACCGGCGCCGTCGCGCTGTACCGCACGCTCGGCTTCGCGGAATTCTCGCGCGACGTCCAGTACGTCCGGCCCTGACCGAGCCCGGTGCGGGCGTTCACTTCCCGTTCACCGAGGACTTCCCAGCAGGCCACTTCCGCTCCCTACCGTCGGCGTCATCAGCCACTTCGGCTGGTCCCGCGCTGCGCAGGCACTCATGCCCGCAGCCCGACGTACTAGAGAGGGATTACAGGTGTTGATCACCCGTGCAGGCGTCGTCGCCGGACTTGCGGCAGGCGCCATCGCGTTGACTGCCTGCGGTTCTGACAAGGGCGTGACGAGCAGCAACACCACCGGCGCCGCCGCGACCTCCGCCAGCAGCGCCTCCACCGCCAGCAGCGCGTCCACCACCAGCAGCGCCTCCACCACCAGCGCGGCCTCGTCCCCGGCGCCGGCCGCCGCCGCGTGCGGCACCGGCTCGCTGAAGGCAGAAGGCTCCACCGCACAGAAGAACGCCATGGACCAGTGGGTCAAGGACTTCCAGAGCCAGTGCAGCGGGACGACGGTGACCTACAACGGCACTGGCTCGGGCGCCGGCGTTTCGAACTTTCTCGCCAAGCAGGACAACTTCGCCGGCTCCGATTCGGCGCTGGATCCCAAGAAGGGCGAGGTCGCCAAGGCAGCCGCAGCCTGTGGCTCGCCTGCTCTCGATCTGCCGATGGTCACCGGCCCGATCGCGGTCGCGTACAAGCTCAAGGGCGTGACCGACCTCACCCTGACTCCCACCCTGATCACCCAGATCTTCCTGGGCAAGATCACCAGCTGGGATGACCCAGCCATTAAGGCCGCCAACTCCGGCGTGAAGCTGCCGTCGCAGAAGATCACGGTCTTCTACCGCAGCGACTCATCGGGTACCACGCAGAACTTCGAGCGCTACCTCGCTGCCAACGACGCCAAGGACTTCACCGCGACCCCGGACAAGGACTCGTCCAAGGCGGGCTTCGCCGGCCAGGGCAAGACCGGCTCACAGGGCGTCCAGCAGGCCATCAGCACCACCGAGGGCGCCATCGGCTACGACGAGTGGTCCTACGCGGTGAGCGGGAACCTCGACACCGCCAAGGTCGACAACGGCGGCGGCGCGGTCGAGTTGACCGCCGACTCGGCCGGAGCGGCGGTCGCCGCCGCAAAGGTCGCCAGCAATGGCGGCAAGGACCTGACGCTGAAGCTCGACTACGCCACCAAGGCACCGGGCGCGTACCCGATCATCCTGGTCACCTACGAGATCGTGTGCTCGAAGTACTCCGATCCCAAGATCGGCTCGCTGGTGAAGTCGTTCCTGACCTACACCGCCGGACAGGGTCAGAGTGCGCTGAAGGAGTTGGGCTACGCACCGCTGCCCGCCAGCATCCAGAGCCAGGTCACGGCCGCGGTCGCCACGATCAGCTGACCTGGTGAGTCGAACGAACCAGCAGGGCTAGCCGAGAAGATCGACGTGCAGCTAGATTTCCATTCACCGACGAGGACCCCGCTGGGCGCCCGGCCGAAGGCCGCGTACCGCCCGGCGGGGTTACTCGTGAGACGGAGCAAGAAGACGATGCCAGAGCGAGAGATCATGACAGATCACACTCCACGGCTCATCGACGAACCGGTGGTCGGCTCCGCCCAGCCGGCGGCCGTCGGCACCCTGGCTGACATTCCGCCGGTCCCGGGCGCCGGCCTGCCGTCGGCCGGTGGGGAGAAGGCCCGAGTCCGGCTGGGCGACCGGCTGTTCAGCACGCTCGCCTCCGGCGCCGGCCTGTTCATCGTCGTCCTGATCGGCCTGGTCGCCGCCTTCCTGGTAATCCGCGCGATCCCGGCAATCACCTCCGACAAGGTCAACTTCCTCACCTCGCGCGACTGGGACGTCGACGGACCGGTGCTGCGCTTCGGCGTGCTGCCGCTGCTCTGGGTGACCGTGCTGATCTCGCTGCTGGCGATGGTTCTGGCGGTTCCGGTTGCCATCGGGATCGCCCTGTTCATCTCCCAGTACGCGCAGCGCCGGGTGGCCCGGCCGGTCGCGTACGTCATCGACCTGCTGGCGGCGATCCCCTCGATCATCTACGGCATCTGGGGCATCGCCGTGCTGGCGCCGAAGATCCAGCCGGTGGCCGACTTCTTCACCGGCCACCTCGGCTGGTTCCCGCTGTTCAAGGACTACAACGTCCGGGGCGGGACGATCTTCACCGGCGGTGTGGTGCTCGCGGTGATGATCCTGCCCATCATCACCGCGGTGTGCCGGGACGTCTTCGAACGGACGCCGCGCGCGAACATCGAGGCGGCCTGGGCGCTCGGGTCCACCCGCTGGGAGATGATTCGGCTCGCGGTGCTGCCCTACGGTCGTCCGGGGGTCGTGAGCGGTGCCATGCTGGGCCTCGGCCGGGCGCTCGGCGAGACCATCGCGATCTCGCTGATCCTGTCGAAGGTAGCCAACACCGGCCCGTTCTCGTTCAGCCTCTTCAACGGCGGTGAGACGTTCGCGTCCAAGATCGCCAACAACTCCTCGGAGTTCAACAGCCCCCAGCAGACCGGCGCGTACATCGTCGCGGGCCTGGTGCTGTTCGTCCTGACCTTCGCCGTCAACGCCGCGGCGCGCGCGGTCGTCAACCGCCGCAGGGAGTTCTCATGACCGCCGCCAGCACCAGTAACACCCTGGCCGGGCTGTCGGCCAACCGTGGCCGCAAGTTCAAGGACCGGTTCGCCACCACGCTGGTGTACGGCTCGTTCCTCGTCGCGCTGGTGCCGCTCATCTGGCTGCTGTGGACGGTCCTCAGCCGCGGCCTGCACGCGATCACCCGCGACGGCTGGTTCACCCGCAGCCAGCGCGGCACGACCTACCGGACACCGGGCGGCGGCGCCCTGCACGCCATCATCGGCACCGTGGAACAGGTCGCCCTGTGCACGCTGATCTCGGTGCCGATCGCGCTGCTCGTCGCGATCTACCTGGTGGAATACGGCCGGGGACCACTGGCCCGCGCGACGACCTTCATGGTGGACATCCTCACCGGCATCCCGTCCATCGTGGCCGCGCTGTTCATCTACGCCGTGGTCATCACCACCTTCCATGGGCAGCAGGCCGGCTGGCTGGTGTCGCTCGCCTTGGTAATGCTGATGATTCCGGTGATCGTGCGAACCACCGAAGAGATGCTGAGGCTGGTGCCCAACGAGTTGCGGGAGGCCTCGTACGCGCTGGGTGTGCCGAAGTGGCGCACCATCGCCAGCATCGTCATCCCCACCGCGATGAGCGGCATCGTCACCGGCGTGGTGCTCGGGGTGGCTCGGGTGGCCGGTGAGACGGCACCGCTGCTGATCCTGGTCGGTTACTCCCCCAACCGGAACCGCAACCTGCTGAGTGGGCCGCAGGCGTCACTGCCCGGCTTGATCCGCGACCAGTTCGGCAATCTCGGCAACACCACCATCCTGCTGCCCAACGGCCACCGGGCCACCGTGCACTTCGCGGCGGACCGGATGTGGGGCGCGGCCCTGACCCTGATCATCCTGGTAATGGCACTGAACCTGCTGGCCCGGTTCATCGCCCGGCGCAGCAAGGTCAGCCAGTAACGTCTCGTTCATCAGTCAAGCAAAGGACACTCATGGCAAAGCGGATCGACGCGAAGAACCTCAACATCTATTACGGCAAGTTCCTCGCTGTCGCCGACGTCAACTTCACCATCGCGCCCCGGTCGGTGACGGCCTTCATCGGGCCGTCCGGCTGTGGCAAGTCCACGGTGCTGCGCACCATCAACCGGATGCACGAGGTGATCGCCGGCGCCCGCGTGCAGGGTGACGTGCTGCTCGACGGCGAGAACATCTACGGCCCCTCGATCGACCCGGTGGACGTGCGACGGACCATCGGCATGGTGTTCCAGCGGCCGAACCCGTTTCCGACCATGTCCATCTATGACAACGTGGTGGCCGGGCTCAAGCTGCAATCAGGTCGCATGAAGAAGGCAGATCTCGACATCACGGTCGAGAAGTCACTGCGCGGAGCCAACCTCTGGGAAGAGGTGAAGGACCGCCTCGACAAGCCCGGCGCGGGGCTCTCCGGTGGCCAGCAGCAGCGCCTGTGCATCGCCCGCGCGATCGCCGTGGAGCCACAGGTGCTGCTGATGGACGAGCCGTGCTCAGCACTCGACCCGATCTCGACGCTGGCGATCGAGGACCTCATCCAGTCGCTGAAAGAGAAGTACACGATCGTCATCGTCACCCACAACATGCAGCAGGCCGCGCGGGTGAGTGAGCGCACCGCGTTCTTCAACCTCGCCGGCGTCGGTAAGCCCGGCCAGCTGGTCGAGATCGACGACACCCAGAAGATCTTCTCCAACCCGACCGAGCGCCGCACCGAGGACTACATCTCCGGACGGTTCGGTTGAGCCGTCACTGCCCGGTTCAAGGGGTCAGCGGCTTCGGGTTCAGTCGGCAGGGCTGCGAGGGTGGCCGCCGCCTTGAGCCGCATCTCGTCGTACTCCTCGTCGGGGTCAGAGGCGAGCACGATCGCACCGCCCGCTCCGATCCGCCACTGACCCCCGGCCGAAACCGCCGTCCGGATCACCACATTGAGGTCGACGGCCCCGCGTAGTCCGAGGTAACCGAGGGCACCGGAGTACACCCCCCGAGGACCGTTCTCCAGGTCGTCGATGATGGCCATGGTGCGCAGCTTGGGGGCGCCGGTCATCGACCCGGGAGGAAAGCACGCGGTCACACAGTCGATGGGGTCCATGTCGGGGCGCAGCCGCCCGGACACGGTCGACACCAACTGGTGGACGGTGGCGTAGCTTTCCACGGCCATCAGGCGGGGCACCCGCACACTGCCCACCTCGCACACCCGGCCGAGGTCGTTGCGCAGCAGATCCACGATCATCAGGTTCTCGGCCCGCGCCTTCGGATCCGACGCGAGCTGTTCGCTCAGTGAGGCGTCCTCTTCGGCGGTGCCGCCGCGGCGCATCGTCCCCTTGATCGGCTTTGCCTCGACAGTGCCGTGCTCATCGATGCTGAGAAAACGCTCCGGTGACGCACAGGCGATGGTGACGTTCCCGAAGGCGAGGAAGGCGGCGTACGGCGCGGGGTTGGCCGAGCGCAGCCGCAGGTAGTAGTCCAGCTCCGGCCCGGTGACCGGCGCCCTGGCCGTCGTGGTCAGGCAGATCTCGTAGCTCTCACCGGCACGAAGCAGCTCCTGGCAGGTGCGCACGTCGGCGAGGTAACCAGCCCGGCTACGGTCGAAGACGCCCGGCTCCGGCTCGGAATTCGCCGTGTCAGGCAGGTAGTTCAACGGATTGCCGGTTTGCTCAGTGAGGCTGGTGAGCCGGTCGGCGGCGGCGCGAATCCAGCATTGGGCGTCCGCTTCGTCGCCCTTCATCCCCTCCCGGCCGATCTCGCTGAGCGCAAGCACGTACGTCCGGTCCCGCTCGTGATCGACGGCGATCATCCGGTCGGCGAACAGCCAGCACGCGTCGGCGATATCGCTGTCGTGAGCCGCCGCTGCCCCACAGTCGGCCTTGAGTTCGTAGCCGAAGTATCCGACGTACCCGCATCCGAATCCGAAGGGCAGCGGTGGGCCGTCGACGCCACGCCGGAGCAATTCCTCGCGCAGATACTCGAACACCGAACCAGCGACCCGAGAGTTACCTTTCTCAGAAGCCTCAATCTCGACTGCCCGGTCAGGGAGGCGGTACCGAACGAACTCCGCCAGCGGTCCGCTGCCGTCACCCAGAAAGGAGAACCGGCCAGGTGCAGCGCTGTCCAGCCAGAACGGTCGCGGGTTGTCCGCGAAGAGCGCGGCGAACGCGGACTGCGTGTCGACGGCCCCGGGCATCGATCGCACGTGCAGCTGGTACCGCGGCGGGAGTTGGGGTCGCGCCCGCAGTGGTGACGTAACGGTGGCCACCTGAGGGCCCGAGGGCCTCGCGTACTCGCGCGCGAGGTTCAGGAAGTTGGCCGCCAGCTCAGCACCGAACTGGGTCTCGATGGACTCGGGATGAAACTGCACACCCCATGCGGGTTTCATTCGATGCCGTAGGCCCATCACCACACCGTCCTCGGACCAGGCGATGGCCTGCACGCTGGCAGGCAGTGGTTCGACAACGGACAGCGAGTGGTACCTGGTGGCCAGAAACCGCTGCGGCAGGCCTTGGAAGATATCGACGTCGAGGTGACTGATGGCACTCAACTGCCCGTGCCTCGGTTGGGGTGCCCGCGTGATGAGCGATCCGCCATCCACCGCGATCCCCTGGTGGCCCAGGCACACACCGAGCAGCGGGATCGTGGCATCGGCGATGATGCCGGCCGACAGGCCGAAGTCCGCGGCGTTGGTAGGCGTGCCCGGTCCTGGGGAGATGACCACGCAGTCGAAGTCGGCGAGATCGGGGGCCGGGTCGGCGTCGTTGCGCAGCACGACCGGGTCCTCACCGCCCACCTCGGCGAAGAGCTGGAAGAGGTTATAGGTGTACGAGTCGTAGTTGTCGACGATCAGTACCCGCATCCGGTCCCCCTTCCGTTGATTGTCAGCCGGCCCGTAATTGTCAGCCCGTCGGCGGCGGACGCTGTGGCGACACCGTAGCGGTTGGGTGCTGCTGCACAATCCTCCTCGTGCCGAATCCCGTTCCCCCGCTGCTCGTCGCGGACTCGTTCTTGCTCGTCGACGGGCGCGTCCGGCGGCTGGACCTGCACCGGCAGCGGTTCCTCGCCTCATGCCAGGAACTGCTGTCCCGTCCGGCATCGAGAGCGGATGCCGGGGTCTTCTGGGACGTGGCCATGAGGTCACTTCCCCGGCACGGCGAGTGGTTTCCGCGCATCGAAGCTGTCCCGGACGGCGACGAGGTCGAGTTCCGGCTCGCGCTGCGTCCGGCACCGGAGCGGTCGGCCAGCGTGCAGGCGGCCCTGGCCGCGGCCCCGGACCCACGCGTCCTGCCGCTGCGCAAAGGCCCCGACTTGAACCGGCTCGCGGCGTTTCGCACCCGGTGGGCACGCGCGCCGGGGGCCGAAGTGCTGTTGCGGACCGCGGACGGCACCCTGCTGGAGGGCACGACTGCCAACCTCTTCTGGTGGCGCGATGAGGTGCTGTGCATGCCTGCGCCCGAGCTGCCGGTGCTGCCCGGCGTGACGGCGGCGGTACTCCTTCAGCGGGCCGGCGAGCTCGGCATTCCGGTCCGGCACTGCCGGGTGAGCATTGACGAACTCGACGGGCGGGAGGCGTGGCTGGTCAACGCCCTGCACGGCATCCGTCCGGTGACGCGCTGGCTCGGCACTGCTACGGCGGCGGGATCGGCCGTCCACGCACCGGCCTGGCAGACGTGGCTGGAAGCGCAGCAGGAATCGCTCTAGTGTAGCGTGAACGATGATCTTTGACCGCTGGTTGCTTTGGTGAGGATTTCGTCGGCGGTCTTGGTCCAGGTGAACGGCTGGCAGCGTTCGTTCCAGGCGTCGATGTAAGTCTCGATTGCGGCG
>NZ_JAVREH010000029.1:0-43828 GCF_031845305.1 Jatrophihabitans lederbergiae | reverse complement strand
TGATGAACTCGCCACGCTGCAACTCGGCCCAAAACACCTGCACGTTCTCCGTGATCATGTGATTAGCGAACCGCATGGTCAACACCTCCACTCAGTCAGGTGTTGCGATCACCGCGAGAACCCAAGGAACGGCATGCCGGAACGCAGTCGGCATGGAAGGTCGCGAGCGTGACGGTCCCTCATGAGGCACAAGTTGATCGGAGTTGCAGCCAACCCGGATGTGTCACCGCGCGATCGCAGCCTGGTTCGATGTTCACGAGCAGCGGTCCTGACTACGCTCGCGGCCATGAGCACCGCGCGCGGAACCTTCAACGTTGTGATGACACCGGTGACGGCCGAAATGGAGGGGGCCGTTAGCCGGTTCGACTTCACGAAAACTTTCTTGGGTGACCTTGAAGCCACCGGAATGGGCGTGATGCTCTCTTGCGGTAATCCGCAGGTCGGAGAAGCGGGTTACGTGGCGATCGAGACTGTTCGCGGTCGCATAGGCGAACGCGAGGGCGGTTTCGCGCTTCAGCAGCTCGGGAGAATGCACCGTGGGTCGCAAACTCTGCACTACGAGGTGGTGCCTGGATCTGGCCGTGGCGCGTTCGACGGCATCGTCGGCACCTTCCACCTGACCATCGAAGAGGACGGGACCCACCGGTACGAGCTGGCGTACGAGCTCTGAACATCTGCTGGCGGCCGAATGAGAACCCAAGGGTCGGCTACCGGGCAGCTGATCTAATTGTCCGTCGGCTTCGCACCGTGGATGGGCGAATGCCGTCTGTCAGATCAGGCTGTGCCAGAGGTCGTGTTGGGTGTACAGGCGCTCGACCTCGTCTAATTCAACCGCGGCGTCTTGGGCCTTGCCAGTGGCGCGTCCGGCGACCCACCAGTCCGCGCCGGGTAGACCGGCGGACAGGTAGGCCCGACTTCCGACCTCATGATGATGGTGGATGGTGCGTGGCTGTGCCAGCACTTCGCGTGGGATGGCTCCCACATTCTGATCAGGCCGGTCTCCACGCCGAGGACGATGGCGTCGTACCAGCGCCAAACAACGACCTCGGCACCGCCCGGCGCTGTCCCGACGGCCACGAGATGACCCGGGGATACGCGCTCAGTACGCGGCGACGGAAACCGCGTCGCGTACCGAACCGGGTGCGCCCGTATTTGCGATCTCGCAGAACATCTTCTCGAACACGGACGACGATTCCGGATTCAAGCCGAGCGCCAGCGACGTAGTTCTTCTTTGAGTCTTTGATTTCGAGCGACCTCTCGAAGGGGGCGCCTCCCCGCTGCTGCCGGTCGGTCAGTCAGCTCCACGAGGCGCGGGAACCACCAGGGACATGGGTGTCGCACCTCCTCTCGGTCGAATAAGCGCCAATCTGCCAGCGCGGCACCGCCGTGTCACGAGGGAATCCTGTCCGGGCAGGTGCGTCATACGCGACGGTCAAGGTCCTCGCCGCTGTCCACTGCCGGCGGGTGGCCAAGCGGCGCTGTGACTTGCAGCGCTATCTGGCGGTGTTCTCGCAGCGCTATTTGGCCCGAGGCCCGGCGTCTCGCAGGGGGATCCCTGGCCGCACGTTCTGGCTGAGAGACTTGTGCCCATGCCGATGACTGTGCGGTTCGAGATCTTCCCCTCCGACCTCGACGCCACAACCGACTTCTACACCCGCGTGCTCGGGTTCAGCCTCGCCGCGGATCAGCGTGACGATCCCCAGCCATACCTGGCCGTCCAACGGGACGGTGTCCGTATCGGTGCGGCGGGTCGACAGGACCAAGGACACCGAGGCTCTCGCCGGCCGCCGACCGGCGTGGAGCTCGTCTTCGAGGTCGACGACCTTGTCGATGAACTCGACCGGGTGCAGCGAGCTGGTTGGCCTCTGGTGGAGGACCTGCAAGCACGACCTTGGGGCCTGCGAGACTTCCGTCTGCTCGATCCCAGCGGCTATTACCTACGAATCACCGAGCGGCGAGCTGCTACGCCCGGCGGCCACCCCCCACCGTCGCAGTAGCGGATCCTCCTACGACACTGTGCTGAGTGGCGCGGAACCTGATCCGTCGACTAGGTAGCCCGAGTCAGCTTCGACGGACCGTTGCCTGGTGTCCGTCGCTACGCCAAGTGGTGATCTCAAGCTCCCCACCACCTGGCGCGACCCTGGTCAGGACGACGGTCTCGATGTCGATGCGGAACCGATGAGGCTCTACCTCTATGGCGTGCCCGGTGATTTTTCCGTCGCCGAGCCAGCTCGCTGGATCTTCGACGGGAGTGTCCTCGGTCGGGCAGTGCAGCGCTAGGCGTGGGTCGCGGCGGAGATCACCCGCGCGCTTGGCCCCCGGCATCATTTCGAGGTAGATCTCGCCGTCACCGGCGAAGTCGACCTCGGTCCCGCTGATGCGTGGCGACCCGTCACGTCGTATCGATGCCATGGTGGCGTGCTTGCGGATCGCGAAGGTGCGGCGGACGGTCGTGGCGAGTGACGGCGCGTCCGCGGCAAAGTCCCTCCATGAGGTCACGACGGTGAGCATATGCACGAGGGCACGACATCGTCCCGGTTCCCGGGAACCTCGGGTGGGCGATGGAGACGGCGGGTCGGGGTTCAAGTCCCCCCTGGCGCCAGCCCGTCGCTGTGTCAGTAGCGGATCGTCCTGCGGGGACGGCGGGCGCATCGCCGAGCGGGTGGAGACCAGTACGTGACCGCTGTGACCGAGGTAGACGTACGGTCGGCTGCGTGGAGGTGCGAGAGGTTCCGCTGGCGGACGGGCTCGTGATCAGCTGCCAGCTGTCTGGCGACCCGGACTCGCCCGCAATGGTGCTGCTCCACGCTCTTGGCGAGCAGGCGGCAACCTGGGACGAGGTGGCAGCGCGGTTCGCGACGCGGTTCCGGATCGTGGCGCTCGACCTGCGTGGCCACGGCGCGAACACTTGGCCGGGGATGTACTCGTTCACCTGATGCGAGACGACGTGCTCGGCGTTCTAGTCGCTCTTGACCTACAAGATCTCGTCCTGGTCGGGCACTCGATGGGCGGCACCGTCGCCTACCTGGTCGCGCAAGCCCAACCCGGCCGCATCGCCCGACTGGTGGTGGAGGACGCACCGCCGCCGTTTCCCCGTGAGCGACCCGTGCCTGCCCGCCCTGCAGGAGAGCTCCCGTTCGACTGGGTCGTCGTACCCGCCATTGTCGATGAGGTCAACGACCCGTCCCTGCGGTGGTGGAAGCACCTGCCCGAGATCACGGCGCCGACCCTGCTCGTCGGCGGAGGCCCGACCAGTCACGTCCCGCAGGACCTGCTGGTCGACGTCGCCAGAGCCGTGCCGGACTGCACCCTGGACCCTGGTGACCCTCTCCGCCGGACACGACGTCCACGAGTCCCAGCCCGACGCTTTCGTGGAGACCGTCCTCAACTGGCTCGGAACCGACCGCGCCGGCTTCGCGCCTGTCTCTCGCAGTAGGCCGGGAACGTCTTACGGGACGCGGATTGCCGCAGCGGGTCGGGCAGGACAGGCTGGGCTGTGCTCGCTCCGGTTAGGTCCGGGAGGGGCGAGGCGTCGACCGGCTCTAGCTGACGGTGGTGCGCAGCGAGTGCAGCGCGGCGGACAGAAGCTCCCGCAGGGGGCGGCTCTCGGCTGGCTGCGTCCATCGCTGGATGGCCGTCTGCTGCACGAGCATGCCGGCGCCGGCCGTGAGGAGCGCGATTTCGGGGTCGAGACCTCGCGCGTGGAGCGCGGCGGCGATGGCGTCGGTGAGCGCGGCCCGCTTGCTGAGCTCGCGCTCCTGCAGCTCCGGGTTGGCGTCGACGATCTTGTGGCGGCGGGTCACCGCGGCGCGGCGTTCCTCGAACATCGTGTCGGCAGCGGCTTGCAGGGCGCGCACGACAGCGTCGAGGGGCGGCAATGTGTCGGCGCAGGCGGCGATTTCGCGGACGATCTCTTGCTGAAATTCTGAGCTCAGGCCGAAGAGCACCTCTCGCTTGTCGGCGAAGTGGTTGAAGAACGTCCGCTGGGTGAGCCCTGCCCGCTGGGCGATCTCGGCGACCGTGGTGTGCTCGAACCCTTGTTCGTCGAAGAGTTCGAAGGCGGCAGCTTGCAGGCGCTCGACTCCGTCCGGTTCCCATCGCGGCATGCCTCGAAGCGTATCGACTGCACCACGTGCAGTCGGCGATGCTACAGTGATTTCATAAACTGCAATCACTGTCGTAGGCTTGTCGTGCTGCGATGCCGTGAAGGAGATTCAGCTATGCGCGTGTTCGTCACCGGTTCCTCCGGGCACATCGCCTCCGCAGTCATCCCGGAGCTGCTGTCTGCCGGTCATTTCGTCACCGGGCTGGCCCGCTCGGACCGTGCGGCGGCCGCTGTGGAGGCGCTCGGGGCCGACGTGCGACGAGGCCGATGGCGTCATCCACCTCGCGTTCAAGCACGAGGAACAGCACTCGGGTGACATGGCCGGCGCTGTCGCCGCGGACCTGCGGGCGATCGAGGCGATGGGCGCTGCGCTCACCGGGTCGGACAAGGCCTTTGTCGGGACCTGCGCGACTGGCGCGCTGGGCCTCGCCGGTTTCCAAGGGCGGCTCACAGAGCGCGACGTGATGCCCGGTGGTCCGCGGGTCGATGCCGAGAACACCGTGATCGCGCTCGCCGAGCAGGGCGTGCGGTCCTCGGTCGTCCGGCTGCCGCCGACCGTGCATAGCCTCGGCAGTTACGGCTTCGTCTCTGGCCTGATCACGGTCGCCCGCGCGACGGGGGTCGCTGGCTACCTGGGCGACGGGAGCAACCGCTGGCCGTCCTGCTCCACGCGCGACGTCGGCCGTCTCTACCGCCGGGCGCTCGAGTCCGCGCCCGCGGGGGCCCGGCTGCACGCCGTCGCCGAGGAAGGCATCACCCTACGCGACATCGCCACGGTGATCGGCCGGCGTCTCGGCGTTCCGATCGCGCCCGTCGCCGACGAGGACGCCGAGCAGCACTTCGGCCACCTGAGCATCTTCATCAACCTGGACAACCCCACCTCCAGCCAGATCACCCGCGACACGCTCGGCTGGATGCCGACCCGGCCCGGCCTCCTGGCAGACCTCGACGACGAGCACGACCTCGCGGTCGAGGCCGACGCGACATCCGCCGGCTAGGGGCACACGAGATGCAGCAGACCGACTCCACGGCACTCGAGCTCGTCAAGGACGCGGCATCGGCCGCGCCCTGATCAACCCCGCTTGCAAGCGACGGCCCGGGAACACGGCTACTCCGTCGTCCGCTGGATCACCGCCGAGGACAACCACCAGGCCCAGCTGCTCTACGACCAGGCCCAGCTGCTCTACGACATCGTCGCCGCCCCGCACCCACTGGGTCACCTACGACGCCAGCCCATGATCGCCCCCGTGATCCGGCGCCGAACGTCCCGGCAGAATCGTCACCGCCTCCGGTGGCACGCCGAACTCCTGTCCTGCTCCACTGTTGAGTAGCGGCATGGTTGGGGCCACCGTCCACGGCCTGTGGCAGCACCTCGGCAGCGCGGGCGGCGGGCTGACGCGAGTGACCGCCGTCTGAGCGCAGCCGGCGCTCCGATAGGCGCGCTCTTCCGGACCGAACCGTCGAGCAATTGGTACAAGAACTGGCCGAGCAGGGCGGGCTGACCAGGCAGATCGTCACGGGCGCAACGCTGACGGATGTGGCGAGCCCGGGCGGACGATTCAGCGCCGAGGCCGGCCCGACCCCCACTCTGCTGTCGATCCTGCTGCACGTCCAGCAGGAGTACGCCCGGCATGCGGGGCATCTGGACATCGCCTGCGAAATCCTGGCGGGCGTGACGGGGGAGTGACGAGAGCGGCCCGCACAGCCCAGCCCCGCCCGGGTCGTTAATGAAACGTCGTCGTCGGTGACTAGCCGTAGACTTCTGGACAGCCAACGCTGCCGGAGTCGCCACCGCCCACGCCGCAGGTCTTGCACCAGCCCAGCCATCGAGGAATATGCCCGTGCCAGAGACGTCATTGCTCCGCCCCGACGCGACGGACGCCCTGTCCGCCATGCTGAAGTCGCGCATTCTCGTGTTGGACGGCGCGATGGGCACCATGATCCAGCGGCACGTGTTCAGTGAAGAGGAGTACCGCGGCACCCGGTTCGCCGACTGGCACCGCGACCTCAAGGGCAACAACGACCTGCTGAGCCTCACCCAACCCGAAGCGATCACCGCGATCCACCGAGCCTATCTCGACGCCGGTTCGGACCTGGTCGAGACGAACACGTTCAACGCGCAGAAGATCTCCCTGGCCGACTACGGCATGCAGGAGCTGGCCTACGAGCTGAACTTCGAGTCCGCGCGGCTGGCCCGCGCCGCCTGCGACGAGGTCACGGCCGCGGACCCCAGCCGTCCCCGCTACGTCGCCGGCGCGCTCGGACCCACCAACCGGACGGCGTCCATCTCGCCCGACGTCAATGACCCCGGCGCGCGCAACGTCACCTATCTGGAGCTGGTCGAGGCCTACCTGGAGCAGGCGAACGGCCTGGTCGACGGCGGTGCCGACCTGCTGCTCATCGAGACGATCTTCGACACCCTGAACGCCAAGGCCGCCATCTTCGCGCTCGAAACACTCTTCGAGGAGCGCGGCCGCAGGTGGCCGGTGATGATCTCGGGCACCATCACCGATGCCTCCGGACGCACGCTGTCGGGTCAGGTGACCGAAGCCTTCTGGAACTCGGTGCGCCACGCCAAGCCGTTGCTGATCGGGCTGAACTGCGCCCTGGGCGCCCACGAGATGCGCCCGTACCTGGCCGAGATTGCCCGAGTGGCCGACTGCTTCGTGTCCTGCTACCCCAACGCCGGCCTGCCCAATGCCTTCGGCGAGTACGACGAGGCACCGGACCAGACCGCGGCCGTGGTGCGCGAGTTCGCCGAGAGCGGGCTGATCAACCTGCTCGGCGGCTGCTGCGGCACCACGCCCGAGCACATCACCGCAATGGCCACCTCTGTCGCCGGCGTCACGCCGCGGGTGCCGTCCGTCCGTGAGCCGGCCTGCCGGCTGTCCGGCCTCGAGCCGCTGACGATTGTGCCGGAGTCGCTGTTCGTCAACGTCGGCGAGCGCACCAACATCACCGGTTCCGCCAAGTTCCGCAACCTCATCCGCGACGGCGACTACAACACCGCACTGACGGTCGCCCGGCAGCAGGTCGAGAACGGCGCTCAGGTTCTCGACATCAACATGGACGAGGGGATGATCGACGGCGTCGCGGCGATGGACCGCTTCGTCAAGCTGATCGCCAGCGAGCCCGACATCAGCCGGGTGCCGCTGATGGTCGACTCCTCCAAGTTCGAGGTCATCGAGGCCGGTCTGCGCTGCGTGCAGGGCAAGCCGATCGTCAACTCGATCTCGATGAAGGAAGGCGAGGACAAGTTCCGCCGCGAAGCCGCGCTGTGCCGCAAGTACGGCGCCGCGATCGTGGTCATGGCCTTCGACGAGCAGGGCCAGGCGGACAACCTCGAACGGCGCAAGACCATCTGCGCCCGGGCCTATCGCATCCTGGTGGACGAGCTCGGCTTTCCCGCCGAGGACATCATCTTCGACCCGAACATCTTCGCGGTGGCCACCGGCATCGAGGAGCACGCCAACTACGGCGTCGACTTCATCGAGGCCACCCGCTGGATCAAGCAGACCCTGCCCGGCGCGATGGTGTCCGGTGGCGTGTCGAACGTGTCCTTCTCATTCCGCGGCAACAACGCCGTGCGCGAGGCGATCCACGCGGTGTTCCTCTACCACGCGATCGCCGCGGGCATGGACATGGGCATCGTCAACGCCGGTGCGCTGGTCGTCTACGACGAGGTCGACGCGCGGCTGCGCGAGCGCATCGAGGACGTGATCCTCAACCGCCGCCCCGACTCCACCGAGCGGCTGCTCGAGATCGCGACCGAGTTCGCCGGCGACGGCAAGAAGGCCGAGGCGGCCAACGAGGAGTGGCGCGAGTTGCCCGTCGGCGAGCGCATCACACACGCGCTGGTCAAGGGCATTGACGCCTACGCCGAGACCGACACCGAAGAGCTGCGTGCGCTCATCGAGGGCCGTGGCGGTCAGCCGATCGAGGTCATCGAGGGCCCGCTGATGGCCGGCATGAACGTCGTCGGCGACCTGTTCGGGGCAGGCAAGATGTTCTTGCCGCAGGTGGTGAAGTCGGCACGGGTGATGAAGAAGGCCGTCGCCTACCTGATCCCGTTCATCGAGGCTGGCAAGTCTCCCGAGGATGCCGGACGAAGCAATGGCACCGTCATCATGGCCACGGTCAAGGGCGACGTGCACGACATCGGCAAGAACATCGTCGGCGTCGTGCTGCAGTGCAACAACTACGACGTCATCGACCTCGGCGTGATGGTGCCCGCCCAGAAGATCCTGGACGCCGCGAAGGAGCACGGCGCGGACGTCATCGGGCTGTCCGGCCTGATCACCCCCTCGCTGGACGAGATGGTCAACTTCGCCTCCGAGATGGAGCGCCAGGGCTTCGAGATTCCGCTGATGATCGGCGGCGCGACGACGTCCCGGGCACACACCGCGGTGAAGGTTGACAAGAAGTACCACGGTCCGGTGATCTGGGTGAAGGACGCGTCCCGATCGGTGCCCGTCGTCGCCGCACTGCTGTCCGACGATCAGCGTCCGGCGCTGCTCGAAGAGCTCCAGGTGGACTACGACTCCCTGCGCGAGCGTTACGCCGCCCGCAGCGAGGCCAAGGTGCTGCTGCCCATCGCCGCGGCGCGGGCCGACCGCACGCCGATCGACTGGACCGACTACCGGCCACCACGGCCGCGGCTGATCACCCAGCAGGCTCGCGACGTCCACACCGACGACCACCGGCCGCCGATGACGGTCCAGTTCGTCAAGACGTTCCACGACTACCCGCTGTCCGAGCTGCGTGAATACATCGACTGGCAGCCCTTCTTCAACGCCTGGGAGATGAAGGGCAAGTTCCCCGACATCCTGAACAACCCGGCGTCGGGAGAAGCGGCCCGCAGGTTGTGGGAAGACGCCCAGAAGATGCTCGACCAGCTCATCGCCGAGAAGTGGCTGACCGCGTCCGGCGTGCTCGGGCTGTTCCCGGCGAACACGGTGAACGACGACGACATCGAGGTCTACACCGACGAGTCGCGCGCCGAGGTGCTCACCACCCTGCGGCAGCTGCGGCAGCAGACCGAGCACCGGCCCGGCGTTCCGCACCGGTCGCTGGCCGACTTCGTCGCGCCCAAGGACACCGGACTCCGCGACTACGTCGGCGGGTTCGCCGTCACCGCGGGGCTCGGCAGCGCCGCCAAGGTCTCGGAGTTCAAGGCGGCCCTGGACGACTACAGCGCGATCCTGCTGGAGTCACTCGCCGACCGGCTGGCCGAGGCCTTCGCCGAGCGGCTGCACGAGCGGGTCCGTACCGAGTTCTGGGCCTACCAGCCGGACGAGGCGATGGACGCGGAGTCGCTGATCAAGGAGCGCTACGTCGGAATCCGGCCCGCACCGGGCTATCCCGCGTGCCCTGAGCACACCGAGAAGCAAACGCTCTGGGAGTTGCTCGACGTCAAGGCCAACACCGGTATCGAGCTGACCGAGAGCATGGCCATGTGGCCGGGCGCGTCCGTCAGCGGCTTCTACTTCTCGCATCCGCAGTCCCAGTACTTCGTCCTCGGGCACGTCGGCCGGGACCAGGTGCAGAGCTACGCCGAGCGCAAGGGTTGGACGGTCGCCGAAGCGGAGAAGTGGCTGTCGCCGAACCTGGGCTACCGATCGGACAACGAGTAACGCGATCGGACGTGTAACGCGATCGAACGACTAACGCCCGGTTCCGGCTGGGATGCGGTGATCTCTATGCTCGAAACGTGACGACCGCGACCAGCAGCTGGCTCCGGCAGTTCAAGCCGCTACCGCAGGCGCCCAGCTCGGCGGTGTTCCTTCCGCACGCAGGCGGCTCAGCGCCATTCTTCTTCGGCATGTCCGAGGCGCTCGCGCCGACCATCGACGTCTTCGCGGTTCAGTACCCCGGACGCCTCGACCGGTTCCGGGAACCGCTGATAACCGACCTGAACACCCTGGCCGACGAGACGTTCGCAGCGCTGCGCACCTCGCCGGCGCTGGCGAGCGGCCGGCCGTTCCAGCTCTTCGGCCACAGCCTGGGCGCGGTGCTGGCGTTCGAGGTGGCGCTGCGCTGCGAACAGGACCTGGGGCGTTCGCCGGTCACGCTGTTCGCCTCCGGCCGTCGCGCTCCGGGCACCGCGCGACGCCGTACCGAGGATGTGCACACCCGTGGTGACGCCGAGCTGCTCGCCGAGATCCGCAACCTCAACGGAACCGACTCCCCGCTGACCGACCCCGCGCTGCTCGAGCTGGTGCTGCCCGGAATCCGCGCCGACTACACCGCCATCGAGACCTACCGCTGGACGTCCGGGCCGGCACTGAGCTGCCCCATCGTGGCGTTGATGGGGAAGGACGACCCGTACACCAGCGAGGCCGAGTGCCAGGCGTGGTCCGAGCACACCACGGGTGAGTTCGAGCTCCGGAGCTACCCCGGCGGCCACTTCTTTCTCACCACTCAGCAGGACGCCCTCGCGGCCCTGCTGGTCGAACGCGCTCGCTGATGCCGAGAGGTCGCATGGCTGACCGCACGTACGACATCGTCCTGTTCGGCGCCAGCGGTTTCACCGGCGAGCTGACCGCCGACTACCTGGCGCGGCACGTTCCGGCCGGTTGCCGATGGGCGCTCGCGGGCCGCAACCGCGGCAAGCTGGAGGCGGTCCGGTCCCGACTGGCCGCCGTCGACGCCGGGCTGGCGAAGCTGCCGCTGCTGCTCGCGGATGTGACCGACGCCGAGTCGCTGCGTGCCGTGGCCGAGGCGTCCCGGGTCGTGATCAGCACCGTCGGCCCCTACATCATCCACGGCGAGCCGCTGGTGGCCGCGTGCGCGACGGCCGGCACCGACTACGTCGATCTCACCGGGGAGCAGGAGTTCGTCGACCTGATGTACGCCCGCCACCACGAGACCGCGGTACGGACCGGGGTGCGGCTGGTGCACTGCTGCGGGTTCGATTCGATTCCACACGATCTGGGCGTGTACTTCACCGTCGGCCAGTTGCCCGAGGACGTACCGATCACCGTGTACGGGGTGGTACGTGCCGGTGGCATGCCGTCCGGTGGCACCCTGCGCTCGGTTGTCGCGGCGCTGTCGCGGCAACGCAACGGGGCCACCGCGGGACAGGCTCGCCGCGCTCTCGAGAGGTCCCAGCCGGGCCAGGGCGCTCGCCGGTCCCAGGCGGTGGCGACGCGGCCGCGCCGGGAGGACGGCCTGTGGCTGCTGCCGCTGCCCACCATCGACCCCCAGATAGTCGCCCGCTCCGGCCGGGTGCTGCCGCGCTACGGCCCGGACTTCACCTACCACCATTACGTAGGCGTGCGGCGGCTTCCGGTCGCGGTGGCGACGGCACTGGGCGTCACCGCGCTGGCCGGCGTGGTGAAGGTGCGACCCGCGCGGGAACTGCTGCTACGCCGCATTCCGGAAAGCTCGGGGCCTTCACCCGAGCGCCGGGCGAAGGGCTGGTTCACCGTCCGCTTCACCGCGACCGGCGGCGGACAGCGGGTGGTCACGGAGGTGTCCGGCGGCGATCCGGGCTACGGCGAGACGTCGAAGATGCTCGCCGAGTCCGCGCTGAGCCTGGCCTTCGACGAGCTGCCGGACACGGCCGGCCAGGTGACCACCGCAGTCGCCATGGGCGATGCGCTGACCGGCCGGCTCACCGCGGCGGGGCTCACCTTCCGCACGGTGCGCGCCGGGTCGGCGGACCGCTAGACCGCCGGCAGGCTCGAGAGCAGCTCCCGCGCGCGCTCGGCAAACCGGTGCTCGACCAGTACCTCGTACTTCGTGGCGACGACCTGGCTCACCGACGAGAAGTCACGCGCGCCGTGGCGGGTCACCGCCGTGAACCCGATCTGGCTCCACACGAGGCCGAAGATGGCGCCGAAGATGGGGGTGCTGATCAGGAAGCCGAGCTGGTTGCCGCTGCCGAAGATCGAGAATGCCAGGCCGACGAACAGCCCCATCCACAGGCCCGAGATCGCCCCGGCCAAGCCCACCTTGGCCCTGGTGATCCGGCCGGTGACTCGCTCGACGGTCTTCAGCTCGGTGCCGACGATCGCCACGTTCTGGACTTCGAACTCGTGGTCCGAGAGAAAGTCGACGACTTTCTGCGCCTCCGGGTAATTCGGGTAGACCCCCAGCGACAGCGGGAATTCCAGGTCCAGCCCGGGACGCGGGATGTTCGGCACGTTCGGTGTCATCGCCATAGCTCAAGCCTGCCATCTCATCGGACGTCGGTGGGTCCTCTGATTCGGGTAACGATCGGCGCGAGCCGCGAGGTTCCCGACGCGCCGGACATCGCGAGCCGGCTCAGATCCAGCCCGGGAACCACATCCGAAGCTGCCAGTCGTGGTTGGTGAGCATGCCGCCGGTGAACAGCGGCCACATCCAGACGAAGTCGGCGGCCACCGCGCCGAGCCACAGCGACACCACCGCAGCCCGCAGCAACAGGCTCATCGAGATGCCGTGCAGGGCGATCCACTCGCGCAGCCCGACGGTGCGCACCGCGTCCCGATCGGCGTCGCGGTTCTCGGCCGGATCGTCGAACCCGTTCAGGGCAGCGCCGTGCGTCGGCGTGGACGCCGGTTCGGGTACCGTGTCGCCCGGGGACCGGCTCAGCATCGCCCCGACGGCCAGGGTGAGGGCCAGCATCAGGAACGGCATCAGCGGCGTCATGTAGAAGAGGAAGCCGGTCCGCCGGGTGTTCTGGAGCCAGACACCCCAGCCGGCCAGGAACGCCATCAGCACCGTGCCGGCCCGCCAGTCGCGGGTGGTCGCCCACTGCCAGAGGCACCAGAGCAGGGCCGGGATGATCGCCCAGTACTCGATCGGCGTGCCGATCAGCAGGATCTCGCGGGTGCAGCTGGTGGACCCGCAGCCGGTGACGCCCGAGGGTGCGTAGAACGAGGTCGGCCGTCCCAGGACGAGCCAGGACCACGGGTTGGCCTTGTAGGCGTGCGGGTCGTACAGGTGGCTGTGGAACAGGTACGCCTGGTGGTGGTAGTCGAGCAGGCTGCGGAATCCCGAGGGCAGCAGCGCGAACAGCCCGGTGCCGGAATGGATGTCGCCCCAGTGCCGGTTCCAGGAGTTCTCACCGACGAACCAGCCCGTCCAGGTCAGGAAGTACGCTGCCAGCGGCGCCAGGCCGAGCGAGAACACCGCGGCCGGCAGCGAGCGCTTGAGAACCGCCAACCAGGGGTGCTCGACCCCGGCGCTCTTCCACGCGCCCCGGTCCCACACCAGCGACAGCACGGCGAAGGCGCCCCAGAAAGACAGCGCGCTCCACTTCACCCCGAACGCCAGGCCGAGCAGGACGCCACCGATCAACCGCCACGGGCGCGGACCGAGGCTCGGCACACCGCGGCTGAGATCCACGCCGGCGGCATAGAGGTCCCCGAGCCGGCCACGCAGCTGGTCACGGTCGATGACGAGTGCCGCGAAGCCGGCGAGGATGAACGTCTGCAGAAAGATGTCGAGCAGCGCGACCCGGGACATGACGAGTGAGATGCCGTCGAGCGCCAGCAGCGTTCCGGCGAGCACACCCAGCAGCGTGGACCGGAGCATCCGCTGGGCCAGCCGCACCAGAATCAGCACGCTGACCACCCCGGCCACCGCGGGAGCGGCCCGCCAGCCGACCGCGTCGTTGCCGAAGATCGCCGAGGTGATCGCGATCAGCCACTTTCCCAGCGGCGGATGCACGATGAACATGTAATCGCGGTTGTCCTCGTAGCCGTAGCGCAACATCTCCTGCGCCTCGGTGGCGTAGTACAACTCGTCGAAGCTCTTGGATTCCGGAAAGCCCAGCGCCCAGAACCGGGTTCCGGCGGCCAGCGCGGTGACCGCCAACGCCCACAGCCAGCTTCGCAGCGGTGCGTCCGGCCGCCATCGGGTCAGCGCCGCCGGCACCTGCCGGGTCGCCGGAACTGCCCGCGATTCGGAGCGGGCGGCGAGCACGGGGACGGCTGTCACGGCGCTAATCGTAGGGTCTGCAGCTATGGAACTGGCTCAGGAGTGAGGATCGGCCACAAACCAGGCGAAAGGAGTCCGAATGGCGACGTCTGACAGCATCGGCCAGGGCGGTGCGGAGCCGGGCCGGGTGATCCTGGCAGGTGCGCCGCTGGGACGGCCCTCGGACGCCTCCACCGGCCTGGCGCACGCCCTGGCCACGGCGCCGGTGATCGCGGCCGAGGACACCCGCCGGCTGCACCGGCTGGCCAGCGACCTCGGGGTGACGCTCTCCGGCCGGGTGCTGTCCTTCTTCGAGGGCAACGAGGACGGCCGGGTGCCGCAGTTGCTGGAGCTGCTGCGGAGTGGCCAGGACGTGCTGGTGGTGACCGATGCCGGAATGCCGTCGGTGTCCGATCCCGGGTACCGGCTGGTGGTGGCCGCCATTGCCGAGGACCTGCCGGTGACGTCGCTTCCCGGCCCGTCGGCCGTGACCACGGCCATCGGGGTGTCCGGGCTGCCGGTGGACCGGTTCTGCTTCGAGGGCTTCCTGCCCCGCAAGGCCGGCGAGCGCCGCAAGCTGCTGGCCGAGCTGGCCACCGAGCGCCGGACGATGGTGTTCTTCGAGTCACCGCACCGGGTCGCCGAGTCGCTGGCCGACCTGGCCGCGGCGTTCGGAGCGGGGCGCCGCGCGGCGGTGTGCCGTGAGCTGACCAAGACCTATGAAGAGGTGCGCCGGGGCTCGCTGGCCGAGCTGGTCGAGTGGGCGGCGGCCGGCGAGGTCCGGGGCGAGATCACCCTGGTGGTCGCCGGCGCGCCGCGGGTCGAGGCGGCCCTCACCCCCGCCGAGCTGGCCGAGCAGGTCCGCGCCCGGGAGGTTGCCGGCGAGAGCCGCAAGGAGGCGATCGCGGCCGTGACGGCATCGGCGGGGGTGGCCAAGCGGGTGGTGTTCGACGCCGTGGTGGCGGCCAAATCGAGTTAACCGGCGTCACTAGTGTTAGCGGCATGAGCCCCACCAACATCCTGACCGCCGTGGCCTGGCCGTACGCCAACGGTCCCCGGCACATCGGCCACGTGGCCGGCTTCGGCGTGCCCTCGGACGTCTTCAGCCGCTATCAGCGGATGGCCGGCAACAACGTCCTGATGGTGTCGGGAACCGACGAGCACGGCACGCCGATCCAGGTGCAGGCCGAGCGTGAGGGCATCTCGGAGCGGGAGCTCGCCGACCGCAACAGCCTGGTCATCGCCAAGGACCTGCAGCAGCTCGGCCTGTCCTACGACCTGTTCACCCGCACCACCACGACGAACCACTACGCGGTCACCCAGCAGCTGTTCCTGGGCCTGCTCGACAACGGCTACATCTTTCCGCGCACCGAGCTGGGCGCGATCAGCCCGTCCACCGGGCGCACCCTGCCCGACCGCTACATCGAGGGAACCTGCCCGATCTGCGGCTATCCGGACGCGCGCGGCGACCAGTGCGACAACTGCGGCAACCAGTTGGACCCGGTCGACCTCATCAACCCGCGGTCGAAGATCAACGGCGAGACCCCGAAGTTCGTCGAGACCGAGCAGTTCTTCCTCGACCTGCCGGCGTTCTCCGACGTGATCTCGGACTGGCTGCGCAAGCAGGGGCACTGGCGTTCCAATGTCCAGAAGTTCGCCTTGAACCTGCTCGATGACCTCAAGCCACGCGCGATCACCCGGGACCTGGACTGGGGCGTGCCGGTGCCGCTGGAAGGCTGGCGCGACCGCAACGACAAGAAGATCTACGTGTGGTTCGACGCGGTGATCGGCTACCTGTCGGCCTCGATCGAGTGGGCCGCCCGCACCGGCAACCCCGACGCGTGGCGGCCGTGGTGGCAGGACCCGAACTCCGAGGCCTATTACTTCATGGGCAAGGACAACATCGTCTTCCACGCCGAGATCTGGCCGGCCATGCTGTTCGGCTACTCCGGGATCGGCGCGAAGGGCGGCAAGCCTGGCCCGCTGGGCGCCCTGAACCGCCCGTATGACGTCGTGTCCTCGGAGTTCCTGACGATGGAGGGCCGCAAGTTCTCCTCGTCCCGCAATGTCGTGATCTATGTCGGTGACATGCTGTCGCGCTACGACGCCGACGCCCTGCGTTACTACCTCACCAGCGCTGGTCCCGAGAACCAGGACACCGACTTCACCTGGGCCGAGTTCGTCCGGCGCAACAACGACGAACTGGTCGCGGGCTGGGGCAACCTGGTCAACCGGACGATCTCGATGACCGCCAAGAACATCGGCTCCATCCCACCGGCGGGCGACCTCACCGACGCCGACCGGACGCTGCTCACCTCGTCAGCTACCGCGTTCGACACCATCGGCGGGCTGATCGCCAAGAACCGCCAGAAGGCCGCGCTGGGCGAGGTCATGAAGCTGGTCGGCGAGGCGAACAAGTACCTGTCCGACACCGCCCCCTGGAAGCTGAAGAACACCGACCCGGCCCGGATGGCTTCGGTGCTGCACACCACGCTGCAGGTCGTCGACGACGTCAAGACCCTGATGACGCCGTTCCTGCCGACGTCATCGTCCAAGGTGCACGAGGCTCTGGGCGGCACCGGGGTATGGGCCGCAATGCCCGAGCTGGTGCAGGTCGACGAGCCGACCGCGGCCGGTTCGCCGTCCTACTCTGTGCTCACCGGGGACTACCAGACCATGGCGGTGTGGGCGTCCCAGCCGCTGGCCGTCGGCCGCGAGCTGGCGGCACCCACGCCGATCATCACCAAGCTCGACCCGTCCGTGGTGGACGAGGAGCTGGCCCGGCTCGAGGCCAAGGCCACCGATGGTGGCTGAGGCTTCCCGGCAAGCGGCCTGATGGCCAGGGACGACACGCCGCCTCCGCTGCCCGAGCCGCTCGCGGGCACCGTCTTCGATTCGCACTGCCACTTCGACTCGATGTCCTCGCGGGCTGGGTTCAGCGAGCCGGGGACCGCGGCCTCTCCGGAGTACATTGACGACGCCATGGCGCAGGCCTCGGCGGTCGGTGTGACGAAGGCCATCAATGTCGGGTGCGAGGTGGGGGAGTGGCAGGCCGCCCTGGCCTCCACCGGGCACCCCGATGTCCTGGCCGCGCTGGCCGTGCACCCGACCGCCGTCCGCGGGCTGACCGAGGACCACTACACCGAGCTGGAGCGGCTGCTGGCCCATCCCCGGGTGGTCGCGGTGGGCGAGACGGGGCTGGACTACTACTGGGACCGGACGACCCCGGCCGAGCAGCAGCAGCACTTCCGCCGGCACATCGAACTGTCCAAGCGAGTGGGCAAGCCGCTGATGATCCACGACCGCGACGCGCACGCGGATGTGCTGCGAATACTGAGAGAAGAGGGCGCTCCGGATGCCGGAGTGGTCTTCCACGCCTTCTCCGGTGATGCCGGGATGGCGCGGGAGTGCGTGGACGCCGGGTACCTGCTGTCCTTTCCCGGGGTGCTGACGTTCAAGAACGCGCCGGGGCTGCGGGAGGCCGCGCGAAGCATTCCGCTCGAGCATGTGCTGGTGGAGACGGACGCCCCGTTCCTGACCGCGCATCCCTACCGCGGACGCCCGAACGCGCCGTACCTTATTCCGCTCGTGGTACGGCTGCTCGCCGAGCTCAAGAAAGTCGACGAATCCGTGGTCTGCGCCACCATTTCGGCCACTGGACGCCGTTTTTTCGGCCTCTAGGTACTTTCCGTGTGAGTCGTTGCCGGGTCAAGTTTGGAACTCCGCCAGCTCGGCCGTTACGGTGCTGAGACCGAGCAGAACGCGAAAGGCCGACGGGCCCACAACGATCTAGGGGTTTTTTCTTGCGTCGCAGCGTGAAGTACGGCCTGTACGGCCTGGTCATCGCGGGAGTTCTTGGCGGAACAGCCAGCTGGGCCACCGCGCCGGCCGCGAAGTCGATCCAACTGCGGATCGACGGGCAGGGGCAGCAGGTCCACACCACAGCCAAAAATGTCCACGACGCACTGGCCGCGGCCGGCGTCACGGTGGGAAGCCACGACCTCGTCGCTCCCGATCTCAACTCCGGTATCTCGGACAACAGCGAGATCGTGCTCCGCCGCGGTCGGCTGTTGCATCTCACCGTCGACGGCCGCGCCCGTGATGTGTGGGTCAACGCGGATTCCGTCGACGAGGCGCTGAGCCAACTCGGCTACGGCGCCAACAATCTGGTGTCGGTTTCCCGCTCGATGCGGCTGGTGAAGGACGCCACGAGCCTGTCCATCGCCTCGCCCAAGCGGGTGACGTTCCAGGTGGACGGCCGGGCGCTGACCGTGCTGAGTTCCGGGCGTACCGTTCGTGACGCCATCGGCAACGCCATGATCTTCCTCGCCCCGACCGATCGGGTGTCGGTTCCGGCGACGAGCGCGGTGAAGAACAACCAGGTCATCCGGATCGCGCGGGTCCGCTACCGCTCCGCCGTGAGCATGGTCGCGGTTCCGTACCCGACGGTGGACCGGCCCGACGCCAACACGTACGTGGGCAACCGCAATGTGGTGGCCAACGGCAAGGCCGGCCAGAAGCGGCTGACCTACCGGCTCACCTACGTCGACGGCAAGCTCACCAGCAAGACGCTGCAGGGATCGGCGATGGTTGTCCAGCCGACGACCGAGATCCGCGGCGTCGGTACCAAGCAGAAGCCGGTCCCGCCGGCACCGGTAAAGGTCATACCACCGGCACCGGCACCGGCACCGGCACCCGCTCCCGCTCCCGCACCGGTTACGGCACCGGCTCCCGCTCCTGCACCGGTCACGTCGCCGAGTCCCGCTCCCGCACCGGTCACGTCGCCGAGTCCCGCTCCCGCACCGGTCACGTCGCCGAGTCCGGCTCCCACCCAGACGGCCCCCACCCCGCCGGCTCCGACCGGTGGGCTCAACTGGGACGCCGTCGCCGCATGTGAGTCCGGTGGCAACTGGGCCATCAACACCGGCAACGGCTTCTACGGTGGCCTGCAGTTCGACATCGGTACCTGGATGTCCAACGGCGGCGGCGCGTACGCCAGCCGGCCCGACCTGGCCTCCCGGGAAGCGCAGATCGCGGTGGCCACCACGCTGTACAACGCACGGGGCTCCAGCCCCTGGCCTGTCTGCGGACAGCGCCTGTAGGTTCCGTTCGATGCCGGGTCGTGACCTTGTTGTGACCCGGCATTGTGCTGAGCTACGCCCGATGACCCGGTCGTCCTATCGGCGTCCGGCAGTAGATTTCTGAGGAGTTTGTTTTGCATCGCAGTGCCAAGTTCGGCCTGTACGGCCTGGTGCTCGCAGGGTTGCTCGGCGGAACCGCCGCCTGGGCGACCGGCGGCAAGTCCGTCGGCCTGCGGGTCGACGGCCAGGAGCGGCAGGTCCACACCAGCGCGCATGACGTCCGCGGGGTTCTCGCGGCCGCTCATGTCGCGGTGGGGGAGCACGACCTGGTCGCTCCCGACCTGGCGTCCTCGATCAAGGACGGCAGCCAGATCGTTCTCAATCGGGGCCACCTGTTGAACCTCACCGTCGACGGTCACGCCCGCAACCTGTGGGTCAACGCCGACTCGGTGGACGAGGCTCTGAAGCAGCTCGGGTTCGGCACCGAGAACCTGGTATCGGTGTCGCGTTCCAAGCGGCTCGACACCGGAGCCACGAAGCTGTCGATCACCTCGCCGAAGCCGGTCACCTTCAAGGTCGACGGCAAGTCGGTGAAGGTGTCCAGCCTGGGCCCGACGGTCCGCCAGGCGCTGGTCGAGGCGCACGTGTCGCTGTCCCCGACCGACCGGATGTCGGTCGCGAGCACCAGCGTCCTGCGTGCCAACGAGGTCATCACCATCAAGCGCGTGAAGTACGCCCAGCAGCTCGAGCAGGTGAGCCTGCCGTTCAACTCGGTGCGCCAGCAGGACCCGAACACCCTCAAGGGCACGAGCTCGGTCCTCAGCCAGGGCAGCACCGGCGTCGAGCGGGTCACGTACCAGCTGCTCTACATCGACGGCAAGCTCGCGGGCAAGGTCGTCAAGGGCCGGACGGTGCTACGCGCGCCGGTCGACCAGGTCACCACGTTCGGCACCAAGGAACTTCCGGCACCTGCACCTGCACCGGCACCTGCACCTGCACCGTCCGGTGACCCTCAGCAGATCGCGGCCGGCATGGTGAGCGCTCGCGGCTGGGGCGGCGACCAGTTCTCGTGCCTGGTCAGCCTGTGGACCAAAGAGAGCGGCTGGCGGACGGACGCGGCCAACCCGTCCGGCGCGTACGGCATTCCGCAGGCACTGCCCGGCAGCAAGATGTCGAGCGCCGGCGCGGACTGGCAGACCAGTGCCACCACCCAGATCAGCTGGGGCCTGGACTACATCGCCGGCGTGTACGGAACCCCGTGCGCCGCGTGGGGCCACTCGCAGGCCACCGACTGGTACTGATGGGCTCTGACAGACTCGCACCCATGACAGACGGTGCTGCAAGCGAGTTGCTGGGACCGGTCCAAGTTCGAGAGCTGGCCGAGCGTCTGGGGATCCGTCCCACCAAGACGCTCGGCCAGAACTTTGTGCACGACCCGAACACCATCCGGCGGATCGTGCGCGCCGCCGAGCTCACCGCCGATGACGTCGTCCTCGAGGTCGGCCCCGGACTCGGAAGCCTGAGCCTGGGCCTGCTGGCAGCCAGCAGCCATCTGACGGCCGTGGAGATCGATGCCCGGCTGGCTGACGAGCTGCCCCGAACCGTCGAGCGGGTGGTTCCCGAGCTGGCCGGCCGGCTCACCGTCGTCCAGGCAGACGCCCTGGCCATCCGCGAGCTCGCCGATCCGCAGCCCACCGCCCTGGTCGCGAACCTGCCGTACAACGTGTCGGTGCCGGTGCTGCTAAACCTGCTCGCGGCGCTGCCGAGCATCCGGCACGGACTGGTGCTGGTGCAGCTGGAGGTGGCCGACCGGCTGGCCGCACCACCCGGGTCCAAGGTGTACGGGGTGCCCAGCGCCAAGCTGGCCTGGTACGGCTCCGCCCAGCGCGTCGGCGTGGTGCCGCGGTCGGTGTTCTGGCCGGTGCCCAACGTCGAGTCGGGCCTGGTGCGCTTTTTCCGGACGGCACCGCCGGATACGACGGCCGGCCGGGACGAGGTTTTCCGCGTGATCGACACCGCCTTCGCCCAGCGGCGCAAGATGCTGCGCTCGGCACTGGCCGGCTGGGCCGGTTCCGGTGCCGCCGCCGAAGCCGCGCTGATTGCCGCGGGCGTGGACCCGACGGCGCGGGGCGAGACGGTGGACATCAACGCCTTCGCCCGGATCGCGGCTGCCCGGCGGTAGCGAGCGGCTGAAGAATGGCCGGTTAGCTGCGGCCGTCGAACAGGCTGGTGACGGAGCCGTCCTCGAATACTTCCCGGATGGCCCGCGCGATCATCGGGGCGATCGAGATGACCGTCAGCTTGTCGAACTGCTGCTCCGGCCGGATCGGCAGGGTGTTGGTGATGATCACCTCGCGGGCCCGGGAGTTCTTCAACCGCTCCGCCGCCGGCTCGGAGAAGATGCCGTGGGTGGCGGCGATGATCACGTCGGACGCGCCCGCCTCGTACAGCAGGTCGGCGGCCTTGACGATGCTGTCACCGGTGTCGATCATGTCGTCGGCCAAGATGCACAACCGGCCCGCGACATCACCGACGACCCGCTTGGCGACGACGTGGTTGGCCACGTTGAGGTCCCGCGACTTGTGGATGAAGGCGATCGGCGCGCCCCCGATCCGGTCCGCCCACTGCTCCGCCGCCCGAACCCGGCCGGTGTCCGGCGAGACCACCGTGATCTCTTCGCCGGCGTAGGTCTTGGCCACGTACGCGGCCAGCAGCGGCATCGCGAACAGGTGGTCCACCGGACCATCGAAGAAGCCCTGGATCTGGGCGGTGTGCAGGTCGATCGACATGATCCGGTCCGCGCCCGCGGTCTTGAGCAGGTCGGCCATCAGCCGGGCCGAGATCGGCTCGCGACCGCGGTGCTTCTTGTCCTGCCGCGAGTACGGATAGAACGGCGCGACCACGGTGATCCGCTTGGCCGATGCCCGCTTCAGCGCGTCCACCAGGATCAGCGTCTCCATCACCCACTTGTTGATGGGGGTGGTGTGGGACTGGATGACGAACGCGTCGGAGCCGCGAACCGATTCCTCGGGCCGGACGAAGATCTCGCCGTTGGCGAAGTCCCGGGCCGTCATCGGCATCACCGTCCCGCCGAGGTGGCCGGCGATCTCCTCCGCCAGCTCGGGAAAGGCGCGCCCGGAGAAGAGCGTCAGGCTCTTGCGTCCGGCCAACTGCAAATTGCTCATACTTCGGTGCTCCCAGTTGTGCTGCGTCCGGAGGGGTCGTGCTGCTCGTGCTCCGTGCCCGCTGAATCAGCGGCCCCCGTGCCCCCCGTGGCGGCCAGCGCCGCTTGTGCCGCGAGGTCGGCCTCGGTCCCCGCCCGGCGACGCCGCACCCACCCTGTCACGTTGCGCTGGCGTCCGCGGCCGACGCCCAGCGCCCCGGGCGGCACGTCGTTGGTGACGACGGTGCCGGCCGCGGTGTAGGCGCCGTCGCCGACGTGCACCGGGGCGACGAACATGTTGTCGGCACCGGTTCGGACATGGTTGCCGACGGTGGACCGGTGCTTGTGCACGCCGTCGTAGTTGACGAACACCGTCGCCGCGCCGATGTTGGTGTGCTCACCGATGCTGGCGTCGCCGACATAGCTCAGGTGCGGAACCTTGGTGCCCAGCCCGATGTCGGACCCCTTGATCTCGACGTACGTTCCGATGTGCACCTGGTCTGCCAGCACGGTCCCGGGACGCAGGTACGCGAACGGCCCGATGGTGGCCCCGGCGCCGATGCTGGACTGTCTGGCCACCGTCCGCTCCAGGCTGCTGCCGGCGCCGACAACGGTGTCGGTCAGCGTGGAGTCGGGGCCGATCACCGCGTCCGCGTCGATCCGGGTGCTGCCGTGCAGCTGGACGTTCGGTCGCAGGACGGCATCGGCGGCGAGTACCACGTCGGCGTCGACCCAGGTGGTGGCCGGATCGATCACCGTGACGCCGTTGCGCATGTGCTGGTCGAGCAGCCGGTCGTTGTACGCCCGGTGCGCGGCGGCAAGCTGCACCCGGTCGTTCACGCCCGCGATCTCCGTCGCGGGTGCCAGCAACGCACGGACGGTCCGGCCCTGCCGCAGGAAGATGCTGAGAACCTCGGGCAGATACTCCTCGCCCTGGGCGTTGTCGGTGCTCAGTTCGGTGACGGCCGCGCGCAGCAATGCCGCGTCGAAGGCGTACACCAGTGCGGAGACCTCGCGGATCTCGCGCTGCTCCGGGCTCGCGTCGGCGTGTTCGACGACGCCAAGGACGGTGTCGTCGCCGGCACGCAGTATCCGGCCGTAGCCGGTGGGGTCGGGGACAACGCTGGTCAGCATGGTGGCGGCCGCCTGCTGAGCGCGGTGCTCGGCGAGCAGGTCCGCCAGGGTGCCGGCCGTCAGCAACGGGGCGTCGCCGGGAACGACCAGCACGGTGCCCTCGACCGCCGGTCCGCGCGCCGCTAGCTGCTCCAGGGCCACCCGGACGGCGTGACCGGTGCCGAGCTGCTGATCCTGGACCACCGGGACAGCTTCGGGCACGATGGCGGCGAGGTGTTGTACGACCTGCTCCCGCCGGTGTCCCACCACCACGGCCGTCGTCGTGGCGCCGAGCTCGGAGGTCGCGGCGACGACGTGGCCGAGCAGTGAGCGCCCGGCGAAGGAGTGCAGGGTTTTCGGCAGCGCCGCGGATCTCATTCGGGTGCCTTCACCGGCAGCCAGGACGATGACCGTGACAGGGGTGCCCGTGGCTCGGGCGTCCTCAACGTTCACGACGCGAGCCTATCCGAGCCCGGACTTCGCGCTGACCGCAGAACGGTGTGCGCCGCTGAGCCGATCGGGCGTCCGCTGCTGAGCCGATCGGGCGTCCACAACTGAGCTGGGAGACTCGGACTCGAACCGAGACTGCACGGCTCCAAAGGCCGGCGGGCTGCCGATTACCCCATCTCCCACCGCACGCAGCGACGCCAGCAGGCGCGAGCGCACTCGACCGCGACAGCTTACTCACCACGCCGGTTGAACGGAGTGCAACCCGGGGCTACGCAGGGGTAAGTTACGCTGCCGTAGGTAGACCGAGCGTGCCCTTGGCCGACGCGATAAAACGGTCGTCGAATCGGTCCTTCCAATACCTTCGAGGAGCCTTCATGACCATCCTTGGCCAGCCTCCGAGCGCCGATCCGACCGCCGTGTCCACCCTGCAGTCGGCCCAGCCGGCCGGCAAGCCGATGTACTCCGGCCGCAAGCCTGGCGGCGAGCAGGTCGCGCTGTACATCTTCGTGCTGGTGCCCTTCGCCGCCACGATCGTGGCGGTCCCCCTGGCCTGGGGCTGGGGAATCGGCTGGACCGACGTCATCCTGATGGTCGCCTGGTACCTGGTGTCCAGCCTGGGAATCACCGTCGGCTTCCATCGTTTCTTCACCCACGGCTCGTTCAAGGCCAACCGGGGGCTGAAGATCGCGCTCGCCATCGCGGGCTCGATGGCCATCGAGGGCCCCGTCATCCGCTGGGTCGCCGACCACCGCCGCCACCATGCCTTCTCCGACCGCGAGGGCGACCCGCACTCCCCGTGGCGCTTCGGCAACACTCTCGGCGGCCTGACGAAGGGGTTCTGGTTCGCCCACGTCGGGTGGTTCTTCGACCCCGAGCGCACCAATCAGGAGAAGTACGCCCCGGACCTGCTGGCGGATCCGGACCTGAGGCGGATCGACAGGCTGTTCCCGCTCTGGATCGCCTGTACGCTGCTCGGCCCGGCCGCCATCGGTGGCCTGGCCAGCTGGTCGTGGGCCGGGGCGCTGACCGCCTTTTTCTGGGCCTCTCTCGTCCGGGTGTGCGTGCTGCACCACGTCACCTGGTCGATCAACTCGGTCTGCCACCTGATCGGCGAGCGCCCCTACGCCTCGCGGGACCGGTCAGCCAACTTCTGGCCGCTGGCGATCCTCAGCATGGGGGAGTCCTGGCACAACAGCCACCACGCCGACCCGACCTGCGCCCGGCACGGCGTGGACCGCGGGCAGCTCGACATTTCGGCCCGCACGATCTGGCTGTTCGAGAAGCTGGGCTGGGCCACCGACGTCCGCTGGCCCAAGCGGGAGCGCTTCGACAAGCTGGCCGCCCGCCGGGCCGTCGAGCGCGCCGCCGTCTGAGCTGATCACCTGAGCTCGTCTGAGCTGAGCAGCCCGAGCTCGTCGTCAGGACTGCTCAGGTGACCGCCGCGCGCCGTGCGTAAGCCGGATCGAGGTAACTCTTGGACGCCAGCACGTCGGCGAGCACCGTCATCGCGTCGTGCACGTCGACGTGGCGGAGGTAGAGCGGCGTGAAGCCCAGCCGAAGCAGGTCGGGAGCCCGGAAGTCCCCGATCACGCCACGGCCGATCAGCGCCTGGCACACCTCGTAGGCGTGCTCCATCCGCAGCGACAGCTGGGACCCGCGCCGCTCGTGAGACCGCGGCGTGACGACCTCGACGCCGAGCGCGGCCAATTCCGAATCGGCGAAGGCGATCGCCAGGTCGGTGAGGGCCAGGGACTTGGCGCGGATGCTGTCGAGGCCGCTGGTCAAGCCGCTGCAGAGTTCTGGTTCGGCGAAGACCGCCAGCCCGGCGCCCAGCGCGGCGAGCGAGAGCAGCGGCGGCGTCCCGATCCGGGCCTGTTCGATCGACTCGGCCGGCTGGTAATCCTGGTCCAGCGCGAACGGGGTCCGGTGCCCGTTCCAGCCGGTGAGCGGCAGCTCGGCCCGGGCCTGGTGCCGTTGCGCGAGGTAGATGTAGGCCGGTGCGCCGGGACCGCCATTGAGGTACTTGTACGTGCAGCCCACCGCGAAGTCGGCCTCGATCGCGTCCAGGTGCACCGGCAGGGCGCCGGCCGCGTGGCACAGGTCCCACAGCATCAGGGCGCCGGCCTGATGGACGGCGTTGGTGACAGTGGCGGCGTCGAACAGCTCCCCGGTGCGGTAGTCGACCAGTGAGAACGACGCCACCGCGACCCGCTCGTCCAGGTGCTCGGCAAGCTCGGAGGGCGGGCACCGGATCACCTGCAGCCCGAGCAGCCGACCGACCGAGTCGGCGATGTACTGGTCGGTGGGAAAGTTCGCGCCGTCGGTGAGGATCACCGTCCGGCCCGGCCGCAACCGGCAGGCCGCGACGAGGGCCTGGAAGAGCTGGACGGACGTGGAGTCGCCGCACACCACCTGGCCGGCCGCCGCCCCGATGAGCGCGCCGACCTCGTCGCCCAGCCGGGCGGGCAGCTCCCACCAGCCGTTGACGTTCCACGAGGTGATGAGGTCCTGGCCCCACTGGCGGGTGATGACGTCCTCGATCAGCGGGGTCACCGCGACCGGCGCCGCGCCGAGGGAGTTGCCGTCGAGGTAGATCACACCCGCCGGCAGCTGGAACCTTTGCAGTACGGGGGCCAGCAGGTCCGCGCGGTCGGCCGCCTCGGCGTCGGCCCGGGACGGGGCCGGGAGCGCGACGTCGGTCAGCGCGTCAGAGGACATTGCGAACCTCCCAGAGGTCGACGAACACCGGCACGTCCACGGTGCGCTTGAGCCATGCCAGGCCAGCGGAGCCGCCGGTGCCCGGCTTGGCCCCGAGGATCCGGCGCACCGACAGGTAGTGCGTGAACCGCCAGCTGGAGTGCCGCTCGGCGATGGCGGTCAGCACGTCCGCCAGCGTAGCCAGCCGCGCGGCGTCACTATCTTCGCAGCGGCCGTTCGAGCGGCTGTCGGAGCGTCCCTCCGAGCGGTTGTCCGACCGTTCGTACACCAGCCGCCAGGCCTCGACGACGCCGGCGTGCGGCTCCGTCCACGGCTCACGCACGTCGCGTGCGAGCACCTCGGCCGGCACGGGCAGCCCGCGCCGAGCGAGGAACGCCAGCGCCGCGTCATAGATCGACGGCCCGTCGTAGGCCGCCTGCAGCCGGGCGTGCACGGCTGGCATCCCCGCGTGCGGGCTGAGCATCCGCTGGTTCTTGGCACCGATGAGGAACTCCATCTGGCGGTAGCTGAAGGACTGGAAACCCGACGCCTTACCGAGCGATTCGCGGAACCGGTTGTACTGCACCGCCGACATGACCGACAGCAGATCCCACGACCTGATAAGGCAATCCTGCGTCACGACGGAGCGTCGCAGCGCGGCCAGCGCCTCGTCGAGATCGTCCTCGGCCAGCCGTGCCAGAGCCAGCTGCCACTCGTGCAGCAGCAGGTTGAAGTGCAGCTCCATGATCTGGGTCGCCACGATGAAGGTGACCTCGAGGGGCTCTGCGGTGACCGGGTGGATCAACTCGGTGAGCACGTCGGAGTCGGTGTACTCGACGTAGGGCGTGCGTCCGCCGGGGGCGAGGTCGGGAGCGTCGGAGTCGTCAGCGGGATTGGTGCGGGGTGCGCTCAGCGGGGCGGCGGTCATGGCTCAATGATCGCAACGGCGGGGTTCGCAGGGAATCGCGCCCACCACCAGCACGCGCTCATCGGCTTGGTGGGCGCAAGGCGTTATGACACAAGCGCTTTATGGACGTAAGGTCTGACCGTGGACGGAACCGACTGGCGGATTCTCGCCGAACTGCAGCAGGACGCCCGGCTGTCGCAGAACGAGATCTCGCGGCGGGTGAACCTGTCCGCACCGGCCGTGGCCGAGCGCATCCGCCGGTTGACCGACACCGGCGTGATCCAGGCGTACCAGGCTCGGGTCGACCCGGCGGCGCTCGGCAGGGGAGTCCAGGCGTTCGTTCAGCTCGACTGCTACGGGGCCAAGTGCATCCTCAAGGACCCGAGCGTCCATGACTGGCCGGAGGTTCTGGAAGTGCACCGGGTCACCGGCGACGCCTGCACCGTGCTGAAGATCGCGGTCGCGGACATGGCGCAGTTCCAGGACCTGATCGACCGGCTGGCCCGCTACGGCAAGCCGACCTCGTCACTGGTGCTGTCCAGCCCGCTGCCCTGGAAGCCGGTGCGGCCGTTGCGGTGATCGCCGTGCCGGAAGAATATCGCCGTGCTGGAACAATGCTTGGAGTGACCGACAGCGAAGCCAGGCCCCGGGTCCGGATGACCGGCAAGGAACGCCGCGAGCAACTGCTGGACGTCGGGCGGGCGCTCTTCGCGGAGAAGGGCTTCGAGGTGACCTCCATCGAAGAGGTCGCGGCGCGGGCCGGTGTCAGCAAACCGGTCGTGTACGAGCACTTCGGCGGCAAGGAGGGGCTGTACGCCGTGGTGGTGGACCGGGCGATGCGCAGCCTGCTCGATGCCGTCATCTCTGCCCTGACCGGGAACAACCCGCGCGCGCTGGTCGAGCAGGCCACCCTCGCGCTGCTCACCTACATCGAGGAAGAGACGGACGGCTTCCGGATCCTGGTGCGCGACTCGCCGGTGGCCACCAGCACCGGCACCTTCTCATCCTTGCTCAACGACATCGCCAGCCAGGTCGAGTACGTCCTGCGGCAGGAGTTCAGCGCCCGGCACTTCAACGCCGACCTCGCCGGCATGTACTCCCAGATGCTGGTGGGAATGGTGGCGCTGACCGGGCAGTGGTGGCTCGAGGTACGCCAGCCCAGCCGCGAGGAGGTCGCCGCGCACCTGGTCAACCTCGGGTGGAACGGGCTGCGCGGTCTGGTCGCCGAGCCCACCCTCGAACTCGGGTCGTGAGCGGCGCATCTCTCCCGGGAGCTGTCACACCTTGTCGGAGGAGTTGTCACACCTCCTCCGACAGCTCCAGCCAGTTCTGCTCGGCCGCCTCCTTCGCCGCCAGCAGCATGCGCAGCTCGGCGTCCAGTTCGCTGATCTTGGTGTAGTCCGTCGCGTTCTTCGCGAGCGCGTCGTGCAGCTGGGCCTCGCGCTTGTCCAGGCGGGAGATCTCGCGCTCGAGCCGGGACATCTCCTTGCGGGCGGCGCGCGGATCGCTCTTGCGTCCCGGCTTGGCGTCGCTGCCCAGCGCCGGAGCCGGCTTCGCGGCCCGCAGCTCGGCAGCCCGGCGCTGCAGGTACTCATCGATCCCACCCGGCAGCGCGGCGATGGAGCCGTCCCCGAGCAGGGCGACGGTCGAGTCGCAGATCCGTTCCACCAGGTACCGGTCGTGGCTCACCACCACCAGCGTTCCGGGCCACGAGTCGAGCAGGTCCTCCAGCTCGGCGAGGGTGTCGGTGTCCAGGTCGTTGGTCGGCTCGTCCAGCAGCAGGACGTTGGGTTGGGTCAGCAGCAGCCGCAGCAACTGCAGCCGGCGCCGCTCGCCACCGGACAGGTCGCTCACCGGCGTCCACTGGCGCTCGTTCGCGAAGCCGAACCGCTCCGCCAGCTGGGTGGCCGACTGCTCCACCCCGCCGATGACCGCGGTACTGCGAACCTCGGTCACCGCCTCGATGACCCGGAGGTTGACGGGGAGCTCGGTGACGTTCTGCGACAGGTACCCAACGTGGACGGTCTGGCCGATCACCACCTTGCCGGCGTCGGGCTGCAGCTCCCCGGCGAGCAGCCGCAGCAGGTGCGTCTTGCCGGAGCCGTTGACCCCGATCACGCCGATCCGGTCACCGGGGCCGACGTGCCAGGTCGCGTCGGAGAACAGCTGCCGCCGCTCACCGTCCGCACCGACGGACAGGTCCACGTCCTCGACGTCATAGACGGTGCGTCCGAGCCGCTTGGCCGACAGCGCCCGCAGCTCCACCGAGCTGCGCACCGGTGGGACATCGGCGATCAGGGCCTCCGCGGCGTCGATCCGGAACCGGGGCTTGGAGGTGCGCGCCGGAGCGCCCCGCCGCAGCCACGCGAGCTCCTTGCGCATCAGGTTCTGCCGGCGCGCCTCGCTGGCGTTGGCCTGGCGGTCGCGCTCGGCGCGGGCGAGCACGTACGCGGCGTAGCCACCGTCGAAGGCGCGCACACCGGAGTCGATGACCTCCCAGGTCCGGGTGCAGACCGCGTCGAGGAACCACCGGTCGTGGGTCACGGTGAGCAGCGCGCCGCGGCGTCGGCTGAGGTACTCCGCCAGCCAGGTGACGCCCTCGATGTCGAGGTGGTTGGTGGGCTCGTCGAGCACCAGCAGGTCGGCGTCGGTGACCAGGGCGACCGCAAGCGACACTCGCCGGCGCTCGCCTCCCGACATCCGGTCGACGACGGTTTCGAGCCCGAGCGCGGCAAGCCCCAGCCCGGTCAGCACGTCCCGGATCGCGGCATCGCCGGCCCAGACGTGCTCGGCCGCGTCGCCGATGACGAGGTCGCGCACCGTGGCACCGGCCTTCAGCACCCCTGCCTGGTCGACCGTGGCGATCCGCAGGCCGCCGGTGCGGGTCGCCCGTCCGGCGTCCGGCGCCTCGGCTCCGGTGATCATCCGCAGCAGGGTCGACTTGCCGCCACCGTTCCGCCCGACCACCCCGATCTTGTCGGAGTCCCCGATGCCCAGCGACACGCTGTCCAGGACGTTGGTGGTTCCGTAGCTCTTCGAGACGTTTTCGAGGTTGATGAGATTGGCCATCAGGACTTTCCGTCGGCTTTCAGGGTATTCGCCACGTGGGTGGCGGGGAGATCCGCCGTGCGGTCGGCGGCAGGGATAAGTGGTGCGTCAGGTGATTGATTCGACCGGACAGTGAGTTTCGGCCGCGCCGCGCCACCGACCACCGCTCGGGCGAACCGGCAGGTGCCGCTGGCGAGCAGGCCCTGGGCCAGCCGCTCAGCCGCCTCGCCGTCGGGCGCGAGAAAGGCACAGGTCGGACCGGAGCCGGACACGAGGCCGCCGAGGGCCCCGAGCCTGCGGCCGGCGGCCAGGGTTGCACCGAGGTAGGGAGCGAGCGCCAGCGCGGCCGGCTCCAGGTCGTTGCCCAGCCGGTCGGCGAGCAGGTGCGGATCGCCGGAGCCGAGGGCGGCGATCACCGGCTCCGGACCCCCGACCGCCGGTGAGCCGGTGCCGGCCGCGCGCTGCCGGTCGAGCTCGGCGTAGACCTGGGGCGTGGACAGGCCGCCCGATGCCGCCGCGAGCACCCAGGAGGACGCGGCCGTCGCCGGGACCGGACGCAACCGCTCGCCGCGACCGGTGCCGAGGGCGCACCCGCCGTGCAGCGCGAAGCTGACATCGCTGCCCAGCTCGGCGGCCAGCGCGTCCCGGGCGGCGGGTTCGACGGTGAGGTTCCACAGCCGCGCACAGGCCAGCAGCGTCGCGGCGGCGTCCGCCGAACCACCGGCCAGGCCGGCGGCGACGGGGATGGCCTTGTCGATCGACAGCCGGACTCGCGGCTCGATGCCGACGTGTTCGGCCAGCAGCACCGCGGCTCGCCAGGCGAGATTGCGTGCGTCCGCGGGGAGGCCGGCACTCTCGGGTCCGGTCAGCCGCACGCTCAGGTCGGTGGCTGGTGATGCGGTGACGGTGTCGTACAGCCCGACGGCGCAGAAGACGGTGCTCAGCTCGTGAAAACCGTCCGGGCGGCGCGGCCCCACGGCGAGCAGCAGATTGATCTTGGCCGGAACCCGAACCGTGACCATGCGCTGAGTTTCCGACACTTCTGTGAGCGTAGTGGTCCGCCGGCTGTGACTCGCGGCGGTAGATGGCACGATCTCGCAGCGCTATTTGGCACTAGAAAGTTGTGTCACTGAGTTGTGTCACTGAGCTTGTGTCGCTGGGGAACCCTGACCGGGACGTCGTGCTACGCGGGTCACGGACGCGCAGTGGGGATCGCTGTATGGTCGCAAGTCACATCAGGAGCTGCATCACCGGCCGAGTGGGGAACGTACGCGCGACTTCGGAGAAGCCGGCGGCAACGAACATCGCCATGGTCCCGGTGTGGCGGTCGGCCCTGGCATCGGGCCCGGGCCGACCGCGCACTTCCCAGGTTGTCCACAACCTCACCCCGCAGCCGCCTCTGTCCACCGACCCGGACGCATCCTCGACGCGCCGCCTTTGACGACATCCCGCGGCGCGACCCGAGGAGAGACCATGACGACCTACACACTGCGGCCCTGCGACTCCACCCTGCAGGCGCTGCCCCGGGCGGCGCCGCTGCAGACCTGCGCCACCCTGCAAGCCGCGATCGACGCCCTGGACGTCGAAACCCTCATCCACGACATCACCGGCCCCCACACCGGGCACGAACTGCTGCAGATCGTCATAACCAGCGACGAAGCACCAGACACACCAGGCGAGGTGCTGGTGTACTACGCCACCTCGGGTGAACCGAAATGAAGCTGCGGCGGTGATCACATACCGCGCCAGCCGCGTGAGGCCCGGTCGAGCACGGCCCAGTAGGCGTCGCGGATCTCGGTCTGCGCCTGGGTCGGCACCTTGGCAAGAACGTTTCTGGATCGGTGGATCAGGCAGCGTTGCCGCAGGGAGCGGGGCAGGGTGGCCTCGACCGCGGCGAGCAGTTCGGCGGCGCCGTCGGAGGCGACCCGCAGCCCGCGGCCAGTGAGTTCGTCGAGGAAGTCGGCCCAGGCGTCGGTGGACTCGCTGCCGCCAGCGGCCAGGGCGAGGAACACCGGTGCGCCGGTGGTGGTGATGCCCCACCCGGCCAGTACCGGCTCGGCGCGGGCGCCGGGGTGCATCTTGAACATGGAGGCGTCCAGGAACAGGTAGTCCAGCTCCAGGCCGTCCAGCCGCCGGGCCGTCCAGGCGCTGAACTCCTGTGGCGGCAAAGGCTGCACGACCTCGACGTACTGGATATAGCCCCCGCTTCACATGGCGCAACAGCGTGGGCCACGGGTAGTTTGGCGCTAAGGGTTGCACTGTCGGCATTAGCTGCTATGTTCGGGTAGACCTTAATTGCCCATTTTCTCTAGGAGAATCGTATGTCGCAAATCGAGATTTTTTCGACCGATACTGATGATGGTGTGGTTTCAGTGATCCGCAAGGACGGTAGGGATGAGCACAAGCTCCTGCGTCAGATCAGAGTCGGCAATGCCCCGCGCGGCGCGGTGAAGTTCACTGCGGAAGGGCGCGGGTTCGTGTCGAACACGAGCCAGAACACGGTGTCTGAACTGGACCCGGTGTCACTGGAGGAGGTCCGTCGCATCGAGGTTGGTAACGGGCCTCGTGGACTGGGGATCGTTCCAGGTGGCAAGTACCTGCTCGTGTCCAACTCAGGCTCCGACACCGTATCGATCGTCGATCTTGAGCTGAATGTCGAACTCCGCCAGATGGTCGTGGGACGGGATCCACGCCATATGACTGTGACCGGCGACGGCGAGTTTGCCTACGTTTGCGTCTGGGGTGACGGAGCAATCGCGAAGGTCGCAATTGGCGCACTCGCTGCTGGGCGCCCTGAGGATGTGACCCTCGAGCGGCTAATCGATGTTGGCCGCACTGCCCACCCTTACAGCGCCGCGATCGATCCGACGGGCAGGCGCGTCTTCGTCGCCAACACCCAGGCTACCTTTGTCTCGGTCATCGAGATGGCCACCGACGAAGTTGGCCGGATCGAGCTGGGACATCTGGGTGGCCGGGCGATCGCCTTCACAGCTGATGACCGCTATGCCCTCGTCTCTGTGGAGCCCATCTCCGAGGTAGCAGTGATCGATCTGGAAACCTTGCAGGTGACCCGGACAATCCCGGTTGGTCCGGGTCCTCGAGGTCTGACCGTGGATGGGGAAGACGACACTCTCTACATCACGAACTTCGCCCGGGGAATCGTCAGTAGCGCCGGGTCGGGGCGCCCAGACTACGGGCCGAACACCCTCACAGTGGTCGATCTGCGGTCTGCACCGCTGGACAAGCCGACCGGGGAGTTCGGCTACCAGCAGATCGAGGTCGGCTACGGTCCTTGCAGCGTGTCCATCCTCGATGTGGCGTCATTGCCGTCCAGTCGACGCGTGGCGTCCTCTGGAGCGCTTGCCTAGTTCAATTCAGTCTTTTGACGATGGTGCGGCCGACCCGACAGTGCGGGTCGGCCGCACGTTCCTATTGCTGGGAGGCCATTCGAATTGGTGACAGTGCACGTACGCCGCATCCACGACTGGGCAGTACTGCCAAGTAAGCAGCGGGTGGAACGTTCAGCTGTCCACCACGACGCCAGAGTGCTCGCGGACAACTTCCGGTATCACCGCATGATCCGCTACCCGGAGGCGTGCGTGCCGTGGGTGATGGGTCAAGAACTCGGCTGGGTGGTTTGTTCACCCCTTGACATCACCCTGTCGCCGGTCCGCGAGGTACAGATCGCTGCCGGTGACGACCAACTCCAAGAAGCTGGTCGGTTACTCGGCCGAAGCGAGTTCTGGCGCCGTGGCGACGGCTTCATCGCCACGGAGCGTAACGACTGGGCGCGGGCCTACCAGTTCCGCGGCACGGAGGGCGGTTGGGAGGCCATGTTCCTTCCCAACGGCGCAGGCACGGTCGAGTGGCGTCTCGGTTGGGGGATACGCATCCCGGCGGATAGCTTGCTCCTGGTGACCGGTCTAGACGACTCACCGGGCGTCAGGGTGCCGACCGGCGTCATGACCGGCCGGCAGATCAATCGGACCTGGGACGGAGCAGGTTTCAGTCTCGCGATAGAACCGACCGCCGTCGTCACCCTGCACAAAGGTCAGCCGATCGCTCGACTGGTTTTGCTGGGCAGGGACTCCGTCCAAGCATCGATAGAAGAACGTGGTGACGCGTGATAGGCAAGGCTGTGGTCAAGAACCGGCGCGCGGCGGCCCTGCTGGGTGCGCTGTCGCTCAACCGCATCGCGGGCGCGGCATTTCCGGTGGTGCTGGTCGTGTCACTCGCGAATGCACGCGGCTACGGCCCCGCGGCGGCCGTTCAGGGCTTTTGGGTCTTCTCTATGACGGCGACGGCACCGTTTCGGGCGCGGTTGCTTGACCGCATCGGCCGGGAACGGGTGCTCATCCCGCAGGCCACTCTATCCGTAGCGGCCCTGCTCTTTCTTGCCGTCGCGGCGACCTCATCCCATATTCCATGGCCCATTGCGCTGCTCGCTGCGGGCCTCTCCGCGATTGTTAGTCCATCGATCGATGCAGTCGTCAGGACCACATGGCGATCCATCGGTACGGATGACGACGAAGTCAAGGCGCTGCACTCCTTTGACTCGATTCTTGAGGAAGCGGGTTTCCTGCTCGGGCCGTTGTTCGCTTCGGTGCTCATGGTGACAGTTGGGATCAGGCCGGCGGTGTTCCTTGTGTGGGCCGCGGCTGCCGCAGGAATCACGCTCACGCTGTCGTCAAAAGAGGTTCGGTCAGCTCTACACTCCAAGCAAAAGTCGGTCGTGAGCGCCGCCGACACCGCACTGCCACAGGACGTCACCATTGAGCCGGCGCCTCGGCGGATCGTACGAACGCTCGCCGGACCGATCGCGAGTCGGGAGCTCCAAAGGATCGTGGCGCCGCTGATTCTCATGGGTACCGTCTTCGGCATTCTGGCCATCCTGGTACCGGCGATGAGCGCAGCGGCCGGATCGCCGGGCGACGCCGGCTTTGTCCTCGCGTGTATCAGTCTGGGGGGCGTCGTCGGCGCCCTCGTCTACGCCACGATCACGTGGGCAGCCAGTCTTCGCCTTCGTCAAGCCGTCCTCGGTCTCATTTTCGGCACGCCGCTGCTCGCTGGATTTGCCGCTCACCAGCTCTGGCTGCTGGGTGTCCTTCTTGTGGCTGCGGGTTTGGTGGTAACTCCGCTGTACATCAACTCTTACCTCATGATGGATAAGGAGATCCCTGACGATGTGATCCACGAAGCCAACACGTGGGTACCGGTTGGGAACAATGTCGGCTACCTGCTGGGAATTACCCTCGCCGGAGTTGTCATCGGGCGTGGCGAGCACATCGAAGCCGGCTTGCAACTGGTTACTGCGACCGCGGCCGTCTTTGTCGCCTACTCGGTGCTGCAAGTGGTCTGGGCCCGGCAGGCGACACAGACTGCCGCCGGCAGCCCACCCGCTCCCAGTGCCGCCCGGGCGGGCTGAGGCGTGACAGCAACTGCCTGGCGGCACAGCCACGAGCGGCTAACTCGGGATCATGCCGCACACATCGCCATCGCCGCACAGTTTGGCGGTACCGTCCCCGTCGACAGCGCCATCACGTTGCGAAGGCTCGGGCTGCTTCAACTCGATCCTCTTCAGCCGGTTGCGAAGGCGCACAGGCTCACTACTTTGGCGCGGTTGCCTCGGCAGACACGTGTGACTGACATTGATGAGCATCTGTGGTCGGCGGAACGCCCAGCGGCCTTCGAAACATGGGTTCACGCCGCATGCCTGGTGCCCATAGAGGATTGGCCGCTATTTCGACTGGCACGTGACCGTAGTCGGGCTGCGAAGTGGCAACCGCCAAGCTCCGTCCTACGGGAGGTCTTGGCCGTCATCGCGAATCCAGAGGGCGCAGTTATCGGTGACATCGAGAAGGGCGGTACAGCCGGCAAGGGTTGGAATTGGTCCGAACGTAAACGTGCTGTGGAATACCTCCTACGTTGTGGAGACGTCGTCTGCAGCGCTCGCCGCGCGACCAAACGCGTCTACCACCTCGCCGAGCAGCGATTGCCTGGATCGCTGCTAGCGGCTGATCTCAGCGACGTCGAGATCCTTGCTGAGATCACCCGAAAAGCTTTGCACGCTATGGGCATCGCCACAGCTCAAGACATCGCTACCTACTACAACCTCACCAAGAAAGACGTCGCGATCGGGCTCGAAGCCACGAACGCGACACCTATCCACGTCGACGGCTGGGACCAACCAGGATGGGTAACAGCCTCTCCGCACGAGCTAGACGATTCGATTCCCGACCATCCATTACTTATCGGACCCTTCGACAACCTCATTTGGGACCGCCACCGTACACGCCGCGTCTTCGGGTTCGACTACACGTTCGAGGCGTACAAGCCGGTGGCCAAGCGTCAGTACGGCTACTACGTGATGGTTGTTCTGCACCAAGGACGACTCGCAGGTCGGGCCGACCTCAAGCGGCAGAGCGACACCATCGAAGTCCTGGCGGCACAGCCAGAAGAACCGTCCGAGAGCGGAGAGTTCTTTGGAGTGCTGAACCAAGCCCTCGGTCGCCTTCAAGATCAGGTGAACGCCGCTCCAGTAAAACCGAGAATCGGCGACAGTGATGCTCTCGTCGCAGTGGGTTCTTCGCCTCGTCCTGCTGAGCTACGCGGCGACCATCAGCGCTGAAGCGCTTGCCGGCCGCGTCACCCCACATCAGCCCTATCAACTCTTCCTCGACCAAGCACGGCGATGGTCTCCACGGATCTATTCCACCACCGGTGGGTCATAACCCGCCTGGTGAACGCGGGGGCTCGGGGGCGTAATCAGCTCCGCAGCCGTGCTTAGCGCATGATCCTGCACATGTGCTGTTGCACCCCGAGCCCAGGCAAGCTGTACGTGCTCGCGCGACCGACCGCTAGCGACCTCGGCGCTCACAAGCCGGTGAACGCCCGTACCAAAAACGATGGCGGTTACTTGACGCCAGGCTGCACGCCGACACCGGCCGAGGCGGTCCTGGCAGCCTGCTGGTGTGGCGTCGGCCGTTGTTGGTGAGCCGGTGTGGTGGGAGTTCGCGATTCGTGGGGTGATGTTGCGGGGCACGGTGCAGCGCCGCGCTGGATAGAGCGCAGATCCGCTCACACGAGTAGCTGTCAAGCCAGCCACGTCCACCGGGTGACCCTCGACGGCCGTCGCACCGTGATCACGGGCGAACGTGACGGCGGATTCGAGTAGCGCTGACGCGACGCCTGATCGCCGGTGGCGGCTGTCGATTGCGAAGCATGTCACCCACCAGGCGCCGGGATCATCGATGAGCACCTTGCCAGGCCCCTGTTTCCCCTGACCCCCGGAAAGCCAGAACGGGGACCGACTCGGGTCCAACCCACAGGCTGATTACCGACGTAAGCGATCAGACCCGGAGCGGTCGGGGCATGAGTTATCTCCTGCCGCAGCGCCTGGCGGTGGTCCGGTGTCCGGTTAGACGACGAGGGCTCGTCAGTTCCCGAGCTGAGGAAGAGCCGACACCAACACCACGAAGGATCATTGCCGCGTCGCCCGAACACCGTGACGAGGTCATCCCATCGATCCGCCGTCGCCGGCCGCACCTGTACGGACATAACCCGACCCTGATTAGTCGCGACCGAGTGTGGTGCAAATGCAGGCGCGGTTGCCGTCGGGGTCGGAGAGCACGGTGAAGGATGGCGCCGCAGAGTCGTCGGCGATGGACCCGCCGGCAGCCACGGCCGCCGCGATCCGTTCGTCGGCCACGTCGGGGGCGAGCCAAAGGTCGAAGTGCCAGCGCTGGCGGGGAGTCTCGTGGTCTTCAGTGCCCTGAAACCACAGGCCAGGGACCCGGCCGGTGGGGTCGAAGACCGAGTCGTAGATCTTGTTGTCCGGGCTACCGGTGAGCAGGACCGACCAGAAGGGGGCGACGCTGTCCTCGTGCGCGGTGTCGAGCGCGATCTCGAGCTGGGTCACTGCGGTGGGCTCGGGATCGAGCCCGCTCTCGCGGGCGATCTCGCTGATCGTCCGGGCCATGTCGATGTCCTTCTGGGTGACCCATAGGCCGTCCTCATGGGTGCACAGCGAGACGTCGATGACGCCGTGGGTCAGTTTCAGGTCGGGGTGGTGACCGCCGGCCTCGGCGACCTGTGCCACCTCGGCGACGAACGCCGCTGCCGTGATGTAGTCCGGGATCGAGTAGCGCGCGTGCAGTGCCTGGGCCAGCTTGCGCCAGTCGGCAAGCCCTGCATCGAGGATCTGTTGGTTGCTGAGTCTGTCCACGGCTCGACTGTGCCACGAGGGACTGACAGCCGGGCCCGGCTGCCGGAATGTCCGCTCATCTTGTCGCGGTGGCTTTGAAGAAGGTGTAGCAGAACACACCGTCGGGTTCGGTGGTTCGTTCGAGGTCTCGGATCCCGGTGTCGAAGCGGTCGGCGTCGATGAGCCCGGCGGCGATGGCGGGCTCGCGGACGCCGGCGATCATGGCGGTGAAGGTCTTGCGGATGAACCCGTCGACGAGGTCGGGCCGAGTGGCGTCGACGTAGACCATGCGGGGAGAGACCGTCACGTCGTGGCAGCCGGCTTCGGCCAGCAGTGGGTACAGACGCCGGCCGATCAAGGCGTCCCCCTTGGCGTGGCGCTGCAGCGTGATCTGGCAGTCGATCGTGTCTTGGGCGGCGTCGCTGTCGGGGTGGAAGTAGGTCGAGCCGTGATCTCCCTCGATGACGGTGAGGCTGCCGCCGGGCTTGAGCATGCTGCGCAGCCGCGTGAGGGCCTCGACGGGTCGGGGCAGATGTTCGAGGAGGAAGCACACGAAGACGTGATCGAACATCTCAGCAGCCAGGGCACCATCGTGGTGGGGCAGGGCGAACACGTCGGCCGATGCGAAGGTGACGGTATCGATGCCCGCAGCTGCTATGCGCTTCTTGGCCTCGGCAAGGGAGTCAGTCGAGATGTCGACGGAGGTGATCCGTGCGCCGGGGCTGCGTCCGGCGAGAGTAACGGTCTGCGCACCGACTCCGCAGCCGACTTCAAGCACCGTGCTGCCGGGCGGGTAGCCGGTGTCGCCGTGCAGCAGCTCGACAAGTGTGCCGGCCTGGTCGTGCAAGCGTAGGTTCTCCTCGGGCCGATAGCCGTGGACGTACTGCTCGAACATCATCATCGTCTCAATCACCTTCATCAGTAGTTGCGCGTCCGTGCCGCTCTCGCCGTGGTTGGCCGGGTCGGTGCCCTCCAGACCGGCGAGGGCGCTGGCCAGGCGATCCCGTAGGCCGCCGCGGCGACGCAGGTCTTCGTCGAGTTCGGCGAGGTGCGCCCGTAGCGTCGAGGAGGGGTCGGGATCCTGCTCCTCCAACAGCGTCGCGACCTGCCGCAGGCTCAAGCCCGTGCGGCGAAGAGCGAGCGCCCGATACAAGCGGGTGACCTCGGCTGCCCCGTAGCGACGGTGGCCGCTGGCTGTGCGGGCGGGCGTGACGAGTCCCAGCTGCTCCCAATGCCGCAGCACTCGCACGGATAGGCCGGTTGCCCGAGACAGTTCGCCCACGCTCCATGACGCGGCAGGTCGTGGTCTCGGGGCGGCACACATGCAGCGAACGTTAGGGCCTGACACCGTGTCAGGTGCAAGCCCGAAGGGACGAGCAGTTCGGATCCGCTCCCTTACCCGCCCATTTCGGTGGCGGATCCTGCTGGACCGGGCGTCTGCCAGCCGAGCGCGGAGTCCCGTAGACGATCGGTCAGAGGGGACGGACTTGACGGGAACCGCGCGACCGCCTGCACTTGAGGCATGAACAATGCTCCAGATCTCGATCAGCGTGACCCGCTCCCACTGGCCTGCACGCTGGGACCAGCGGACGGGCCAACACGGCTGCTCCGCTGGCAGCGCCTGCACGAGACGGCAGCCGCGGTCGCTCGGAGGCACCGGACGCGGTCGAACCCATCGCCGTGATGTTCAACGCCGCCATTTCAAGCAAACGCCGTCCCAGTAGGTGAGCGTCGACGGGCGGAAAACCGAGGACTCAGCGTGCGGGCGAAACCGCGCAACAGACAAGCTGGCCGCGGAGCTGCCTTACCTCGCTGCCGCCGCGCAGAACGGCAGGACTCGCGACCACAGCAGCTCGGTGGACCGCTGGTCATACTCGGCCGGCATCGAGGAGTCGGTGAACAGGTGTCCCGCCCCGGGATAGTCGAAGATCTCGACAGCCGCACCCGCCGACTTCACCTGCGCGACCACGGCATCGATCCACTCCTGATTTCGGAACGGGTCTGCCGTTGTGTAGTGGATCTGGGCCGGCACTCCCGCTGGCCAGGCGTCGACTCCGATCATGCCCAGGGCAAGGGCGCCAGACAGCATCAGGACCCCGCCCACCGGACGCACCGTGGCGACGAACTCAGCCATGCCGCCACCGTTGGAGAACCCCGCGGCGATGAACCCGTCGGGCAGACCCTCCACGGCCTGCGCAGCACGCTGCATCAGCGCGGGGTAACCGATCGCTTGGGCGAACCGGTTGGCTTCGTCGTAGTCGTCGAAGACCTGACCGTCGTACTGATCCACAACCAGCACCTCGTGGTCAGCGGCTCGTAAGCGAGCAGCGCCTTCAGTCACGCCAGGTCGGACGCCGAGCACCGAGTGGAACAACGCGATGTCAGTCATACGCCACAGTCTGCCCTTCGAGGCCGACAGTGTTGCCAGGCCGCAGTTACAGGACGGAGAAGGCGTCAAGCGCCATGCGTCCAGCCAGGAGCCTGGCAACACGACTTCGGCCAACGCCGGTCGCTATCCGAACAGGTATGCCCCGCGCCGGTTCGAGCATGACTCGGACCGCCGTCGGGACCCGATTTCGCTGGGAGAATAGTGCCTTGTAGGATCAACGGGTTGCCTCGGCGAGGGAGCCCGCGAGTCACTGTCAAGTGCCTCGCAGGGGCCCGTTATCGACGCGGTGCTTGCCGGCGCTGTGTTGACTGCTGTGCTCGCGCACCACTCTTGCACCACAGTGGTGAGGCGGGCGCTGTGTCGAGACCGGTGCGTTGGGGCAACACCGCGCAGACAACCGCATACGACTTGAGTCGGACCACTGGTCCGCCGCCGGTCCCCACTCAGCAACGTTAACCAGTATCAAGGAGCGCCCCCGTGTCCGAAGTTCGTTTAGACGCCGAAGTACGCACCGAGTTCGGCAAGGGTGGCGCTCGTCGTACCCGTCGTGCGGGCAAGATCCCCGCGGTCATCTACGGCCACGGCGCGGACCCGCGCCACGTCTCGCTGCCGGCCCGTGAGTTCACCCTCGCGATTCGCCGGGGTGGCTCCAACGTCCTGCTGACCCTCGCCCTCGAGGGTGAAGACCAGCTGACCATTCCCAAGGCCATCCAACGCGACCCGATCAGGGGCGACTTCGAGCACGTCGACCTGCTTGCGGTGCGCCTCGGCGAGAAGGTCACCATCGACGTTCCCCTCGTTCTCACCGGCGAGATCGCTCCCGGTGGCCTGCTCGCGCAGGACGCCACCTCGGTCACGGTCGAGGCCGAGGCCACCCACCTGCCCACCGAGATCGAGATCTCGATCGAGGGCATGGAGGTCGGCAGCAGTGTCTCCGCCAAGGACCTGACCCTGGCAGCCGGGACGACCCTGGTCACCGACCCCGAGACGCTGCTGGTTGCCGTCGGTGCCGCTCCGACCGCCGAGGACCTGGAGGCCGAGACGGCCGAAGCGGTCGAGGAGCTCGGAATCGTCGAGGACAAGCCCACCGAGACCACCGAGTAGGGACGGACACCCGTTGTCCGCCGCACGCAGCTAACGGCGAAAGGGCCCGGATCAGCTCATGCCGGACGAACGATTTCTCATCGTCGGCCTGGGCAATCCGGGCCCTCGCTATGCCGGGACGAGGCACAACGCCGGCTTCTTCGTGGTGGAGGAACTTGCCCGCCGGACAGGTGGCTCGTTCAAGGCACACAAGGGCCGCGCCGACGTGGTCGAGGGGCGCCTCGCCGGTGAGTCGGTGATCCTGGCCAAGCCCAAGTCGTACATGAACGAGTCCGGCGGCCCGATCGTCGCTGTCAGCCGGTTCTACAAGATCCCGGTCGAGCGGATCGTGCTCGTGCACGACGAGCTGGACCTGCCCTATGGAGCCCTGCGGCTCAAGCGCGGTGGCGGCGAGGGCGGCCACAACGGCCTGAAGTCGACCACCGCGGCGCTCGGATCGAAGGAGTACGCCCGGGTGCGCTTCGGCATCGGGCGTCCCCCCGGCCGCCAGGACCCGGCCGACTACGTGCTGCGCGAGTTCGCAGCGGCTGAGCGCAAAGAGCTGGCATTCTTCGTCGACCGCGCGGCGGACGCGGCCGAAGCAATTATCGCCAAGGGCCTCGACGCCGCCCAAAATGAGTTCAACTCATAGCCGTGCTGAACAACTCATAGCTGTGCCGAACAGTCGGGAGTGTCGGATGAAGGTGCAACCTGTGGTGATCAGCCTTCCGATCGCGGACCGGCGGACGTCCTATGACTTCTACCGGACGGCGTTGGAGTTCTCGCCGATCGGTGAACTGACCGACGACGGCGTGCCCGAGCCGCTGCAGTTCGAGCTGAACGGCGGCCTCCGGCTGATGCTCGTTCCCCGCGGTGGCTTCGGGTGGACGATCGGCAATGGGCAGGTCGCGACGGCCTGAACCCGCTGCCGCGACCGTCCAAATCAGTCGCTGCGGCAGCCGTCCAATTGTCGCTGCCGTGACAGGTCAACGGTGGTCCGGTATACCTCTACCAAGTGGTCCGGTAAGCAGTGCTGTTGTTGGTACGGGGATGGTCAGGGGTGTTGCCCCGAGGAGAAGTCATGCGCGGATTCCTGAAGTCATTCATGGTCGCGGTGCTGGGAGCCGTGGTGGGCGGGATCGGTGTGACGGTGCTCGCCGCCACCGCCGCACCGGTCGCCGCCGCAACGGCTACTCCGCAGCGGGTCATCACCGTCCAGGCGACCAGCGCCCAGTCGACAACGGCTCGGCTCGACCTCTGGCAAACCTCCGGCCGCGGTGGCTACTGGCACGCGGCCGGCCCCTACACCGCCTATGTCGGTGAGCTCGGCATCGGCCACGCCAGCGAAGGCAGCGCGCACACCCCGGCCGGCGTGTTCACCCTCACCCAGGCGTTCGGCAACCAGCCGAACAACGGCACCACCCTGCCGTACTTCCGGGCCGGCCCCTCGGACTGGTGGGACGGCGAGTCCGGCACCCCGGCGTACAACACCCACGTCCGGCAGGCGGCGTCCCCCGGCGGCGCAAGCGAGAACCTCTACACCGCCGGTGCCGTCTACGGGCCTTCGCCCCGAAAAGTGGACACGCGATTTGATTGTTATGCGGCCGGTCGTAGCGTAGCCGCGGTGGTGGTGTTCTCGTAGGTGATCGGGCTGCGGTAGCCGCAGGCGGAGTGCCGGCGGCG
>NZ_JAVREH010000028.1:0-47201 GCF_031845305.1 Jatrophihabitans lederbergiae | reverse complement strand
TCACAAATTCCGAAGAACTATCGCAACGGAGCAGCCGCATGTCCCACCAGCCAGACACTCGGTTCCTGCCGAAGAAGCGGCACTCAAGCCCAACTCGCAACCGAACGAACCCGGGTGATGTCGTACTGGCCTCGACCGCGACCCGCACGGCCGGCCGTGCGCGCTCTGAGTCGTCGGGGCAGGCAGCGTGAGCGGGGGCTTCGCGGTGCTCTCCCTCGGCCGCGGCACGGCCGGGATGTGCCTCACATGACCGGCACCCCGAACCCGACGGTCCCGTTCGCTCGCCTGCACGGCCGGGCGTTCATCCCGACCGGCATACCCGGACCCTCGCGATCCGGGCGGCGGACTGGTACGCGCGGCACGTCGTGGCCGCCGCACGGAGCGATGCACGGCACCGCCGCGTACGCACTCCCCGCGCCGGAAGCTGTCCTCGCGACGCCGCCGACCGACGGGCACTGCCTGTCCACACCGGACACCTCACCAGAGGCGCCGAACGCGGGCAGCCACCGCCGCTCGCACACCTCCGGCCTCGGCAACCAGGTCCGGGCACTCATGCCCACCCCGCAAGCGAAACTGGCCGACGCTGGCCCCGACTACGCCCGCGCCACACGACCTGGCGCCGGGGCTGACGACCTCACCACGGCCGTCGCTCGCACCCTGCTGCCCACACCCCGGGCACGCGACGGCAAGGGCGCTGACCCCAACCCGAACGGGGTCGACCTCAACCAGGCCGTCGCGCTGCTGCCCACCCCGCGTGCCAGCGACGCGACCAAGGGCAGCCCGCACCAGCACGGCAGCTCCGGTGACCTCACCCTGAGCAGCGCGGTCCACCTGCTGCCCACCCCCACCGCGGGCGACGCCCGCGCCTCGGCGATCCAGACCGTGCAGCACTCGGGCCGGGCGATTCCCGCTGGGTGCGTCACGCTCACCGACGCCGCGCGGCTGCTGCCCACCCCGAGCGTCGCCGACGCCCTCGGCGGGCACCGGTCCCGCTCCGGCGCCCGCTCCCACGAACTTCTCCTGCCCGGCGTCGCCCAATCACTCGCCGGACCTACCGGGCGCGTCGGGGAGATGGAACGGTGAGCGTGACCGTCGGGTCACTGTGCACCGGCTACGGCGGACTCGACCACGCCACGCTCGCCGCATTCGGCGGCGGGCGGGTCGCCTGGGTCGCCGACCCCGACCCCCACGTCAGCACCCTCCTGCACACCCGGCTGCCAGGGGTGCCGAATCTCGGCGACATCCGCACCGTCAACTGGCACAACGTGCCGGGCGTCGACGTGCTGACCGCCGGTTTCCCCTGCCAGGACATCTCCGCCGCCGGCCGCAGAGCCGGCATCAAAGAAGGCACCCGCAGCGGACTGTTCTTCGACGTCATCCGCGCCATCCACACCCTGCGACCCGGCCTGGTGGTGATCGAGAACGTCGCCGCGCTGCGATGGCGCGGCGGCGGCCTGGAAATCGTCCTGGCCGAACTCCACCACGCAGGCTATGACTGCTTCTGGACCAGCCTGCGCGCCAGCGACATCGGCGCACCCCACCGCCGCGCACGCGTATTCCTGCTCGCCTGGCCCCGACACCCCACCACCACCCGCGCCCTCCGAACGGTTACGGGAACGCTGCATCAACCCCGACCACTCCCCACCGCACCGACCGAGGCGAACAGCAATATCGCGTGGGGCCCGTACGAGCCGGCGATCCGCCGCTGGGAAACCGTCCTCGGACGAGCCGCACCCGACCCGGTCGAACCCGGCCGGGCCGGACGACCCCGGCTCGCACCCAGGTTCGTCGAATGGCTCATGGGCCTGGACGACGGGTACGTCACCAACCTGGACCTGCCCCGCACCGCCCAACTGCGCATCCTCGGCAACGGCGTCGTCCCACAACAAGCCACCGCCGCCCTGCGCGCGCTGATCGCACACGCGCCGGCAACCGCCACCGGAGGCCACGCCCAGCAGGCGGCGGCGTGAACCCCCGCCCCACAGCCACCGCCAGTGCCAAGCCCGGCGAACCCGCAGCTGCCGACGCGGCCTTGCTCTACACCCCGGCCCAGGCGGCGCGGCTGCTGAGCGTGCCCGAGTCCTGGCTGCGCAAGCGGGCCGGGCAGCGGCTGATCCCCTGCACGTTCCTCGGCAAACACCTGCGCTTCTCCCGCCGCGATCTGACCGCGATCGCCGACGCCGGCGCCCGCCTACCCCGACCGACCACCATCGGCCGGCGAAACCGCTGCGCGGGGACTTGACCTTCCCGGCAGGTCGAGCGTGCATGGACGTCGGCGCCACCCGCGCCCCACACCACAACGAAATGAGGCACCACATGGCCTGGGCAGAACGCGTCAGCGCCCGCTCCTGGCGAGTCCGGTACTGGAAAGACGACGGCTCCGTCGGCTCGGTCTACGGCTTCACCACCAAGACCGCAGCCCAGGACGCCGCCGCAGACATGGAATCCGAGCAACGCGCCGGCATCTTCATCGACCCCCACCGCGGCAAGACCACCCTCGCCGACTGGGTGGATGACTGGCTGCCCGCCCTCGACGTCGACATCCGCACCGAGGAGAACTATCGCGGCATGCTGCGCCGCCACATCCTGCCCCGCTGGGGAGCCACCAGCCTCGCCGACATCTCGAGCATCAAAGTCACCGCCTGGGCCAAGACACTGCGCAGCGACGGCCTCGCCCCGGCCACCGTCTCCGGGATCACCAAACTGTTCACGATGATCCTTGCTGACGCCGTCGCCGAGCGGCTCATCGCCTACAACCCCGCCCAGCTACGACGCCGCGGACGCGGCCGGACCGGCCGCCCCGCCGAGAAGGTCTGGGCCACCCCCGAGCAGGCGCTCGCCGTCGCCGACCAGGCCGCGGACTGTTACCACCCGTGGGGCGCGATGCTCATCGCCACCGCCGCCTGGACCGGGATGCGCTGGGGCGAAGTCACCGGCCTGCACCGCCGCAACGTCCACCTCGACGGCGGGTACCTCACCATCAACCCCGACACCGGCACGCTACACGAAAGCGCAGGCGGCAAGCTGTGGCTCGGCCCGCCCAAGAACCCCACCTCCGCACGCCGGATCACCCTCCCCCCGTTCCTCATCCCCCTGCTACGCCGCCACCTCGACCAGGTCGACGCCGAATACGTGTTCGTCACCCCCGAACGGCAATGGCACCGCCGCAGCAACTTCGCCCGCCGCGCCACCCGACCCGCCGCCGACGGCACCCCCACCCGCAGCCGCACGCTGACCGAACCGACCGCCGCCGCGACGGCCGAGGCCACGGACACCGGTACGACCCGTAACGGGCGGCCAGCCAAACCCGCCGTCATCGCCGAGCCAGTCGTGCCCGGGCTCACCTTCCACGGCCTGCGACACAGCCACAAGACCTGGATGATCGCCGACGGCCTCCCCGAGATCGCGCAATCCCGCCGACTCGGCCACATTCTCCCCGACAAAATCCAAGAGACCTACTCCCACGTCGCCGACGAAGTCGAACACCGCCTCCTCCAAGCCCTACAAGACCGCTGGGACAAGGCCATCGCCAACTCGTCGTGTGATGACGCCCCGTGGCGGCACACCTGAGCCCGGCCTGCGTCAAGGGTCACCAGGGGCGTCGGCGGTGGCAGACGCGAGGTCCGTCGTTCTGCTGGGCCGGCCAAGCAGCCAATACAAGCCAACTTGCCGACGACCTGCGGGGCCTATTCGCGCTCGCTGAGTAGAAGGGTGAGTTCCTTGATCACGCCGGTCACCGTCTATAACGACGTGTGTGCCGAAGGAGAACGTCCCACGTCTGTCAGATTTGTGCCGCTCGAGCGGGCCGCGTACAACCGCGCGCAGTAGGCGGTAAATCCGGTGACGTCAAGGATCATCCCCGCGATGATGGGCGACGTGAAAAAGGTCGAGGTCGTCGTTGCCCATCATGACTGCGCGACCGTGCGCGTCGGTGACGTGTTCCTGAAGATCGACGCTGATCAGCGGCGCACCGACGTCGAGGTCCAGGCGATGGCGATGGCGCCCATCCCGACTCCGGAGGTCCTGTGGCGAAAGCCGCCGGTGCTCGCGCTCGCGGCCCTGTCAGGGACGGCACTCGGCCGCCTCGGCGAGCCGTCGACCGCGTCACCGGCGGCCTGGGCCGACGCGGGTGCCGCCGCCCGGATGCTGCACGACGCGCCACTGCCGCCATGGCCCGGCCGCAGCCCTGACGAGCTGGAATCGCAGCTCGATGACGCATGCGGGTGGCTCGTCACGAGCGGCGTCCTTCCCACCACCGAGGTCATGCGCAACCGCCGGATCGCTGAAGCTGCGCTCCGGCCGTGGACACCGGTATTCGTGCACGGCGACCTGCAGGCCGCACATGTATTCCTCGACAAGGACGAGATCACCGGCGTGATCGACTGGACCGAAGCAGGCCGGGGCGATGCCCTATTCGACCTCGCCACCCTGACCCTCGGACACCAGGAGCACCTCAACGACGTCCTCACCGGCTACGGCAGCGACATCGACCTCGACCTCGACGTCATCCGCGCCTGGTGGTCATTGCGAAGCCTGCGGGCGATCCGCTGGCTGGTTGAACACCGCTTCGACCCAGCGCCAGAAGTCGCCGTTCTGAACTCCCAGCCCTGAGGCCGGCGCAAGGCTCACAGCTACGACTACCGTAGGCGCACTGAGCCGGCCACCCTTCGAGATGCCGTCCTCCGCTGGCCCTCATCCGATCATCCGCCTGTGCGCTACCGCGCTCGCATGCCGCGGTATGTACGTCAGCCGGCGCTTTGGACCTCCGAACCGTCGATCTGTTCCCCCAACACTCGTGCCGACAGTCGCGCCGATGGATTTCTCGGCGCGCGGTGGGCTGACTCTGGGGGACGCACCCAAACACGTCGTCGACGCGTGGCAGAGTGTCTGACCATGGCCCTGGCTCGAATGCGATCTGTCGTTCTGGATTGTCCCGATCCCCGGTTATTGGCTGATTTCTATCGGGCTGTTGTTGGCGGGGAGATCACCGCCGCCGAGGACAACTGGGTCGTCCTCACTGTCGACGGTCTGCGACTGCCGTTCCAGCTCGCTGAGGAGTTTGCTCCGCCAACCTGGCCGACGGGCGAGCGGCCACAACAGTTTCACCTTGACGCGACCGTCGACGATGTCGAGGCGGTAGAGCCCCAGGTGCTTGGCCTGGGAGCAACGAAGCATGCGGTGCAGCCGGGCGAGGCGGCGGGCGACACGTTCCGCGTCTACCTCGATCCGGCTGGCCACCCGTTCTGCCTGTGCTGGGACTGAGTTAGTTCGTTCGGCGGTCAGCTTGTCGCTGCCGCGCCGCTAAGACGCTTACGAGGTCCGGGGCCCGCGGCGGCCACTCGAAACGATCACGCCGCGGACGCGACTACTGCACAATCCGTCAGCCTCATCCCTCCGCGCTTCGGACTTGAGCGTCCGACCGTTGGCTCGCCGCATGCACCGGCATGCCATAGCCGTCGATCTGCGCAGGCGGAACTCCCTTCGAACGCAGCACAGATGATCCTTAAGGGGCTCATCCGGATTGAGGGTGTAGTCGCGGTCTGAAGCCGCCGGTCTCGAGTAGTGATCTTGCGATGTAGTTAGGTGAGGTTGCGGAAGCCGAGGGCGGAGCCTCGGAGGTGTTCCAGGCGCCAGATCGCCTCGGTGGGCCCGTTGCTGGTGCCGGGGCGGTCGAAGTAGGCCAGGACGTCGGCGGCTCGAGGTTTGAGCGTGCGGCCGAGGGTGATCAGCTCGGTGAGCTGTCTCGGGACACCCGCGCTGATCGAGGTGATCACCGCGGTCACGGCCTTCTTTGCGGCCGCACGGTCGGGGTCGCGGTAGGCGGCGACGATGCGCTGGTAGGTGCCCCAGGTGGCCTCGGCTTCGACGTGCCGCTGGTCGGCGAATACAGCGCTGAGGCGGGCACGTTGCTTGTCGGTGAGCAGGTCCGCGCCGGTGCGCAGCACCCGGCGGATGCCGTAGAGCGGGTCACCGGTGCGGCCGCGGTGTCCGCAGGTCTGCTGCTGGACGCGTTGCCGGGCGCGGTCGAGCGCGTCGCCGGCCAGTGCCACGACGTGGAAGGGATCCATGACGGCGACCGCGTCGGGCAGCTGTTCGTCGGCGGCGGTCTTGAAACCGGTGAACCCGTCCATCGCCACTACCTCGATCCCGTTACGGAACCGAGGTGTCTGGGCTTGCAGCCAGCCCGTGAACACCTGCTTGGAGCGGCCTTGCACCATGTCCAGCAACCGCGCCGGCCCAGCGCCGTCTCGCACCGGGGTCAGGTCGATGATCACGGTGACGTACTCGTCGCCACGGCGAGTGTGGCGCACCACATGCTCATCGACGCCGATCACCCTGACGCCGTCGAGACGGTCAGCGTCGTTGATCAGCACTCGCTTTCCTTCGGCCAGGACCGCGTCGTTGGCGGTGTTCCACGTGACCGCGAGAGCTTCGGCGACCCGGGCGACCGTCAGGTGCTGACACACGATCGCCTCCAACGCCCACCGCAGCGCCCGACGCGACAGCTTCGCCCGTGGCTCGGCCGCCCGGCTGGTGTCCTGCCGCCACACGTGACGACACGACACGCAGCCGAAGCGACGGATCGTGACCAGCAACGTCGTCGGCCGCCAACCGAACGGCTCGTGAGCCAGCTCGCGGGTGACCGTGTCCCGCGCAGCACCCTCGCCGCCGCAGCGTCGACACCACCCATCGAACTCACCCTCGACGACACGGCAGGCCAGCACCGCACGATCAGCATCCAGACGCTGACCCACAACCAGCAGACCCAGCTCATCAAGCCGACAGAACGAGTCCAGATCAGGACAAACGAAGGTAGCGTCAGGCACGTCGAGGTCTTCCGGCTGGGCAGCGTGAGAACTTCCATCATCGGAAGACCTCGACCCTCACCCCCGCACCGACGCGCCCACAGCTACACCCTCAATCCGGATGAGCCCCTTAACGCCGCACGACAGAGCGCACGGCAATCGTTCCTCTCCTCGTACCGACAAGCGTTTGGGCTCGGGGAAGCGAAGGACATTGTCAGCAGCAGGGACCGACCCGCGTAGCGATTGGTTATATTGGCCGCCTCGGGAGGGCGATAACCGTCGATATCGCGCCCGCACTCGCGCTACCCAGGCCGCACAGATCGACGGCTCGATGCTTTCCCGGGCGCCAAATAAACCGCGCCGCTCAACGCGGGCGGCGGCGCCGTCCCGCAATCAATCCTTACTTGTTGTGCCTATCAACTCGGCCGGGTCTCATCGTCCCCGCGCAGGACGCACATGACAAAGGAACCTCAGGCATCGGGCGCCTAGATACCACGCCGCCACAGCACGACCAGACCAGCGACCAAGACAAAGATGATGATGGCGGCGGTGTCGGCCGTGAGGATCACCAGTCCCTCCCGTCGTATCGTGGCTCGTCCTGACGCTCCGCGAACCTCATCCGGTTCTCGACCGCATCAGCGAGTGAGCTGTAGAACCGGCTTTCGACCGAGCCACGTGCCAGCTCGGAGGCGAGCTGGCGAGCCTTATCGCGCTCCTGCACGTCTTTGGCCGGAGGCTCTCCGGACCACATCGTGAAGACGCCATAGTTTGTTGGTAGAAGGGCGTTTGCCACCAGCTTACCCGTCGCCTTGCTATGGGAGTCGGCGCGTCGTAGCAACTTGGATACGACGTCGACTTGGCTGAGGAGAACGGCGACCGGAGCGTGGCCAATGATGCGCGCGACCGCCACCAGTTTCTCTTCGGTGATCGGCTCGCTAAGGTTGATGAGTGTAACCAACGCTTGGTCGTTCCAGCCACCGGCAACGAGCTTGAACAGGTCGGCCGCGTCGTCCTGCATGAAGTAGTGCTTCCGGTCGTGGCCTCGCTTCGTCATCCACTCCCGAACTTCGGTGAGACAGCGCGCGAGTTCGTTGGTCTCGTGGACTTTCAGCGTTGGGTCCCAGTGATACGGCAACGCGTCGTAGTTGTAGTCCTGCCGCCTGGCGCGCTCGTCAACGCGCGCCATGAGGAACTTGGTGACACGCACGGGGTCGATCGCCGAGAGCTGACTGATCGCGTTCGTTAGCTGGTACTCATTCAGGTTCGCGCAATCCAGGAGCTGCTTAAGAACGCTCCTCCGGAGGGGTCTGTCGGTGTCGGACCACGACAGCGGAGCACCCGGACCGAACGCAGTGAGCCCCTCGGCGGCGATCGTTGGATTACCTCGGAACTCGATCTTTGAGAGCAGGTCGAGGGCTGCCGCCTTGTCGACGACCCCGATGAAGAAGACTGCCCGCCCAGCTGACGCACGGACGTTGTCGTTCGAATGAGCTGCCATCTGACCCAGAAGCTCGGCCTCGCCCGGCAAGGTCGTGCTCCGGCGACCACGATTCCATGACAGCGCAATGGCGGCCGCTGATTGGAGTCGCGCGTCGTCCCCACGCAGCATGGACGCGGCGAACTCGATGGCTCGTGGGTCATCGGCGTTGGCGAGCGCTCCCAGCGCAAGCTGCGCGTAACCGCGCAGCTGCGGGTAGGCACCGGGGTCCGCGACCAACCCGCATAGGGCTGTGGCAGCAGAGCGGTTGAATTCAAAGAAGTCAGCTAGGAAGCGTCCGGCGCTACTGTTGCCGGTCGAGGTGTCGTGCTCGATTTGGAGCCGACGTTCGAGTTGATCGAGAACCTCTCGCTTGGTCTGGTCGGTCGAGATGACCTCCGCGACTCGCCGGAACTCTTTGACCCGCGCGGCATCGGCCTCCTCGAAGCTCAGGCCGCTCCGCATCGCCATATGACCCCAGCCATCGTGAAGACACAGCGCAAGATCGTCCTCCGGCGTCCGTACCAGCGCATCCAGCGTTGCCTGAGCGGCCGCCTTCGTCGCGACAATGTTGGAGTGCTCGGCATGCCAGCCGACCGCCTGGCGGATGGCGATGCGTACCGCGGGGTCGTGGGCAGGATCGGCACCGATCTCACCGAGGCGCTCGATGATCGGGACAAAAGTCGCCCCCCAATCCTCGCGTTCAGAGAGGCTTGGTTGCCGGCCAAACATGCCCATCGGGAACCTGATCGCCTGCTCTAGAGCCTTGATCGCCCGATCGGCAGCCAACACGCCCTCGCCGACCGCCTGTTCGAAGGCCAGCTCTACTACCCGATCCCGTACATCCCGTACCGACGAGGGATCGATCCCGTAGGTCCGGAACGTCAGCGTGAGATCACTCGACGACTCATCTGTTCCTTCGGTCGCGAGGATCGGATTCATGACCTCAAGAGGCGACAACTCGGATGTGGAGTCCAACCATTCAGTCGCGGCGTCGACAACCTCGTGGATGTAGACGAACGGCTTACCGGTGCCGAGGTCTGCGATGTGCTGCAGGACCCGCAGCGGGTGGTCGGGGTACTGGTTCGTCGGCCGAGTGTCCTCTTGCGCCAGCGACCAGAGAATCTCAAGCGCGGGGCGCAAGTGCTCCAGGTGGTACGCCACGTTGCGCAGCACCGGCACCGTAGCCTGAACCACGTCGATGCGGGTTGCCGCCCATTTCCACTCCGAGCTGCTCACGTCCGGTTGCTCGGGTACATCGAGCGCGAGGACATCCTGCACCAATCCCAGCGCGCGGTCCGGTTGGTAGTAGGCGATCTTGGCAACGAGTTTGAGGAGCGACACCTGCTGGTCGAACGAGCCCCCGAGCACCTCTGTCCGCAAGGTCTCCCACAGACTGCCAACCATGTCGGCCTGCGCCGGACGACCGTCTCGGACCTGCCAGTCCATGCGGGATGCATTGACGAGCAAATGTTGGAGAGGAGCGCCAGAGGCCGCCTCTTGGGCGCGCGAGGTATACGTGGTCGCGCGTTCTGACCTCGTGTCGTAAGCGGCCTGCCCGAGCAAGATGTCGCCAAACATGTCGGGCACAACTCGGACAGCGTTCGTTCGGCGACGGAGGACTAGTCCGGCGTCCTCAAGCTCGTAGATGCGGCCGTTGACCACGTCCCACGACTCGATCTTGGTCACGGTGGAGATGGCGGCAACAAAGTCGTCATCGTCCAGCCTCACCGGTTGGTACGCGGCAATGGCCGTGAGAACATCCCGACGTTGGGCCGCCTCCGCGCCGGTCGTACCGCCGGTCATCTGGACGGAGAAGCGTTGGAAAACCTCGTCGCGCAGAGCGGCATCCGAGGCCAGCGTCATGCCAGCGAGTTCTCCCCGCTTCAGAAGATCGGCCGCGACCACGGCCAGGAACGGGCAATCAGCGCTGATGGCCGCGAGTTGCTTGGTGAACGGGTCGGTCGCGGGGCGGTCGAGGAGGCCGGAGACTAGCTCGATGGCTTCGGTCTGAGTTAGATCGTCGAGCTTCCACGTCGCCGACGGATCGAACTTCTGGTTGAGCGCCCACACCTCCGTTTGCAGTTGGGTCTCGCCGTACGGACGCGACGCGAGCAGGAAGAGTGCGTCGGACCGGAACTGCCAGAGTTGGGAGACGGTGCCGGCGATGCGATCGACGGCGTGCGCGTCATCAAGGACAAGGATGAGCCGACCAGAACGAGGCAAAAGCTCGAAGTCGGACGGTGTCGGTTGCTGGCCGACCGCCAGGAAGCGGAAGTTGACCTCGGACTCGTAGTGACGAGTCGCAACCTCCCACAGAAGCTTGGACTTCCCGAGACCGCCACGGCCATACATGACGCCCACCGGCCATGACGCCGCACCCGTCGCCCATGCCGCCATCGCTTCGACGAGCGTCTGACGGCCAATCAGAGGCTGACGATGATCCAGCGGTGTCCGAGGCGACGGACGGTAAAACTCGTCCGCGGTCATCCACGGACTCGCCGGCTTGATCCCAAGGAACGGCTCGACGTGACTCGGGAAGTAGGTACGAACGACCTGATGTGCGACGTCGGGCGAGAGCTGCCGGATCATCCTCGACAGATCGGCCTGGTCCCACATCTGCCAGTGGGCGTGCCTATCAACTTCGAACCTGGCGGCGGCCGTCACCGTCCGCCCAAGAGCGATGACCGACTCATCGACCGCTAGTTCGGCCTCGCCGATGGCCTTCATGACCTTGGCCGGACCGAAGCTCTCCTCACGCTTGCACTGGATGCCAATCCGCTGACCGTCCGCGGTTACGACCAAGACGTCGTAGCCCTGCTGGTCATCTCCTTGACCGCCAAGCTGTGCGACCTGACTGCCCGCGAAGTGTCGGGCGGCCAAATCGGCAACGAGGCGCTCGAACTCGTCGGCGGTGAGTCCGGCGTTGAATGGCAAGACCGGCGCGAGGGGGCGAACCGGGAGCGACGGACTAGCGGGTGAAACCGCCGTGACCGCCTCAATCGGCAGCGTCGACACCTGATCGGAGTCGGCAACGGCAAGCTCATCCGCATCGAGATTGAGGATGTCAGCCAACTTGGCGCGTTTTGCCGCCCTCGGCTGGGCGACTCCCTTCTCCCAGTTGCTGACCGTCTGCTGACTCACGCCTACGAGCGCAGCTAAGGCCTCCTGGCTTAGGGCTAGGCGGACACGGGCTCCTTCCACTCGGGCCGCAAAAGATTCCACTGCCCAATCGTACCAGTTAAGTCTGGTAGTACCAGATCAAACTGGTATGGTGACCGCTTTGAGTCTTCGACACGATGCGAAGTTGCGGGGGAAAGCGATGCCGGCACTGACGTGTTACCGCATCCGCCCGTTCGTCGACGGCGCGGTGGTGTCCGACTTCGACACGCTGCTGGCCGATGAAGCGGCCAGCCGTGTGGTCCGCTCGCCGGCGCTGCGGCGCCCTGGCTTCACCGCCGTCGTGTACTCGGCTCCGACCCAGACGCACGTGCCGGGCTGGGCGGCGTTCCTGCAGCAAGGGTTCGCCGATCTCGCGCTCGGCCGCAGCGGGTCGCCCTCGGCGCTGCTGGTCGTCCGAATCCGCGACCCGCGCTACCGCCGCCGGTCGGTGTTGTTCGCGTTCGCGTTCGGACCGATGGGCCGGCATCTGCTGCGTGCCGATGCCTACGAGCGCGGGTACGGGCTGCGGGCGTCACTGAACCTGATGTACCCGCGCGGGGCGGATGACAGCGCGCGGCTGCGGGCGGTGGACAGCAAACGTCGAGGCCCGACCGTGCTGCGCTCGCGCGATCAGTCCAGCGATCTCGCCGACTTCGAGGTGTTCGACGTCAACCGTCTGCGCGATGTCGTTAGCAAGGCGCACGGGCTTCCCGCCGATCACGCCTCCTGGGGCCGCCGTGTCGGTGGCGGTGACTCCGTGACCCTCAGTTCTGATATCACCATCGGCGAGATTGGCCGGTTGTGCCGCGACATCGAGACCGCGAGCCGCCGCGTTGACTACAATGACCGGTTCAGCTGGATCGATGACCTGCAACCAGTCACCGACCCGATCATCAGGCCGGAGCTCGAGGAGGCGGTCGTCGCGGATCTGCGTGCCGGGGACACCACCCGCGTCTCCCTGGCCCCACCAGAGATCGTCGACTGGGACCAGGTCGTCGGGTTCCGGTTCCACTTCGACCGTCCCCAGGGCCGAGCCCGCGCGGCGGTCATCCGGCCCGACCTGCGGCTGCTTGACTACCTGACGGGCCTGTTCCGCTCGCTCGACCCCGACGAACTCGACGCCGAGTGGCTGCCGCCCGAAGAAGGTGCACGCGGTCGACGAGAACGGCGACAGCACGTACCAGTGGGGTATCTGGCGGTGCCTAGTCGCCGAGATCCAGCACGGTGGCTGCACCTACGTCCTGGACGAGGGCGACTTCTACCGAGTCAGCAGCGACTACGTGGATGAACTCGACCGTGCGATCAGCGCGATCGCGCCTTCCAGTCGAGTGCTAACGCCTACCACCCGCACTACCGTCGAAGGCGACTACAACATCGCCGCCGCCAACGATCCGGCGCTGCTGCTGCTGGATAAGCAGACCGTCCGCATCCCTGCCCGGACCACCGCGATCGAGATCTGCGACCTGTTGAGCACCGATCGCCAGCTCATCCACGTCAAACGGCACTTGGGCTCGGCCGACCTCAGCCACCTCTTCGCCCAGGGACTGGTGTCGGCCCAACTTCTCCAGTCCAGCGTTGACTTCCGGCGGGCAGCCCAACAGAAGATCCGCGAGGTTCGCGGCACCAAGTCCGGGTTCACCTTCATCACCGAACAGCCGATCCAGACGTCGCAGTTCGAGGTGGCCTACGCAATCGCCGAACGATGGAACGGGCGCGCGCCGGTCGATGCGTTGCCGTTCTTCAGCAAGGTAAATCTGCGCGAGGTCGTCGCTCGGCTACAGGAAATGGGCTTCCGCGTGACACTGAGCAAGATCGACGCGCACTGAGGAGCGAGGCGGTGTATGTAGGCGCGCTAGGCGTTCCGGGGACCGACGCTCGGCCGCGATTCCGATCGTTCCCCGACACCAAGCCCGCAACGAGATCCGAATCAGTTGTTCCTGCTAACGCCGCGCCGATTCAATGGCGAGAGAGTCCGAAACGGCCGTGGACGGACGGCGATGGCCGCGCGTACTCGGTCGAGGGGGATGACCCACGCGCGCAATCGTTGGTCTTCAGACCGCGCATATCGACGTCGCGGCCTTCGTCATGGCGACGAGCGGGCCCGCGCATAGTCGGCAACTTGTTTTACTCGACACTGGGAGCCTGGGAGCAGCACCCTCAGGCGTTGGACCTGGTCGGGCTCGCTCGCGAATCGGCTGCCGTCGTCCTGGTGGCGTTCTGGCTCACGAACGGCCTGCGGCCCGTCCGGGTCCACCCCGTGAGGTTGTGGCTCAAGAGAGGTTTGCTCTGCCGGTAGTTGCATTGCCCTCCTCGCCAAGCCCTGTCCGATCGATTCAGTAGGTGAGAGCGTGGATGACGATGTGATGATCAGCGTCGACCCGCACAAGGCGAGCAACACAGCGGCGGTGATGGATCCGGTCACCAAGGTCATGATCGCCACTCAGCGGTTCGCGAATACCACTGCCGGCTACCGGCAACTACGCGAGTTCAGCGGGCGCTGGCAGCAACGGCGGTGGGCGGTCGAGGGATGCCACGGCGCCGGCCGGTCCCTGGCGCAACGTCTGGTCGGCGACGGCGAGCTCGTGCTCGACGTGCCGGCCAAGCTGGCAGCCCGAGTGCGGGTCTACTCCCAAGGCCACGGCCGCAAGACCGATGTCGATGACGCGGTCTCGATCGGCCTGGCGGCGCTGAACAGCGGCGGCGTCGCCGCCGTCCGCGCCGACGGCACGCTGACGAGCCTGCGGCTGCTATCAGACCGCCGCGACGAACTCGGCGCGCTGCGCACCCAGGCCGTGTGCCGCTTCCATCGCCTGCTCGCCGAGCTCACCCCGGGCGGCACCCACCGCGGTCTCAAAGCCAACAGAGCCCAGCAGCTGCTGGACAAACTCCGCCCCGAGGACCCCGTGGCCCTCGTCCGCCTGCACCTTGCCCATCAGCACCTCGACGACATCCGCGCCCTTGACGCCAAGATGAAGACGATCCGCGGCCAGATCGAAGATCTCGTCGCCAGCACCGGCTCTCACCTCGCCGACCTCTACGGCGTCGGACCGGTCATCGCCGGGCGCATCCTCGCCGAGGTTGACAGCGTCGAGCGGTTCCCCACCAAGGACCACTTCGCCTCCTACAACGGCACTGCGCCGATCGACGCCTCCTCCGGAGAGCAAGTCCGGCACCGGCTCTCGCGAGCCGGAAACCGACGTATCAATCACGCCCTACACATGATGGCCGTGACCTAGATCCGCCAGCCGAACAGCCCCGGCCGGGGCTACTACGAACACAAACGCCTCGAGGGCAAGACCCCGAAAGAAGCACTGCGCTGCCTCAAGCGACGACTCTCCGACGTCGTCTATCGCCAGCTTCTCGCCGACCAAGCGAGCAGAATCAAGGCGTGCGGATCACCTACGACCGAGACGCCAACGCCGCCTACATCCACCTCACCGGCGACGAACTCGGCGCCGGCCGCGACACCGTCATCGCAGCCGCCCCGCAAGGCAGCAGCGCGACAGCAATCCTCGACTGGAAAGACGGCCGGCTCGTCGGCATCGAGGTCCTCGACGCCGACCAAACGCTCCACCAAGACCTCCTCGACCAAGCCGAAGACACCAGCACAGCTAGATCAACGGCCACCGCTTGACAGAGAGGAGCCGTTCTCGAGCGCCATGGTTCAAAGGCGCGATCGGCAAGGTGCCAGGGCCCCCGTAGCTCCACGGCGCAACGCCTCGACACCTCGACGCCGGCAAGGTTGAACTTCGACTAAGGGCGAGGGGTCCGAAGTCGACTGGATCTTGCCGAGCTGGACGAGCCACCGGCGTCCTGCCGGCCCCGGTGATGCAAGCCGACATCACGGCGACTGCTCCCGATTGCTGACCCTGTTTCGCCGAGTTCCTGACCCTGTTGAAAGGTGGCAGAAACCCATGCTCCAGTTTCGCTCCAGTACCGGCGAGTAACACGGACGAATCGGGCGCATGTGTAATCAGACATAAGGCAAGATTCCGGACGCATACACCGGCTTAAACCGGTCTAAATCGAGTGGTGGAGCTGAGGGGACTCGAACCCCTGACCCCCACACTGCCAGCGTGGAACGCATCGACGGCTTCGAGTGCGTCGGCGAGGCACATTCGGCTGCCGATGCGCGCATGCTGATCGAACAGCAGCGACCGGACCTCCTGATCCTGGACATCTACCTGCCTGATGAGGACGGTCTCAGCCTGCTGCGTTCGCTGACCGCGGCCGGGCAGCCCCCCGACACGATCTTCATCACGGCCGCGCGCGATCTGGAATCCGTTCGAGCGGCGATGGGCCTGGGCGCGGTGTACTACCTCGTCAAGCCGTTCGGCTTCGCGCAACTGCGGAACCAGCTCGAGTCGTACCGGCAGTGGCGCGAACAGGTATCGTCGGCTGGCGGTGGCCAGGCCGACCAGGCGAGAATCGACAACCTGTACAACCTCTTGCGCGGACCGTCACCATCGGATGCGGCCAGACTCCGACTACCCCCGACAATGACCAAGATCCTTCAGGTGGTTCTCGATTCGGCTGAGCCGATGGCGGCGTCCAGGGTGGCGAGCACGGTCGGGGTCAGCCGGCCGACCGCCCAGCGCTACCTCACTGACCTACAACGTCGTGGGCTGGTCGTGCTCGAGTTGGAGTATGGCAACACCGGCAGGCCGGTGCACCGCTACCGAGCAGCGCCGCGCTGAGGGTTCGTGCGTGCCGTGGCGACGAGCACGAGGGAGAAGCGACCGTCCAGCTCAGGAAAGTCCTACTCAGGAAGTTCTACTCAGGACACCAGGCTCGTCGCCTTCGTGGCCAGGCGGCCGCCCAGATGGACACCGTTCACGTTGCCGGCGGCATCGCGTGAGAAGTAGCCCTTCATGCCCTTGGCCGGCCCGTCCGTGATGACGTAACGGTCCCCCGCCTCCGACAGCATTCCGAGCGGCAGGTCCGGCTGCGGCTCGTCGGGATCCTGCCCCGCTTCGCGAAGCGTCTCGGCCATCTCGGGCTTGACCTTGATACGCGCTACCAGCTGACCGTCCTGGATGGCGACCTCGCAGTTGATCACGATGGTTTCGTAGCTACCGACGTACGGGGCGAGGGCATCGTTGCTGAGGCGGACCGGCTCCGGTTCCCGCTCGGTGACGCCCACGTAGTGCTCGAGCGCCCACTTTCGCAGCTCGTCGTTGAACTTCGGCCCGTTGGGACCGCAGTTGGTCATGGAGATGAAGGCGAAACCATGCTCGGGGGACAGGACGAACTCGGAATGCTGGCCGACCGTCGTGCCGCCATGGGTGACCAGCCGCGTGCCGTCGACGTCGCGCAGCAGCCAGCTGATGCCGACGTGATCACCGATCGCGCTGCCCGGCATCGACACCGTGGGCTGTTGCATCCGCCTGAGCGACTCGGCGCTCAGCAGTGAGGTGCCGTCCGGTGTGCGCCCGTCGCCCAAGTGAAACCGGGCCCAACGGATCTGGTCGACCGCTGTAGCGACCATGCCACCGGCCGGGGCGTTGCCGCGCGGGATGGCCCACACGCGGGCCGGCGCGATGGTGCCGTCATCCTCCTGGGAGTGCCCCACCGCGAACCGGCGCATCATGATCTCGGTCATGAAGAACAGCGTGTCGTCCATGCCGAGCGGGGACAGCACCAGCTCACGCATGGCGGCCTCGTACGTGGTGCCGGTGATCTTCTCGATGATGCGCCCCGCAACCGACAGCGAGGCGTTGTTGTAGGACACCGTCGCGCCCAACGGCGCGACCTGCCGGATGTTCTTCATGAGCGCGACGTAGCGCTCCAACGCGTCGTCCCCGTCGCCGGTGTTGTCGGACAGGTCGCCCTCCCACCCGGCGGTGTGGTTGAGCAGGTGCAGCACGGTGACCTGGCGCGCGACGTCCTCGTCCTGCAGCGCGAACTCCGGCAGGTAACGGCGCACCGGCGCTTCGAGCTCCAGCTCGCCGCGCTCCATCAACAGCATGATCGCCGTCGCGGTGTACGTCTTGGCGGTCGAGCCGAACTGGAACAGAGTGCCTTCATCGACGGGTAACGGGTTCTTCGTGCTCGTCACTCCGTGGTAGGCATACTGCTCCGCGCCGTCGATCACCACACCCACCGAGACGCCGGGCACCTCGAGCTCGGTCGCCAATTCCCGCACCCGCTCCACGAGCGCATCCTGTTGGACTGGTGGTGTCACAGCTTCTCCTCGACGTTGCGATCGCCGGCACACAAGCCGACGAGCTGACCCGGGTGGCACTGGTGGCCACGACGCCGATTCAGCGCTGGCTCAATGGTGGGACCGGGGCGCGATGCGGGATATGTGCGTCGCGCAGAAGGCATCCGGCGGAGTTGGTTCCCGGCTACTAACCGTCGGTCACAGCCTTCAGCGAGATGACTTTGAGTTGGAGCATGGCCGCGAACCGCGCATCCGGATCACTGAGATCGATGCCGCCCACCTGTCCGAGCCGGCGTAGCCGGTAGCGGAAGGTGTTGGGATGGACGTAAACCGAGGCCGCTGCCGCCGCGACGTCGCCGAAGGCATCCAGCCAGGCGCGCAGCGTCTCGACGAGATTCGTGTGGTGCTGCTCGTCGTAGTCGAACAGCCGGGCAAGGGGGCCTGTCGGCTCGTCGCCGCGCGACATGACGAGGTCGCGTAGTTCGAGTACGAGCGACTCGACGTGGACGTCGGCCAGCCGAGCTACCCGTTGTGCTCGGTGCCCCGTGCGCAAGACCCGCAGCACGCGATCGGCACTGGACCGGGCATGCGGGAGCTGTGCGGCGTCGAACACGACCGGCCCGACGCCGACCACCGCGCTGACCCGCTCGCCGATGCGGTCGATGAAGTCCCTGGCGATCCGCACCGCTCGTACCTCGCCATCGACCTGGTCACCCTGCACAGGCACCAGCCCATAGGCGACGTCGCCGACCAGTGCCGCGGCACAACGGGGATGCACCGCGCTGAGGTGCATGGCCAGCGCGTCGGCGAGGCGCTGTCGCTCGGTCGCCAGGCTGGTGTCGCCGTCGATGGACGGCTCGTCGTCCGCACGATCGAGAATTGCCAGCGCCAGCAGCACAACCGGCTGACCGGAGAGCCCGAGCCGATTCAAGGCCTCCCGCGCGCCGCCCCCGCCTTCGAGCGCGGTGCTCACCAGATCAGCGCGCAACCGGCGCTCGACGTCGGCACCGGCGCGGATGCGCAGCATGTGCAGCGCAACGAGCTTGGCGGCCTCACGCAGAGCCTGCGAGCGCTCTTCGCTCAGCGGCTCGCGCACCGCGGCCCAGATCGAACCGAGCACCTCGTCGCCGGCGCGGACCGTAACCGCAACGCGCGGCAGGGTGAACTCGTCCGAAGAGAGTGGAATCGGTTCGATGTACAACGGCTCGTCGTTGCGATAGAGGTCGCGGAACACTCCGCGTTCGGTCAGCAACCGCGAGAAGCGCTCGGGGACCTGCCGGCCGAGGATGGTCTCGACCCGGGAAGCGTCCGCTTCGTCCTGCCGGCCGGAGAAGGCCAGCACCCGCGAGCTCCGGTCCTCGATGGTGACCGGGGCGTCGAGCAGCGCGGCGACCGCGTTGGCCAGCGCGAACAGATCGCCGGAGGGCATGCCGCCCAGGGTCTCGGGTCCGTCCACGCCGACGTCACCCTCGGCGAGCAGCGCGCGAAGCATCGCCGCGACCTGTGCCCAGGACGCGCCGCGGGTCAGTGCGAGCACGGCGACCCCCGAGCTTTCGGCGGCGGCGGCGACCACGCCATCGACCGGTACCGGAGCACGCAGGACGAGAGCCACCGCCTCGTGCGTGCCGAGTTCATCGAGCAGCAGGGCGATCTCGGCTGGATCCTGCAGCCCCACACCGAGCACCAGCGCATGCCGCGGCAGGACGGGAGCATCGACCGGGTCATGGATGACGATGCCGCCGATGTCTTCCCGACTGTCGGATTTGCCGTGTACGAGGTCGAGCAAGGTTGCGCCGAGGTCGTCGATCACCCGACCGAGGCTGGCACGTGGGGTGATGTTCACCGAGGCAAGCACCTCCTGACCGTAGGAGTCTCGGAGGCAGCCTAGTTGGTGGATCGTCACAAGGGTGGGAGCGAACTTGGTCCGTTCGGATGGATCCCTCAGAGCGGCAGCCACTCGGTGCTGGTAGTGACGGCAGCCAGCTCAGCGGCCAGCGGCTCCACACCGATCCCGGGCCCGGTCGGCACGTCGAGCTGACCCTCCCGTACGACGAACGGAGTGGTGATGTCGGTGCGGTAGTAGCGATCCGATCCGGAGGTGTCACCGGGCAGCGTGAAGCCGGGCAGCGCGGCCAGCGCCAGGTTCGCGGCCCGCCCGAGTCCGGTCTCGAGCATGCCACCGCACCACACCGGGACGCCGTGCGCGACGCAGACGTCGTGGATGCGCCGAGCTTCCAGGTAACCGCCCACCCGCCCCGGTTTGACGTTGACGATCGCGCAGGCTTGCAGCCGGATCGCATCGGCCGCGGTGCGCGCCGACGTGATGGACTCGTCCAGGCAGACCGGGGTGCGAATCTGTCGAGCCAACTCGGCATGGCCGAGCAGGTCTTCCTCGTCCAGCGGCTGCTCGATCAGCAACAGGTCGAAGGGGTCGAGCAGGGCCAGGTGCCGAGCATCACCGACGGTGTACGCGGTGTTCGCGTCCACTTGCAGCAGCAGTTCGTCGCCGAAGCGCTCTCGCACCGCAGCCACCGGGGCCACATCCCAGCCCGGCTCGATCTTCAGCTTGATGCGCGCGTAACCCGCGTCGAGATAGCCCGCCACCGCGTCGAGCAGTTCGGGGATCGAGCTCATGATGCCGACGGAGACTCCGCACGGGACGCGCTCGCGCACCGCGCCGAGTTCGCGCGACAGGGGGCGGCCCTCGGCCCGCAGCTCAGCGTCGAGCACGCCCATCTCCAGCGCGGCCTTGGCCATCCGATGGCCACGGAACTTCGCGAGCGCCGGCGCGACGGCATGGGCATCGAGGCGGTCGGCGGCGGCCAGCGTGGGGATGAAGTAGCGCCGCAACACATCCGCTGCCGCATCGACGTACTCCGAGGAGTACAGCGGGTCCGACATGGCCACGCACTCGCCCCAGCCTTCGGCGTTGCCGGTGACGACGCGCAACAGCAGGGCATCGCGGCTGGTCTGGGTTCCGAACGAGGTACGGAACGGTGCCACCAGCGGCATGGTTATGCGTCGGAGCTCGACGCCTGTCAGCTTCATCTACTGTCCCCACTCGCTGTGTTCTGCCGGTGCAGGACGTACCAACCGGCGCGGTCGAATCCGGTGACGAGGGCGCCCTCTGCGATGAGGTGCCCGAGCACCTCACGCACCGCAATGCGCCAGTCCTTGGCGCATCCCGGATCGCTGAGCCGCAGTGCTTCGATGTCCGTGGGTACCCCGACGAGCACTGTCTGGGAGTCCGGCGTGCCGAGCACCGGACCACCGAGCGGGGAGACGTCCAGCGCGATCGTGGCACCGGATGCACGCTCGGTGCCGGCGTCCGCGGCCGTCGAGGTGCCGGCGCAGGCCGCGACCACGGACGGGGCGTCGAGGTGCCAGCGCACCAACAGCCGATCGCTGTCGTCACCGCCATTGATGGCGTCGTGCATGCCGCCGTAGAAGTTGGTCAGGTACTCCGCGGGTCGTGCCGCCAGCTTGACGAGGTTGAAGTAGGCATTGCGGCGTACCAGCGGGTCGAACGTCCAGGCCACTGTCGAGGCGCCACGCACCATCGACCACGCCCGCTGGTGCAGCTTGAGCGCGAAGCCGACGTTCCGGCCGCGAGCCGCGCCCGGGACACCCGCGATGTGGCTGTGCAGCGTCCCGTCCGCCGGGGCACCGAAGAAACCGACGCACGCACCCACCAGCGCGTCGCCGTCGAAGGCGCCCGCCACGTAGTTGCCGGCCTTGCTGAACGCGCGGAGCAGTTCGCTGGTCACCGGCGGGTTCTTCGGTTCCGGCCGCCAGATGTCGGCGTACAGCCGGTACACCGCGTCGAGTTCGCCGAGCAGGCTGATCTCTCGGACCTGCACACCGGCCGCGCGCGCCGCCGCATCGGCAGCCCGCACAGCCGCATCGGGAGCTCGGGCAGCCACGTCGGCGCCGAACGGCGTGCCGGCGGCGTCGCAATGCAGATCAGTCACAGGCTCCATGCTGGCCCACCCGCCGGTTCCGGTCATGGTTGGTTCGCACCAGAGGTGTGGTGGGCATTGGTGGTCCGCGACGTGAGCACATCGGCCAGCAGTGCGGCCAGCAACGCCGCACGGGGGGCAAGCTCGGACACCAGGACGTGCTCGTCGTCGGCGTGCGCACCGCCGCCCACCGCGCCCAGGCCGTCCAGCGTCGGCGTTCCCACTCCCGCGGTGAAGTTCCCGTCCGAGGCCCCTCCGACGGAGGCGCTGGTGAGCGGTGGCAATCCGAGCCGGTCGGCCACCTCCACGGCGCGCCCGAACAGCTCGGCGGAGGCGGCGCGCTCCAGCGGCGGACGGTTGGGGCCACCGCTCAGCTCGATGCGGGCGCCCGCGACCACCGGTTGCAGCGCGCGCATGGCCGCGTCGACCCGCAGCTGCTCGGCCACCTGGCGCACCCGCACGTCGACGCTGAGGCACCCCGCGCCCGGAACAGTGTTGGAGGTGGTGCCCGCCGAGAGCAGGGTCGGTGTCACGCTCGTCCCTCGATCGGCGTCGGCCAACGCGCAGACCGCGAGGATCTGGTGCGCCAGCTCGGTGGTGGCGTTCACGCCGCGCTCCGGCTCGAGCCCGGCGTGCGCCGCGCGGCCCCGCACACCGACCTCGTACAGCGACACCCCCTTGCGTTCGATCTTGACCGCACCGCCGTCCGCGGACGCCTCGAGCACGAACGCGGCGACACACCCGGCCGCCTCGGCCTCGATGAGCGCACGTGACGTCGGCGAGCCGACCTCTTCGTCCCCCGTGATCAGGAGCGTGACGCCGGACGGGTCGGCCAGCGCGGCGATCGCGTGGAAGGCCATCACCACGCCTGCCTTCATGTCGAAGCAGCCGGGCCCGCGCAGCACCCCGTCGATGATCGAGAACGGATGACTGGCCAGGGAGCCGATCGGCCAGACGGTGTCGTGATGGCCGAGCACCAGGACCCGCGACGGCCCGGCGCCCACTCGCCACCGCAGGTGGGTGCGTCCGGCTATGACGATTCGTTCGGCCTCCACACCCAACCGGGCGGAGCCGACCCGGGCCACGACCTCCGCGCTGGCCGCCACCGCGGCCAGGTCAGCGGACGGCGACTCGCACGCAACGAGCGTTTCCAGGTCGCTCAGCATGCCCGGCAACATCGATTCCAGCCGGTCGAGGACGGCGGGCAACGCCATCTCAGTCGACCTTCGGAGTAGCCCGCGCGCCGAAATGGAGGTACCGCTGCCCGTCCTGCAGCGCGTAGAAGGTCACCGGTGTCCAGGTCTGAGCGCCGGGATCGCGAATCGCGAACAGGTCGCCGGTCGAGTCGACGGGTGTCAGGTCGAACTCCTCGACGGTATCGGGCATGAGCTCGGCGAGGGGGCCGGTGACGGTCACCCGCAGCACCGGGGTATCGGCGCGCTCGAGCACCTCGATCCGCGCGCCGGCTCGCTCGTAGGTGCCCACGTGCCGATGGACGTCCACGCTCGGTGGCTGCGCGGGCGGCGCCAGTGGCAACGGCATCGCGACGTCGGCCAGTTCGGCGAAGATCTCGCGGAACAGGTCCTGATACAGGTCGCGGGCATCCCCCCCGTTGGTGAGCAACGTGACCGCGAGCCCCTGCTCGGGCAGCAGCCGCAGGAACGCGGCCTGGCCGATGGTGTTGCCGTCGTGGCCGATGAGGCGATGCCCGTTCCAGAGGAACCGGATCCATCCCAGGCCCCAGGAATCTCCCAGGGTGTGCTTGTCCGGCAGGTCCGCGTGCTTGTCCGTCATGGCCGCTGCCGCCGTCTCGCTCAGGACCTGGCTGCCGTCCGGGGCTCGCCCTGCGTTCAGATGCAGCCGTGCGAAGGCCAGGACGTCCGCGGCGGTGGAGCTGATGATGCCAGCCGGCCCCAGCGAGCGTGGCAGGCCCCAGACCGGCGCCCTGGCCGGCTCGGCGGTCCCTTCCGCGGTGTGGCCGATGGCTGAGCGGTACAGCAGCACGTCCTCGGGCAGCGTCCCGGTGTGCCCCAGGGCGAGCGGGACGAAGATCCGCTCGCGCATCGCCTGATCCCAGGTCGTCCCGGTCAGCTTCTCGACAACTCGTCCAATCAGCGAGAACCCGGAGTTGCAGTAGGACCAGGTGGCACCCAGGGGATGGTTCTGTGCCACCTCGTCGAGCCGGGCGACGTACTTCTCCAGGCAGTCGTCCCCGCGACCGGTGTCGGTGAAGACATCACCGTCGATGCCGCTGGTATGCGTGAGCAGGTGCCGCATGGTGACCTGCTTGGTGACGTCGGGGTCGGCGAGGCGCAGCTCCGGAAGGATCTCGGCGATAGGCGCGTCGAGGTCCAGCAGCCCCTCGTCCACGAGTTGCATCACGACCGTCGCCGTCCACACCTTGCTGATCGAGCCGATCTGGAACAGCGAGTCCGCGGTCGTCTGAACACCGGTGTCCTTGTTGAGCAAGCCGAAAGACGCCTCGGTCAGCTCGTCGCCGCCGCCGGGATGTACCCGCAGGATTCCCAACGAGGCACCGGGAATCCGATGCCGGGCGGCCAGTACCGCAAGCCGGCGCTGCCAGTGCGCGGCGTCGATATGCGGCCGGCGAACACTGCCCGCATACTGCTCGACCCACTCGACCACCCGCCGGTTGAAGTCCAGTCGATGCGACGGCGCGCCGTCGAGGATGAACAGATGCGACGCCCCCGGGTACAGCACCAGCCGGGTCGGCACACCCTGCTCTCGCAAGGCGGTATGCCACTGCTGGGCCTGACCGACCGGGCACCGCACGTCATCAGCGCCGTGCAGGATCAGCGTCGGCGTCTTCACCTGCTCGACCTGGGCGAGCGGCGACATCGACTCGTAGCGCGACCGTTGCACCCAGGGCAGGCCGCCCAGCTCGTACTCGGCGAGGAAGTGCCCGGAGTCCGACGTGCCCGCCATGCTCGTGACATCGCTGACCACGCCACCGGCGACGGCCGCCGCGAACCGGCTGTCACGACCGGTCAGGTAACAGGTCATGAAGCCGCCGTAGCTGTACCCGGTGACCGCCAGTCGTTTCGGGTCAGCGAGGCCCTCGGCTACCAGCTCGTCCAACGGTTCGAGGAAGTCCTTGGCATCAGCGAGGCCCCATTCGCCCAGCGCGGCGTTGTAGAAGCTCTCGCCGTAGCCGTCACTGCCGCGCGGGTTCAGCAACAGTACCGACCAGCCACGGGCGGCAAGCTCCTGGTGATAGAGGTGAGCGTCATCCGCCGCGCCGTTCCACGCGTTGTGCGGGCCGCCGTGAATATCGAGCAGCAGCGGCTGAGCCGAGTCCGCATCCGGGTCGCGGATCAGCCAGCCCTGCACGGCGGTGCCGTCGGAGATCCTGAACGTGCGCTCGGTCCGCGGGTACAACTCGGTCTCCGCGTGGTTCGCGCCATGGGCGGTACGCACGGTCTCGGCGCCCGATTCGAGGTCCACCGTGACGATCTCCCCGAACGAGGTCGGCGTGCTCAGCACGATTGCGGCCGTCGTCCCGGCCACGGCCAAACCCGACACGTTGCGCCCGTCTCCGCCGAGCACCAGTCGCGGCTCACCACCGTCGACGGCGACCGCGTACAGGTGGGTGCACCCCTGGTCCCGGACGCAGAACAGCACGGTGCGACCGCCGTCGACCAGCACCGGCACCGCCCCCGGGTAGCCCGGACCGCCGGGCATCACATTGCGGTCCAGCGACGCGGCCAGGTCGGTGACGGCGCCACCGTCGACCGCGACCCGCAACAGGCCGGCGTGGCCGACCGGCGCGCCGCGGTAGCCGACGACGAGCAGGTCGGCACCGTCCGCGGTCCAGACGGCCGGGCCGGCCGCTCCGTCGGCCAAGCCGACCGGCACCGGCGTCGCCTTGGGGTCGTGCACATCCAGGACGTACACCGGTGCCCGGAAGGTCAGGTCGGCGCGCGCATCCATTGCTGCGGCAAAGGCCAGCTTCGCACCGTCCGGTGACCACGTCGGGTCCCCGGCGTGCCAGTCCCCCTCGGTCACCTGGCGGCACTGCTTCGTCTCGAGATCGAGGACGTGCAGCTGCGTGCGCATCGTCCGCAGCAGGCCGGCTCCGTCGGCCTGGTAGTCCAGCCGGTCCGTGACGATCGGGGCGCTCGACCGCCGGGCTCGGGCCGCGTCGTCCTCGCCCGGTACGGCGGCGAGGTCGACCGGCGCGCCGAAGGCGATCCTCCTTCCGTCGGGACTCCATACCGGCGTGCCGGCCCCGAGCGGCAACGTCGTCAGCTGCTCGGGCTCACCGCCGCCGGCCGGCAATCGCCACAGCTGCCCGAGGCCGTCCTCGGCACGGACGAATGCCAGCTGCGTCCCGTCCGGAGACCACCTCGGCGACGAGTCGGAGCCACCGCGGCTGAGTTGCCGGGCCACACCGTCGGCGGTCCGAACCTGCCACAGGTTGCGCACGGATCGATCGGTGTCCAGGTCGCTGGTGCGGAGCACGTACGCGATCTGCGCGCCGTCAGGCGACAGCGACGGCTGCTCCGGCCGCGCGAGATCGGTCAGATCATCGATGCGCATACGTCTGGTCACGACTGGCTCCTGGTAATAGGGCTTTTAATAGGGCTGGGGATGGAGTGTGCGCCGGTTGCGCTGACGCGGGCGTTCGGTGGCGGGCGACAGCCTCATACGTCACCGCTGCGCACGGGCCGCCCGGGGAGCGCGTTCGGGACGACCTCGCCGTCGCGGACCACGGGAGTGCCGCCCACCAACACGTGGCGGAAGCCTGTCGACGGCATGAGATCGGTGTACGTCGCATGGTCGGTCACCGTGGCGGGGTCGAAGATCACGAGGTCTGCGTCGGCACCTACCTGGACCCGTCCCTTGCGCCGCATGGCCGGGACTGCGGCGGTGAGGATCTGTGCCGGCAGGAGCGACGAGCGGCGGATGGCCTCGGTCAGTGTGAGCAGGCCCCGCTCCCGGACCAGCCAGCGCAGTGTCCGGGCGTAGGACCCGGCCGTCCTGGGATGGGCGACCAGTCCGGTCGGCAGCGGCCACCGGTCGGCCGCGACCGCGCCGCCGGGCTCGATCGGGGCCATGGCGTCGGTGGCGATCGCGGTCTCGGCGAGTAGGAACGACCGCTCCAGGATGGCGAGTTCCGCCGGCTCCTGCTCGTCGAGAAAGTGCACGACGACCAGCCCGCCCGGGTCGGTCGCCCGCAGTTCCCGCAGCCGGTCGGCATCGGAGATCCGCTCGCGGGTGGCCAGGTAGGTGAGGGATCGCGGAGTGATGCCCATCCGGTGCAACACTTCCGGCGCGAGGAACGCGGCGCCGATCACCGTGGAGCCCGCGCCGTACGGATACGCCTCGGTGGTCACCCGCACGCCCTGCGCGCGGGCAGCGGTCACGGCGTCGGCGACCTCGTCGATCATCCGGTTCGAAGTGCTGTTCACGTGGCACATGTGCATGTGCGCGCCGGTTCCGGCGGCGGCCGCGATCACCTCCAGCGCACCCTCCAGGGAGGTGTTCGGCTCCTCGGTGGAGATGTAACGGGTGTGGGTGAAGGTCGGTACCCCCAGCCGCTGCGCGAGCGCGGCCAATCGGAAGTATTCGGCCCGCCCGCTATCGGGGGCGTAGCCGACCAGGACGCCGATTCCCAGCGCGCCTTCGCCGACCGCCTCCTCGAGGGTGCCGAGGATCCTGGCCACCTCCCGGTCGTCGGCCGGCCCGCGCCACCTCGGGTGGCGCTGGTGGGCGGCGAAGGCAGCCAATCCGCCACGGCTGTCCGGATGCAGTTCCACGCCGTCGAGGACCTGCATCCGGGCGTGGACCCAGCCGGCGGAGAACCCGAAGTTGACCGGCCGGCCCTCGGCCTCCGCTGCGGCGTAGGAGGCGGCCACCGGGAGGACTCCGGCCTCCAGCTCCAGCGCTGTGGTGACCCCGTCGAGCGCCTGCAACCGCAGCCCGGTAATAGTCTGGGCGTGGCTGTGCAGGTCGATGAACCCGGGGGCCAGGACGGTGCCGGCGACGTTCCAGGTGACCCGCGCCGGAGGGGCGGTCTCGCCGACCGACACGATTGTGCCGTCGGTGATCCCGACCGCACGCACCGCGTCCAACGCGGTTTCCGGGTCGATCACCCGCGCACCGATGAGCGCCAAATCGCACTGTGTCCCAAGGGAGGACGCGGTCATGACGGGCTCCCCTCGGGCGCGCGCAGCGCGGCGTCGATCAGTCCGGCCCGCACGGCGTGCGGCGGCTCGGCGCGGAGCACATGCTTGTTGGTGGGGCGCAGCCGGCCGCCCACTGCCCCCAGGCCGTCCAGCGTCGCCACCCGCTGCTGCTCGGCGGCCGCCGTCGTCGAACATCTTCCGGGACAGGTCGCCAGCGTCGCTGAGATGTCAGCTCCGCTTCGGGTTGGCGCGCGCGCCGTAGTGGACGTAAGCACTGCCGTCGGCCAGCGAGTAGAAGGTCACCGCCATCCAGCTCTCCTGATCCGGCGGCCGGGCGGCGAACAAGCCCTGCTCGACCGGGTGCAGCTCGAGCTCCCGAGTGGTCGCGCCGGAGGCCTCGGCGATCGCACCGGTCGGGATCACCCGCATGACGAGTCCGCCGCCGCGCTCGAAGACTTCGGTGGTGACCGAGCTGCGCTCGTAGCTGCCGACGTAGCGGGCGAGCTCCACCTCTGGCGCCTGCTCGGGCGGCTCCAGCTGATCAGCCACGGTGACGTCGGCCAGCTCAGCGAAGACCTCCCGGTACAGGTCGCGGTAAAGGTCGCCCGCGTGCCCGCCGTTGGTCAGCAGTGCGACGGCGAGGCCCTGCGAGGGCAGCACCCGCAGGAAGGCGTTCTGCCCGAACGTGGAGCCGTCGTGACCGTAGAGGCGCTCGGCATTCCAGTCGAACCGGATCCAGCCCAGGCCCCACGAGTCGCCGAGGGAGTACTTGTCGGGCAGGTCGGCGTGCTCGGCCTGCATGTCGGCAGTCGATGCCGCCGACAGCACCGCCGTACCACCGGGAGTCAGCCCGCCGCGCAGATGCAATCGGGCAAACGAGGTGAGATCGCGAGCGGTGGCGTTGATCAGCCCGGCGGGGCCGACCGAGCGGGGCATCACCCACGACTTCACCGAGTGCGACTCCTGCTCTGGGTCGGGGGAGATGTGTCCCACGGCGGCGCGGTGCAGGATCGCCTCCTCCGGCAGCGTGGAGGTATGCGTCAACTCCAGCGGTTCGATGATCCGCTCGCGCAGCACGGCGTCCCAGGTCTTCCCGGTGAGCACCTCGATCACCCGCCCGGCGAGGGAGAACCCGGAGTTGCAATAGGAGAACGTGGCGCCGAGCGGATGGTTCTGCGGGGCGTCGGCGAGCGCGGAAACGTACTTTTCCAGACAGTCGTCGCCGCGACCGGTGTCGGTAAAGATGTCACCGTCGATGCCGCTGGTGTGCGTCAGCAGGTGCCGCATGGTCACCTGCTTGGCGACGTCGGGGTCACTGAGCTGCAGCTCGGGCAGCACCTCGATCAGCGGGGCGTCGAGGTCGATCCGCCCCTCCTCGACCAGCTGCATCACCAGGGTCGCGGTCCACACTTTGGTGATCGAGCCGATCTGGAAGACCGAGTCGGTGGTCACCTCGACGCCGGTGGCCTTGTTCAGCACGCCGGTGGCGGCCTCGATCAGCTCGTCGTCTGCGGAGCCGTTCCCGAGGCGAAGGATCGCCAGGGTGGCGCCCACTACCTGATGCCGCTCGGCGAGCTCGCCGAGGCGCTGTTGCCAGTGATCCTGGTCGATGCGAGGTCGTGCGGTCGTCGCGGTCACGTGCTGCTCCGTCCAGTCGAGGATGCGGGCCGCTCGACCTCGCCGCCGTCAACCGTGCGCCCCACGTAGATGACCTGGCGCCCGTCGGGTGAGAGGGTCGGCTCGCTCGGCAGCTGCAGTGGTGCGATGTCGTCGAGCGCCAGCGGTCGGATCATGGGTGAAAGCATGCCGTCGGGTTCGGAGGGAATCTCCGTCCGTACGGACGAAAGAACCCGGCCAGCACTGGCGGAAACTACGAACACCGCGGCGACCGCCGTCACTACCTTTTCCTCCATGACGAAGCTGGATGAGCTCGGAGCGTGGCTCAACGACCGGCTGCCGGTGCTGCTCTCCACACACGACGTGCCGGCCGCGGCCGTCGCGGTCTGTGCGGGTACCGAGGTGATCGACGCGGCGGCCGGACTCCTGAGCTCGGCGACCGGCGTGGCGGCGACCGCGGACTCCGTCTTCCAGATCGGCTCGATCACCAAAGTGTGGACCGCGACCCTGGTGATGCAGCTGGTCGAGGAGGGGCGGATCGACCTCGACGCGCCGCTGCGTCGCCATCTGCCGGAGTTCTGCCTGGCCGACGAGGCCGCGGCGAGGGCGATCACGGTGCGCCAGCTGCTGAGCCACACCGCGGGCTTCGAGGGCGACATTTTCACCGACACCGGCACGGGCGAGGACTGCCTCGAGAAGTACGTCACCCAGCTCGGCGACGTACCGCAACTGTTTCCGCCGGGCGACCTGTTCTCCTACAACAACGCCGGCTACTGTCTACTCGGCCGGCTCGTCGAGGTGCTCCGCGGTAAGCCGTACGACGACTGTCTGCGCGAGCACCTGTTCGCCCCGCTCGGGCTCACCCACGCGGCCACCGGTCCCGCTGAGGCGATCATGTTCCGTGCGGCCGTTGGGCACATGCGGCTGGCGCCCGAGGCCGACCAGGAACCCGCGCCCATCTGGGCGCTGGCCCGCTCCAACGCGCCGGCGGGCTCCCGGCTGGCGATGCGGGCACGGGACCTGCTGACGTTCGGTCAGCTGCATATGAACGCGGGAACGGGCTCCGGTGCCAGCACCGTGCTCGGTCCGGGCACCATCAAGGCGATGCAGGAATGGCAGGTCGAGTTGCCCGACCTGCGCGTGCTGGGGAACGCGTGGGGTCTGGGCTGGGAGCTGTTCGACGCGCCGGGCGCCGTGGTCATCGGGCACGACGGCAACACGCTCGGCCAAGCCGCCTTCCTGCGCCTGGTTCCCGAGCGGAGGGTGGCGGTGGCGTTGCTGACGAACGGCGGTGATGCGTACGCGCTGTACCGCGACGTCGTCGGACACGCGCTCGCTGAGCTCGCCGGCGTCGACCTGCCCGCGCCCCCCGTGCCGCCGGCCGACCCGCCGCGCATCGACGGGTCCCGCTACGTCGGGGTCTTCTCCAGCCGGGTTGCCGACCTGAGGGTCACACAGGACGACGACGGCCGAATCTGGGTGGAGACACGGCCCAAGGACGTCTTCGCTGAGCTCGGTGAGCAAGGCGACTGCAAGGAGCTCGTCCACTTCGCCGACGACACGTTGATCCCGCTGAAAGCGGATCACGGGATGCATCTGCCGCACGTCTTCGTCGGCGACGACGGGGCCGGCCGCGCCCGCTACCTGCACGTCGGCCGGGCGATGCCCCGCGCTGACGGGTAACGGCCCGGCGGACAACGTAGTCCGATCCACGGAGATGACGGGGCAACCTCGTCCGTACTCCACCAACACCGGGGGCCCACCAGGCGGCACCCTTCTCGCAAAGCCCCTTTCCAGGGAGAGGACACACACGATGAGGCTCACCACGACCATCGCCGGCGTCTGCGTCTGCGTCGCCGCGACCGTGCTCGCCGGATGCGGCGGGAAAAGTAACGGCGGGAAAGCCACCGGTGGCGGCAAGGTGGTCAACGGTGGCACGTTCACCATGGCGCTCACCGCCGACCCGGGGAACCTCGACCCGCAGGCCTCCGCGTCGACGGGTCTGTTCCAGGTCAGCCACTTCGCCTACGACTCGCTGACGAACGTCGACCTAAATGGCAAGTTGTCCAGCGGCCTCGCAGATACCTGGAAGGCAACGGGTCATCAGGTGACCCTGACGCTGCGCGACAAGATCACCTGTTCCGACGGCACCCCGTTCACCGCCGACGACGCTGTGGCCAACCTCAACTACATAGCCGCCCCGAAGAACAAGAGCCCGTTCCTCGGTGTGTTCCTGCCGGCCGGCGTCAAGGCCAGCGCGAGCGGCTCGACGGTGACTCTGACGCTGGCGTCCCCGGCTCCGTTCGTGCTGCAGGGGCTGTCGAACGTGCCGATGGTCTGCAAGACCGGCATGACCAACCGATCGGTGCTGGCACACCAGACCCGCGGGACCGGTCCGTACACGCTGAAGGAGGACGTCGCCGGCGACCACATCACCTTTGCCAAGCGCACCGGCTACACCTGGGGCCCGGGTGGCGCGACCACCGCGACCCCGGGGATGCCCGACACGGTTGTCGTCAAGATCGTGTCCAACGAGACCACCGCGGCCAACCTGCTGCTGTCCGGGGGGCTGAACGCGGCCAGCGTCATCGGCCCGGACGCCCAGCGGCTGAAGGGGGCCAACCTTTTCGCCGCGCAGGAAGACTCGTTGCTCGGCGAGATGTGGTTCAACCACGCGACCAGCCGGCCCGGCGCCGACGCGGCGGTCCGCAAGGCCCTGACCCAGGCCGTCGACCTCACCCAGTTGGAGAAGGTGCTCACCTCCAACAGCGGCAGGCCGGGCACCACGTTCGCGGCAGCGCCTCCGGTCGCCTGCCCCGGCGACTCGATCAGCAGCGCGCTGCCTCCGCACGGTCTGGACAAGGCCAAGCAGACCCTCGACGACGCCGGGTGGAAGGCCGGCCCCAACGGCACCCGAACCAAGAACGGAACCCCGCTGCACCTCACCTTCCTCTACGACACGGCCTACGGATCCGGCGGCTCGGCCGCGGCCGAGCTTGCCACGTCCACGTGGAAGCAGCTGGGCGCCACGGTGACTATGCAAGGCCAAGACGACACGCAGATCCTGCAGACCGTAATAGGAGGCAGCGGGAACTGGGACGTGGCCTGGCTGCAGCTCAACGTGAACAGCCCGGACCAGCTGGTGCCCTTCCTGTCGGGCCCGGCCGCTCCCGCCGGGAGCAACTTCGGACACATCGCCAACGCCGCCTACCAGGCCGGGGTGGCCAAGGCGATGACCATGCAGGGCACGGAGGGCTGCAGCACGTGGCTCGCGGCCGAGTCGAACCTGATCAAGGACGCCGACGTGATTCCTTTCGCCAACCGGGTGATCAGCACCTTCGGCAAGAATGCCCGGTTCGACTCAGGCCAGACCGCCGTCGTCCCGACCAGCATTCGGATGCTGGCCGGCTGAGCGCCGGACCGGACGAGCGGAGAGCCAGAGCAATGGCGTCAGGGAAGGGAGCTGCTGGCAGTGTCGAGCCTGACCGCGTCACCTAGCGTGTTCACCGGACTGGTCGACAACCCTTGGGTGCGGTTCGCGGCCCGCCGCTCCGGTCAGTTCGTGATCTCGGTCTGGGTGCTGATCACCGCGTCCTTCCTGATGATCCACCTGATCCCCGGCGACCCGGTCCGGGCCGCCCTGGGCCCGACCGCACCGGCGGCATTGGTGGCAGCGCGCCGGGCCGAGCTCGGCCTGAACGACCCGATATGGGTCCAGTACTGGCACTACCTGCGCGGAGTGTTCACCGGCGACCTCGGGACGTCGGTGACCTCCCAGCTGCCGGTGTCCCAGGTGATCGGGCAGCGGCTGTCGGCAACCGTCGAGCTGGCGGTGCTGGCCTTCCTGGTCGCCATCGCCCTCGCTGTTCCACTCGGCGTCGTCATGGGCGTCGTGACCCGCGGCGGTCGCGCCCGCCGGGCAGAGCTGGCGTTCTCCGGCACGAGCGTGGTTCTCGGGTCGATCCCGGAGTTCCTGCTCGGTGTCGGACTGGTGTACGTGTTCGGCGTCAGCCTGGGCCTGCTGCCGGTGGCCGGACGGTCAGGCGCCGAGTCCTACATCCTGCCGGTCCTGTCGCTGGCCATCGGCCCCGCGGCGGCGCTGGCCCGGATCATGCGCGTGGAGATGCTCTCGGTGCTGCAAGCCGACTACGTCCGTACCGCGCGGGCCAAGCGGCTTCCCGCGCCGAAGATCTATCTTCGGCACGCGCTGCCCAACGCGCTCACCGCTGTCATCACCCTTGGCGGATTGCTGCTGAGCGCGCTGGTCGCCGGAACGGTGTTGGTGGAGACGGTGTTCGCGTGGCCCGGCCTGGGCAGCACGATCGTCCAGTCCATCCTGGCCAAGGATTACCCCGTCGTCCAAGGCGTGGTGCTGGTCTACGGCGCAGGGGTACTGATCATTAACCTGGCCGTCGACGTGGCGCTGGCGCTGCTCGATCCGCGTTCCGTCATCCGAGAGAGCTGACCCCATGGCCGAAATGATGACGCCGACTGCGCAGCCCTCGTCCGCGGACCCGCGCCCGCGCCGGCGCCGGGGCCGCTGGCTCGCGGTGCTGCACACGCCAGTGGGGGCGAGCGCCGGCGTACTGCTGGTCGGCGTACTGCTGCTGGCGATTCTCGCGCCACTGTTCTGGACGCACCAGGCGAACGCCGTCGACACCAACCACGTCCTGGAGGGTACGTCCAGTGCACACTGGGTCGGCACCGACAACCTGGGCCGCGACCTGTTCTTCCGGGTTCTGGTCGCGACCCGCCTGTCCATCGGGCTGGCCCTGCTGGCAACCGCGATCGCGGTGGTCGTAGGGCTGATCCTGGGCACAGCCCCCCTGTTGGTCGGCCGTCGGGCCGGCCGGCTGGTGACCGCAGTGGTCAACATCGCGGTGGCCTTTCCCGGATTGCTGCTGGCCCTGTTCTTCGCGGTGATCTTCGGGATCGGGAGGACCGGGGCTGTGCTCGCGATCGGCTTCGCCGGCGCACCCACCTTCGCGCGGCTCTCCCAGACGCTGGCCGCCGGCATCGCCGAGCGGGACTTCGTCGCCGCGGCCCGCATCGCCGGCGTCAACCGCGTCCGGCTGCTGCTGCGCCATGTGCTGCCCAACATCGGCGAGCCGCTCGTGGTGAACGCGACGATCGGCGCCGGCGGCGCCCTGCTGTCCTTCGCAGGCCTGTCCTTCCTCGGCCTCGGTGTGCAGGCACCGAGCTACGACTGGGGGCGCCTGCTGCAGGACGGGCTCAGCGGCATCTACCTCCACCCGGCAGCGGCGCTCGCCCCCGGTGTCGCGATCGTCGTCGCCGGGCTGACCTTCAACCTCTTCGGTGAATCGGTGGCCAAGGGCATCGGCCTGACCGGCACGATCGGCCGCATACCGCTACTCAGCGCTGGCACGGATGCCGAACAGCCCGCCGCCGCGACGCCGGACGAAGGTATCCCTGCACAGGACCGGGAGGAGGCCCCGAACGCCGTGCTCGCCGTCGAGAACCTGTCGGTGACCTTCCCCGGCGCCGACGGTCCGGTGCGGCCGGTGCGCGCCGTAAGCTTCGCCGTCCGCCGCGGCGAGGCGGTCGGGGTCGTCGGCGAGTCCGGTTCCGGCAAGTCGTTGACGGCGCTGGCGGTCGCCCGACTGATCGAGGAGCCCGGTCACGTCGCGGCCGACCGGCTGGAGTTCCTCGGCACCGACCTGCTGGCCGGCACGGCACGGGCGCACCGCCAGCTTCTGGGCACGTCGTTCGCCATGGTGTTCCAGGACCCGATGACCTCGTTCAACCCGACCCGGCGGATCGGGCATCAGCTCGCCGAGGTCGCCCGGCAGCACCAGGGCATGACCCGTCAGCAGGCGCTGGCCCGCGCCGTCGACCGGCTGCGCGCCGTGCGGGTGCCGGCCGCCGAGCGGCGCGTCCGGCAGTACCCACACGAGTTCTCCGGCGGGATGCGGCAGCGCGCCATGATCGGAATGGGTCTGATGGGCGACCCGGCGCTGATCATCGCCGACGAGCCCACTACCGCACTCGACGTCACCGTGCAACGGCAGGTGCTGGAGCTCCTGCAGTCGATCAGGGCCGCGGACAACGTCGCGTTGCTGCTGATCAGCCACGACGTCGCAGTGGTCCGGCAGGTCTGCGACCGGGTGCTGGTGATGTATGCCGGACGCATCGTGGAAGACGTCCCGGCGGCGGAGCTGTCCACCGCGGCCCGCCACCCTTACACGCGGGCCCTCGTCGCCGCCGTCCCGGACATGCACGTCGACCTGAACCGGCCGCTGCCGGTGATCCCCGGCCGCCCGGTGGACCCGGCGCACCAGCCGGTCGGCTGCCCCTACGCGCCCCGCTGCCCGCTGGCCGGCGAGCGGTGCATCCGCGAGGATCCCGCGCTGGTCGCTGACGAGGCCGGGCGGCGGGTCGCCTGCTGGCACGCGGGTGAGCCGATCCCCGACGATTGGCAGGAGAAGGCCATGGCACGGGACATCATCGGCGCGGGTGAACCGTCATGAGCGAGCTGCGCTTCGAGGACGTCACGATCCGCTACGGATCCCGTCGGCGCGGCATGACCGCCGCCGACGGGGTGAACCTGACGGTGCCCGACGGCTCCGTCGTCGGGCTGGTGGGGGAGTCGGGGTCGGGCAAGTCGACGCTGGCCCGTGCCGCGGTTGGGCTCACGCCGCTGCACAGCGGCCGCATTCTGCTCGACGGCGAGCCGCTGCGGCAGCGGACCGGCCACCGTCCCCTCCAGATGGTCTTCCAGGACCCGTACTCGTCCCTCGACCCGCGGATGACGATCGGGGACAGCATCGCCGAGGCGATCCCGCGCGGCTCCCCGTCCACCGCTCGCCGCCGGGAGGTCACCCGCCTGCTGGAGATGGTGGAGCTCGACCCGGGGCGCGCCGGTTCCTACCCGATGCACCTGTCCGGCGGGCAGCGTCAGCGGGTGGCGCTGGCCCGGGCGCTGGCCGGCCGCCCCGACGTCGTGATCGCCGATGAGATCACCTCAGCCCTCGACGTCTCGATCCAGGGCACCGTGCTCAATCTGGTCCGCACCCTGCAACGTGAGCTCGGCATGTCGATGCTGTTCATCTCGCACAACCTCGCGGTGGTCAGGTACGTGGCCAGCACGATCGCCGTCATGTACCTCGGACGGATCGTCGAGCACGGTCCCGCCGCGCAGGTGCTCACCGATCCCCAGCACCCCTACACCCGTGACCTGCTCGCCGCCATACCGGGGACGGACGAAGCCAGGTTCTCCGCGGCCGGAGGCAACCCCGCTCTGGCAGTCGTAGCGGCGGCCGAGCCGGCCGATCCGCACGCCCCGCCCCCCGGCTGCCGGTACCACCCGCGGTGCCCGATCGGTCCGCTCGTCCACCCCGAGCGCGACATCTGCCGCACGACCGAGCCGTCAGCCGACCACCGGCACGCCGCGGCCTGCCATTTCGCCCCCGAAGGACGTGGCCTGAAGCTATGACCGCGTTGTGCGAGCGGATGCAGAACTCTCTCGGGCTGGCCAGCGCCCCAGGGCTCCCGCCACTGGCGCGCGCGGCCGTCGGCGGGGCGTCCGACGGCAACTTCACCGCTGGGATCGGCGCGCCGGCCCTGGACGGCCTCGGAGCCACCGGCGGCGGGGCGCACGCCGACGACGAACACGTGCTCGTGGCGGATCTCGGCGGGCGCGCCGCGCTGCTTGCGGCGCTGATGGCGGACGTGCTGCGCGAGCCACAGCCGTCCACCGCGACCAACGCGGCCCCGCCTTCTGGTGCCCGGCGACCATGACTGGTGGACCGGAGCGTTTCACGAGGAGCGACGTGACCAACTCCAATGTCACTCCCCCCGATGTCGCCGAGTGCGTGGACCCGGCGGTAGAGGCCGCCGCTGCCGCCGCGCGCTCCGCCGGCGTCGCCATCCGGGAGATCGCCGAGGTCACGGACCTCGACGCCGTCGGCCGGCTGTACGACGGCATCTGGCGGCGTCGGGACGCGGGGGCGCCGATCACCACCGAGCTACTGCGCGCCTTCGCCAAGACCGGCAACTACGTCGTCGGCGCCTTCGACGGGACCGCCCTGGTCGGTGCCTGCGTCGGCTTCTTCTCCGCTCCCGCCGACGGCGCGATGCACAGCCACATCGCCGGCGTCTCCGAAACGGCGCGCCGCCGTCACATCGGTTTCGCGCTGAAGCTGCACCAGCGGGCCTGGGCGCTGCGCCGCGGCGTGTCGACAATCGGGTGGACCTTCGACCCGCTCGTGGCCCGCAACGCCTGGTTCAACGTCGTCAAGCTCGGCGCCGGGCCGGTCGAGTACCTGCCGAACTTCTACGGCGGCATGCGCGACGGCATCAACGGCTCCGACGACAGTGACCGGCTGCTGGTGCACTGGGAGCTGGCCGCACCCGAGGTGGCCGCGGCCTGCGCGGGGCACAGCCGGCCCAGCGATGCCGTGGCCGAGCAGGCCCGAGGTGCCGTCCTCGCGCTCGGCGTATCCGCGCTGGGAACACCGGTGCCGGGGTCGCTCGACGCGCTGACCTCGCTGGTTGCCGTGCCCTCCGACATCGAGGCCATCAGATCCGCCGAGCCTGGCCTGGCGAAGGAATGGCGGGTGGCTATGCGGGAGGCCCTGGGCGGTCTCATGGCCGGCGGCGCCCGGATCACCGGGTTCGACCGGGCCGGCTGGTACGTCGTCTGTCGGGACACGACCCGGCCGCTAGGTGAAGGAGGCGCGGGATGAAGCTCACCGGAGTAGAGCTGCGCCGACGCCCTCGGGGCCGTCGAGTGGCAACCGGCGTGCCGCGCGGGCCCTCCTCGACTCCACCGACCGCACCACCGAGTTCCAGCAGTACACCAACTCCCCGCACGGGACGTACTGGTGTACCTCCCAGACCGGCACCACGGCCACCGGGCGGTGCTCGGTCAGCCCGGACGCGACGTGCTGCCGGCGCCCCGGCGTCGACGACGCCGAGGTCTACTGCTCCCTCGATCGCCACGTCGGCCGCTGATGCCGACGGTCGAGGGGCGGCGCCGGGACGCCGGCCGGGTCAGCCCGGGGCGCGCAGGCTGGTGAGCTGCTCGATGTCGTAGCGGCGGCGCAGGTCGGTGACCGCTGCGGGGTCCGGGTGCCCTGCGCCCGCGCGCAGGACCTCGGCGAGCTCGTCGAAGTAGTTGTCGTGCCCGCCGGGGACCGAGGACTGGAAAAATACGCGGGTGGTGGCGCCGCTGGTGTTGGCGAAGGCGTGGGGGACGCCCGGCGGGACGTGAAGGAAGGCGCCCGGGCCGCCGGACAGGTAGCGCTGGCCGTCGGCGGACTCCCACTCGTGCCAGTCGGGCATGCTGCGGTCGACCGGCTCGAAGGCCAGCACGTCCAGGCGCCCCTGCAGGACGTAGAAGACCTCCTCGCCGTGGTGGTGCACGTGCGCGCCGACGTCGTAGCCGGGCGGCACGACGACCTCGAATGTCGAGGCGAAGGGCTCCCGGTCGCTGCCGACCTTGACTGTCGCGTCCAGGCCGCCTCCCACGATGCGGCGTCCGGCACCGGGGGGCAGCGCTACCCCGGTGGTGGCCGGCGGGGTGTTCGCGGGTGTGGTCATGAGTCCTCCTGGGGGTGGTCGTGGTTGATCACGAGGGCGACGCGGCCGAGGTTCTCGTCGTCCTGGAGCAGCCGGTGCGCCTGCTCGGCGTGCTCGGGGACGCAGGTGGTGCCCATCACCGCTGGAGGCCCTTGGCGACCTCGGCTTTCAGCGCGGCGACGCCGGTGGCGCAGGCGGGGTCAGGAGTCGCCTGCGGCGCCGGCGGGGTCAGGAGTCGCCGACCACCTCGGTGGCGTAGCGCGACATCACCTCGCCGATGGTTTGCCGGTTGAGGGGCCGGCCGGCGGCGATCATGTCGTGCAGGTCGCGGAAGTACTGCACGTACCTGTCGGGGGTGAAGGTGTTCAGCAGCACGGTGGTCTCGTCGCTGGGGTTGGCAAAGGTGTGGGGCGCCCCGGGCGGGACCATCACGAACGTGCCGGCGCCCACTTCGTAGCTGTCTGCTCCCACGGTGAAGCGGGCGATGCCGGAGACGACGTAGAACCCCTCGTCGTGTTGGGCGTGGCGGTGCTGGGGCGGGCCGTCTGTGTGGGGGGCGATGACGATCTCCGCTACGCCCAGGCGGTGCTCAGTGGTGCTGCCGTCCTCCAGGATCCGCAGGCGTGTGGGTCCGGACAGTGCCACCTCACCGCCGTCCGGCCCGGTGATCTTGACGTCGGTCATGGTGGCTTCCTCTGCTCGCGGTTCCTCAGCCCCGGGAGCCGGCGGCAGGCCGGCGACGGCTGAGGGGAGGGAGGCCGTGAAGGCGGTGAGGGAGGCGAGCACCTGCTCGGGAGTTTCCAGTTGGGGCAGGTGCCCGGTGGCCTGCAGGAGCTCGAACCGCGCGCCTGGTATGGCGGCGGCGTAGGCGCGCCCGACCTCGACATCGATGATGCGGTCGGCGTCGCCCCACAGCACCAGGGTCGCACGCTGATCGCTGCCAGGCGCGCTCGCAGGTGGGGGTCGGTCATGGTCGTGCCCGCGTACAGGGCCAGGGCGGCGCCGTTTGCGGCCATGACGGCCTGCTGGTCGGGGGAGAACGTCGTGGGGTCGATGCGGAAGGCGTCGGGGTCGTGGTAGCTGAGCTCGGCGATCTGGGCCATGCTCAGGGAGAAGAAGTCCGCGATCGGGTGGTCGGGCACGTCCAGCCCGGCAGCGTCCAGGAGCACCGCGCTGCCGAGGCGGGGTGAGCCGGTCAGGGCGATCTCGGCGGCGATCCAGCCGCCTATGGAGTTGCCGATGACGGTGACCTCGTGCAGGTCCAGCTCCTCCAGCAGCGCGGTGTAGACCGCGGCCAGGGCGCGGATGCCGTCAAGGCCCTCCGGGCGGACAGTCCCGTCGAAGCCGGGGTGGGGACGATGGCCCGCAGCCCCTTGCGCAGCGCCAGCAGGTCGGCGAAGCCGGTGACGGACCGCGGACCGGCCCCGCCATGCAGGAGCAGGACCGGGCGGCCCCGGCCGCGCTCGGTGAAGGTCACCGGCACCGGGCCGATGCCCGCCAGGTCACCCGTTCTGAGGGTGCGCGTGGTCGTCGTAGGCGTGGTCGTCGCTGGGGTGCTGGTCATGGCGGGTCTCCTCGCGGGGTGGGACCGGGGCGCCCCGTCTCAGTGCTGCTCTCGGTCCCCCAAACCTTAGTAGAGATGAATCGCATCGTGCCAGTCAAGTCTCACGAAGAGAGACCCCTCTTGCTAAGGGGCGGGAACCGGGAGATGATGTGCTGGTGACCACGTACGCCGCAGTAGGGCGGCTGAACCAGAAGGAACGCACGCGGGCAGCGATCGTGGAGGGCGCTCGTGACCTCATCCGCGCCGGCGCTGAAGTCACGATGTCCTCGGTGGCCGGCGCCGCGCGCGTGTCGGAGGCCACCGCCTACCGCTACTTCCCTGACGTTGTCTCCCTTCTGCGCGAAGCAGTCATCGACCTGTGGCCTTCCGCGCAGAAGGCCCTGCAGCCGGTCGCCGACAGTCGTGATGTGGTCGAGCGGGTCGCCTTCGCCACCGACTTCCTCCTACGCGAGGTGCTGCACTACCAGGGCGCGGTGCGTTCGATCATCTCCGCATCCATCACCAGGCCGCAGAACGCCGCCGCGCGCCCAGGGCGACGCTTCGGGCTGATCGACCACGCCCTGGCCCCCCTGGCCGACACCCTCGCACGTACCGAAGCCCCAGCCCTGGCTCAAGCCCTGGCCCAGCTGCGCCGAGACCTTGCCGTCGTCATGAGCGCCGAGGCCCTGTTCACCCTCACCGACCTGTGCGAGCTGGCTCCCGACGACGCCATCACCAGCGCCGTGACCACCGCCAGGACCCTGACCCAAGCGGTGGTCGAAGCCGCTGACGAGGAGTACCGCGAACCCGCGCCCCACCCCCGGCGCTAACCCGCGTGCCGCGCGCGGTCGCCGCGTGTCAGGAGGGTTCACACCGCGAGTCCGATGGCGACTGTAAGAAACGGCATGAGCAGGTCGATCAGGGCCTGCGGCCGGTGGAGGGGGATGATATGGCCGCAATCGCTCATCACGCGGCTGGTCAGATGGTCCGCGATCGGTTCCAGCTGACGGTGCAGAGCATCTCCGACAGTCGCCGCGCCGATAGCCATGGTCGGCATAGTGAGGCGTCGGGCACGGGTGGCAGATTGCAGCTGCGCGGCGTTCGTGGCGGTGGCCCGGTAGTACTCGAATCCGCAGCGCAGCGATTCGCTGCCGGTGTAGGCGGCCTGGAATGCGTGGCGGATGGTGTCTTCGATCTCGTGGCCGAGGGTGCCTTCGTTGAGAAACCAGTCGATGTATTCGGGTTCGTGCCCGACCAAGACCGTCTCGGCCAAGCCCGGCGTGGCGTGGAAGCCGAACCACCATGGCGGGCCGTTTGCAAAAAGAGCCTCGGCTCCCGGCAGTCCGGGCAGGAGTGCCTCCATCAGCACTAGGCGCTCGATCCGGGCAGGTTGGTCCAGCGCGAGTGCGGATGCCACCGGTACGCCTGCATCGATTGCCACGATGGAGGCCTGCTCCTCGCCCACGGCGTCGAGCAGGGCGGCCGCGTCCGCGGCCAATGTGACCGCGTCATAACCCTCGGTCGCATGGGTACTTCCGCCCAGGCCGCGCAGGTCAGGTGCGATGACGCGGAAATGCGGCGCTAAGTGCGGGATGAGACCCGTCCAGAGCTGCCAGGTGTGCGGCCACCCGTGTAGCAGCAGCACGGCGGGGCCGGTCCCGGCGGTAGCGACGTTGATGTGAATGCCGTTTGCGGCAACGCGCTGGATCTCGACGTGTGTTGGCGACGGTTGTGATGCCATGGCGGCCTCCTAGTATCAATTCGTTACGTGGTCTACGTTAGGAACTAAACCGGTGCTCCGGAAGACGGCACTTCAGGGGAAGGTGGTGAGGTCGCGGTGACCCCCTCCGGTGCGCGTACCTTGGCGAGGCCAGCAGCACGCGGGGACCTGTTCGACCCGACGTGTCCCACCCGGCAACTGCTGGATCGCATCGGCAGCAAGTGGACCTCCATGGCGATCAAGGTGCTTGCAACGGCAGCTCCGGATGAGGTTCGCTTTGCCGAACTCCGGCGGCGGATGCCAGGGGTCTCGCAGAAGATGCTGTCGGGCACGCTGCAGGCGCTGGCGCGGGACGGTTTGGTAGCGCGTCGGGTGGAGGCAGCCGTTCCCCCGCGTGTCCATTACCGGCTCACCGAACTCGGCCTGTCCCTAGATATGCCCCTGGCCGCGGTGCGTGCGTGGGCAGAGGAACACATGGGCGAAGTGGACCAGGCGGCCGCCCTATGGGATGACGCTCGGGCCAACAGCTAGCAGCGCCGGCCGCCGCGGCACAAGCGGCGAGGAAGAAGAAAGCCAACCAGGTGCCCGGACGGCTGGTCGTGCGAGGCATCCCCGACCTCAACCCGAAAGCCACGACCGGCCAGGCGACGCTGTTCGACACCTGGCGCTTTCCACGCCTTCTTCACCACCAGCCACCCGAGCGACTCGATACCGTGGCCGCCGACAACACCCACCGTGGCCACGCGATCATCGAGCAAGTTCACGCCGACCTGAAGAACTCCACGCTCGCGCACCTACCCTCCGGCAAGTTCAGCGCCAACCCCGCACACGCTGAGCTCGCTGCGGCCATGGCCGACGCGCTGCGCGGGCGCGGCATCCCCGACCCGGCCGCGAGCCTGGCCGCCGAGACAGGACTAGCCGTCTTCAAGGTCGCCTTCGCACGCTGGATCAGTGAACCTGACCAGCTCGACCTACCGAAAACCTTCCGGGCGGCGATGAGCGAACTCAGACACACCTTCGCCGAGTTGCCTCACCGCACCCGTCCGGCAATTAGGTAGCGTCTTCTCCGGGCGTGAAACGCGAGCAGGGTCCGAGTCCGTACCACCATCTGCTGGCGCAGTCACGCCCGGGATCTCCCGGTGAGCGCGGCGGTGCAGGCGGCGAGGTCGGCAAGTAACCGTTGTTGAGCGTCCGGTGCCAGGGGGGCGAGCATCTGCTTTTCGATGGCGCGGACCGCGGTGCTGGCCGCCTGCAACTGCACGCGCCCGGCCTCGGTGAGTTCGGTGGGCAGTGCCTTGCCGTGAGTGGCGACGGCAGCCCGGGCGAGCAGGCCGCGTTGCTGCAGGGACTGCAGTACCAGGTTCATGGACTGCCGGCTGACAAAGGTGGCCCGGGCCAACTCCGAACTGGACAATCCCGGCCGCTGGTCGAGCACTTCGAGGCAGGAGTACTGCGGAACCGTCAGCTCCAGCGGGCGCAACACCGTGTCCATCGCCGCGCGCAGGGCGGTGGCGGCCTGTTTGAGCACGTATCCCACCGCCTCGTCCACGGGGCCGACGGTTCCTGCTTGACTCATGTCAACATTCTGACACATACTCTGGGATGTCAATACACTGACACCAAACAAGAGGAGCCTCACATGACCGTGACCGGACCGACCTTTATCGCCCTGCAGGTGCGCGACCTCGACCGGGCGTCCGCGTTCTACGAGACGCGCCTGGGACTCAAGCGCACACCCATGTCCCCGCCCGGTGCGGTCGTGTTCGACACCAAGCCGGCCTCGTTGGCAGTCCGGGAACCGTTGCCCGGGGTCGACCTCGACGCCGCCCGTCCCAACCCCGGGATCGGCGTCGCACTGTGGCTGCACGCCGACGACGCCCAGGCCCTGCACGACCGCCTGGCCGCCGGCGGCGTCCCCATCACCGTCTCCCCGTTCGACTCCCCGTTCGGGAGGACCTTCACCTTCACCGACCCCGACGGCTACGCCATCACCATCCACGACCAGGCCTGACACGCCACCAGCTCCCAATCAGACCGGCACCGTGATGAGACGACACACGATCGAGGCGGAGGTGCTCGGCCCGTGGTCCCTCACCACCAGCCGAGCGTTCTGGGAAGGCTTCAACCCTTCCGCGTTGGCCGACCAGCGAGCGGGACACGGGATCCACACCGTGTTCCGGGTGGAGGCCGACTGGTCACGGGCCGAGGCGCAGGTCACGCAACGCGACCACCTCGCGACCATCAGCATGGCCGGCGACGGCGACCTCAAGGCCGCCGCCGACCAGGTTCGCCGGTTCCTCTCCCTGGACGTCGACGCGCGTGGTTGGCCCAACGTTGCTCGCCGCGACCCGGTCATCGCCGACGCGCAGGATCAGCTACCCGGTTTGCGTCCGTGCGGTTTCCACTCACCGTACGAGGCCGCGGCCTGGTCGGTGCTGTCCCAGCGCATCCGCATCGTGCAAGCCGCCCGCCTCCGGGGCGACCTCGTCGACCGGCACGGCGACCACGGAGCATTCCCGGCCCCGCAAGTTCTCCGCACTCTGGACCTCGATCTGCCCGGCCGCAAGACCGAATACCTCCAGGCCGTCGCCGACGCCGCGCTCGACGGGCGCCTTGACGGAAACGCACTGCGAGCCGTCGACCCCGATGTCGCGGTCCGATCAGTCCAGGAGATCAAGGGGCTAGGGCCGTTCGCGGCCGAACTCGTGGTGCTGCGTGGCGCCAACGCTCCCGACGTCCTGCCACGCCACGAGCAGCGCCTGGAAGCTGAGATCGTCGAGCGTTACGGCACGGATCAGACGCTGGCCGAGGTTTCCGAAGCCTGGCGTCCCTACCGCACGTGGGCCGCAGTCCACTTGCGCGCGCTGCGCGAGCAACGGACCCACGAGATCGGCGGACCGAACGGCCACTGACATCGGCACCTGAACGCCTTTAATGCGCCCCCGCGCAGTGATGACCCGCTCAGGGGGCGGCGGTCTGCCTCCCGCAGCGGTGCCGCTGATCAGCTCGCGGGGTGGGCAGGACGTCGTCGGGTTCTGCCCATGGAGGCAGCGAAGCGTGGTCGACGAGCAGAAACGTCCCGCCGACGAGGTGTCCTGCAAATCGGGAAGGTACACGGGAGGTCGAGGGGCGTGGGTTCTGGCGCACTTTTCGTGATCGGCTCATGTTGCGAGGAGTATGTGCTTGCGGAGTAGGTCGAGGTTGGCGCGGCCGTACATCTGTCGCTTGAAGAACTTGATCTTGTTGGCGGCTCCTTGGACCATGCCGGAGTTGTGGCTCGTGGTGAGGTCGAAAGCGTGCACGCCGATCTGGCGTGAAGTTGCGTCTTCCTGCCGATCGATCACGTGGATGGGAGGGCTGCCACAACGCTGTGGCAGCCTCCCCACGCCGCTGGAGTTCGCCCGTGAGGCGGTGACGGCCCCGGCTGGCGGCTCTCTCCGGGAACGCTGACTAGCCAGGCCCGGATCAGAAATAGTGTCTGCGGCCACCGACCTCGCGGCCTGCTGCTCCCAACGCCATCAGGATGAGACCGATGACCAGGACCACGATCCCGATGGTCCACAGGATCGCGATCTTGGCGACAAAGCCAATGATCAGCAGCACAATGCCGAGGATGATCATGAGAGTGCCTTTCAGTGAGTCTGGCGTACGAGCCAGGAGTACGACGCCATGGTGTTCCGTGGCGGCCCCGAGATGGTGACCTCGAACAGGGCTCACTCAACCACCCCTACGGCGGGTGCGGCACACCCCTAAGGGGGTTATCGTTCCGTGCATGCCCCCGACGAACCGCCCGATCACGGTCGCTCTGGTCGATGACTACGACGTGGTGCTTGTCGGTGTTGCGCACATGCTCTCGCCCTACCGCGATCGGATCGTCATCGCTGAGATCGACACCAACGAAGCCGTCGCCGACGTCGTCGACATTGCGTTATACGACTCCTTCGCCCAGCCCGAGTCTGATCGCGGCGAGATCTCGGTATTGGTCGACAACCCCCGGGCGCGCCGCGTCGTGATCTACACCTGGAACTTCCATCCCGATTTGATCGACACCGCACTGCACAAAGGAGCACACGGCTACCTGTCCAAGACGCTCCCCGCCCGGGACCTCGTCACGGCCCTGGAAGCCGTGCACGCCGGTGAGACCGTCGTCAGCGAGGCACCCCGTACGCGCAGCGCACCGGGACTGGACTGGCCCGGGCGCGGTGAAGGCCTCACCGACCGCGAGGCAGAGATCCTCGCCCTGATCACCCAGGGAAAGAGCAATGCCGACGTTGCGGCGTTGACGTTCCTGAGCCCCAACACCGTGAAGTCCTACATCCGCGCGATCTACCGCAAGATCGACGTTGCCAGTCGTACCCAGGCCGTCCTCTGGGGAGTCAACCACGGCTTCACCCCCGACCATGACCGCATCCAGCACTGGCGCAGCTGACCACGAGGGTCCGCGGTCACCGAAAGGGACTACGTTGCGGTCGAGGTCGGCGGGTGTACACGCCGCTGCCGGAAGGTCGCGATGCGAAACTGTCACGGCTACTGCCTACTGACGTAATCGACGTGGACGGCGCTCTTTATGAGCTTGGCGCGGTCCTGAGTGACGTGGCCGGGGAAAGCGTTGAGACCCATCTCGATGACGATGCCGGCGTCGATCCACCCCTCTTGAACCGGAACAGGGTCTGGGAGCGTCGTCAAGCGCCGATATGACGAGCGTTTGAGACGACGTCCCGGTTGTCACCTTGACTTGGTGTTGTCCCACAGCGACGACGATCGGCTCTTCGGACGTGGCGGCGCAGCGGGTTGGTCGTTCGTGCTCGGCATGGCCACACAATCGGCAGCCGACGTCCGCCATCAAGGCTCCTAGGGCGTGAAATCCGCGGCGTTGACGAGCCCTGAGGCGGTCGGCCTTCGGCGACTTGGTGCTCTAACCCGAAACTTTCACGCGGCGCCTGTTGATCGTCGTTCTTGGGGCGGCAGCCTCTGTGGTTTCCGATTGTGCCGTGCGGGCAGGACAGTTTGGCCGAGGTCGCTCGGTGCGCCGGTTCCACGTGCCGGTGTGTTTCTGGTTGTCGAG
>NZ_JAVREH010000027.1:0-48301 GCF_031845305.1 Jatrophihabitans lederbergiae | reverse complement strand
ACAAACCGATATTCTTCACCCTGAAGGTGCTCCTTGTTGACGACGATCTGGCCTCAAGAACCTCGATCATCGTTGACCTGGAGCACTTTTCAGTTCACCGGCACGCCGCCACCATGAAAGCCCCGGGCTAATCTCTATGGAGCAGAACCCTGGCTCCCGCGAACTGCTGTCCAGCATTTTCCGCACCATTCACACGATCAAGGGCACCAGCGGCTTCCTCGCGCTCCAGCGACTCGAGAGCCTGACCCACGTCGGCGAGAACCTTCTCTCTCGGTTGCGCGACGACGAACTGCAGCTGACTCCGGCGCGGATCGAGGCGTTGCTGCATATGGTCGACGCCGTCCGGGCACTGCTGGACGTACTCCAAAGGACCGGCACCGACGTGGCTGACTCGGTGGATGTCACGGCGGTGACGGCCGAGCTGAGGGAGTGCCTCGACGAGCGAGCCGCCGCTGCGGCGCCGGCAGCGGCGCCGGAAGCATGCCCGGCGGAGGTACAGCAGTCACCCGCCCCCGTCACTCCGGCAGCACCGACCCACCAGCCGGCGACGTCACCAGCCGGGGAGGCGGCGGAGCCCCAGGACACCCGCCGGGGCACGGTGGATACGACCGTCCGCGTGGACGTCGAACTGCTGGACACCTTGGTCCGACTCGTCGGGGAACTTGTGCTGACCCGCAACCAGATCCTGCAGCAGACCGACGTCAACGCCAACGCGGACCTGGTGCGCGCGAGCCAGCGACTCGACCTGATAGCCAGCGAGCTGCAGGAGAACGTGATGCGCACCCGCATGCAGCCCATCGGGCAGGTATGGGCCAAGCTGCCCCGGATGGTGCGGGACCTGTCCAGCCAGCTCGGTCGCAACGTCCGACTGGTGCTCGAAGGCCACGACACGGAGCTGGACCGGACCCTGCTCGAGGCCGTCAAGGACCCGCTCACCCACCTCGTCCGCAACGCCCTGGACCACGGCATCGAGACGCCCGACGCCCGGCGCCAGGAAGGTAAGGACCCCGAGGGCGTGCTGCTGTTGCGCGCGTTCCACGAGAGCGGCCAGGTCGTCGTCGAGATCTCCGACGACGGCAAGGGCATCGATCCTGACCTGATCGGCGAAGTGGCCGTGAAACACGGGGTGATCTCGACCGATGCCCTCGATCGGATGGAGCCGCGGGAGATCCTCGACCTGATCTTCCGGCCCGGCTTCTCCACCGCCTCGGCGGTCACCAACGTCTCCGGCAGGGGCGTCGGCATGGACGTCGTCCGGACCAACATCGAGCGCATCGGCGGCTCGGTCGACCTGACCAGCCAGCGCGGGCTGGGCACCACCTTCAGGGTACGGATCCCGCTGACGTTGGCCATCATCCCGGCACTCGTCGTGGGCGAGCAGGACGAGCGCTACGCCATTCCGCAGGCGAACCTGGTGGAACTGGTGCGGCTCGAGGGCGCCGAGATCGAGTCCCAGATCAAGACCCTGGCCGGCGCGCCGGTCCTGCGGCTTCGCGGCCACCTCGTTCCGCTCATCTCGCTCGGCGGCGCGCTGGGCCACGAGGAGAGCGCGTCCGACATCGTCACCATCGTCGTGGTGCAGGCCGACGACCTGCGCTTCGGTCTGCGGGTCGCCGCGGTGCACGACACCCAGGAGATCGTGGTCAAGCCGCTCGGCCGCCAGCTCAAGGGCCTCCGGATCTACGCCGGCGCCACGATCATGGGCGACGGCCGGGTGGCGCTGATCCTCGACATCGCCGGGCTCGCGCACGCCTCGGGCATCACCGCCAGCAGCGTCCAACAGGCTCCTGAGCCGAAGGTCGACAGTGACCTGGTCTCGCTGCTGGTCCTGGAGGTGGGCGGTGGCCGCCGAGCCGCGTTGCCGCTGGCTGAGATCTCGCGGCTGGAGGAGTTCGACCCGGCCCGTATCGAGTGGTCCGGCCGCATCGAGGTTGCCCAGTATCGCGGCGGCATCCTGCCGCTGATCAGGTTGGCCGAGGCGATCGGACTCTCCAGCGCTCCCACCAAGAACGACTACCTGTCCGTCGTGGTGCACGGCGACGGCGCGGACCGGGTCGGCATCGTGGTCGACCGGGTCGTGGACGTCGTGGACACCACCCGGTCACACAGCACCGTCGGGCACCGGGCGGGCGTCCTCGGCTCGTCCGTGGTCCGTGACCGGGTGACCGACTTGGTCGACATCGACGCGGTGGTCGCCACCGCGCTAGGAGCCCGCAGATGAGTGAGTCCGTGGCAACAGCCGCACCCGCCGACGCTTCGGCGGCGTCCCGGCAATACTGCACGTTCTGGGCCGGCGGCCTGTACTTCGGCATCGATGTGCGCAGCGTGCAGGAGGTGCTGCGCTACCAGTTGATGTCCTCGGTGCCACGAGCACCCAAGGCGGTGAGCGGGCTGATCAACCTGCGGGGACAGATCGTCACCGCGATCGATCTTCGCCACCGCCTCGACCTGCCGGTGTCCAGTCCCGAGGACCAACTGCTCAACGTCATCGTGTCCAGCCGCAACGAGGTGGTCAGCCTGCTCGTCGACGACATCGGCGACGTCATCGACACCGGGAACGCGACCATCGAACCGACGCCCGCCACGCTGCCCGCGCACATCCGCGACGTCATCGAAGGCGTACTCGCTCTACCCGACGAAATCCTGCTTGTCCTGGGCGCGGATCTGGCCGCAGACGTGTCCTCAACCAACCGCACTCCCGGAGGAAGATCATGACCGAAATCGTCACCCCCGCCGTCCGCGCCGGAGCCAAAACACCCGCCCGCACGCCGGCCAAGCCGGTCCGGCGCAGCGGCCCCACACCGACCGCCGCGCTCGACGACCTGCCGCTGCGAGTCCTGCTGACCGACTGCGACTTCACCATCACCTACGCCAACGAGGCGACCCTGAACAGTCTCGAGGACGCGCTCGCCGAGCTGAACCTCGCACCCGAGGCGATCATCGGCATGAACCTCAACCTGCTGCGCAGTGAGGGTGGCATCGAGCTGACCAGCGTGCGACAGCTGCCGACGAAGTTCCGCCTCAACTCCACCGACGGCGTTCTCGAGGTGACGGTGAGCGCCGTGCACGACGAGCAGGGCCGCTGGTGTGGCGCCATGGCCGCCGCTGAGGACGTGACCGATCAAGTCGCACGCGATGAGAAGGCTGATCGCACCGAGGCGATGATGGACGGCACCCCGACCAACATGCTTTTCGCTGACGCCGACGAGATGATCTCTTACCTCAACCCTGCCGCGCTGACGAGCCTCCGGCTGATCGAGGCGTCGCTGCCGTTCCGGATGGACCAGGCGATCGGAAGCCGGCTGGACCTGCTCACCGGCCCGCAAGCTGACGACGACGCCTCGTCACACCCGCGGCAGGTGCGCTCCACGCTCGGCGACGAGACCCTCGACCTGACCCTGTCGGCGATCCGCGACAAGGCAGGCGCCCGAGTCGGCACCATGGCGACCTGGAACGTCATCACCGCCGAGCTGCGGGCCGCCGCCGTCTCCGGTGAGGCGGCGGCGGACACCGGCGCGGTGAGCAACCTGGTCAAGCAGTTGCAGTCGGCCCAGAGCGAGGACGAGGTCGTCCGCAGCGCGCTGACCTCCGTCCGGGACGCCTTCGGCTGGGCCTACGGCTCGTACTGGCCGCTGGACCGGGAGTCGCAGACCTTGAAGTTCGGGCTGGAGTCCGGCGATGTCGGAGCTGAGTTCCGCGAGGTCACCATGGCCGCCTCCTTCCGCGAGGGTGTTGGCCTGTCCGGTCGCGCCTGGCGCGCCCGGGACCTGTTCTTCACGGCCGACATCGGTGAGATGGCCGACTGCGTCCGCGCGCCTGTCGCGGCTCGCATCGGCGTCAAGTCCGGCGTCTGCTTCCCGATCACCATCCGCGGTGAGGTGACGGGCACGATGGATTTCTTCGCCACCGACGTCCTGAACCCGTCCGAGGCGCGGCTGGAGGCACTTCGCAACGTGGGCCGGCTCGTCTCGCAGGCCTTCGAGCGCATCGCCGCCGAGCACTCCACGACGGAGCTCGGGTTCAAGGTCGACCAGCTGCTCACCGTCATCAACGCCGCCGCTGCCGGCGACCTGACCCGTGAGATCACCGTGTCGGGAACCGACGCCATCGGCCAGCTCGCCGAGGGGCTCGACTCGTTCTTCGGCAATCTGCGCGACAGCATGGGAAAGATCGGCAAGAACGCCGAAGACCTCGCCGTATCCGCCTCGCAGCTGACGGAGGTCAGCGTCACCATGGGCAGCGGCGCCTCGCAGACCTCGGATCGCGCGGCCTCGGCCTCGTCGGCCTCCGTCGAGGTATCGGCGAACATCCAGACCGTCGCCACGGCCGCTGAAGAGATGACCGCGAGCATCAGCGAGATCGCCAAGAACGCGGCGTCCGCGGCGACCGTCGCCACCACCGCGGTCCGGGTCGCCAGTGAGGCCCGGGGCACGGTGGCCAGCCTCGGTGAGTCCAGTGCCGAGATCGGCAAGGTCATCAAGGTGATCACCTCGATCGCCCAGCAGACCAACCTGCTCGCCCTCAACGCCACCATCGAGGCGGCCCGCGCCGGCGAAGCGGGCAAGGGCTTCGCGGTCGTCGCGAACGAGGTCAAGGAACTGGCCAAGGAAACCGCCCGGGCGACCGAGGACATCGGCCAGAAGATCGAGGCCATCCAGTCCGATACCCAGGGCGCGGTCGGCGCGATCAGCCAGATCGGCGAGATCATCGACAAGATCAACGACATCCAGACCACCATCGCGGCGGCCGTCGAAGAACAGACCGCGACGACCAACGAGATCGCCCGCAGCGTCACCGGAGCCGCCACCGGCGCCAACGGCATCGCGGCCGACATTGCCGAGGTGAACGACGCCGCGAGGGAGACCCACACCGGAGCCGAGAACACCCAGGAGTCGGCGGCGTCCCTCACCACAATGGCGAACGCGCTGAAGGGCCTCGTCGGCCAGTTCGTGTACTAGTCGCACGCTGGCTTCACCATCGTTTATCCGGAAGGCAATACCTGTGAGCATTCGAACACTGGTGGTCGACGATTCGGTCGTCGTCCGCCGCACCGTCACGGCCGTTCTGGAGGCATCGGGTTGCGTCGATGTCGTCGGCACGGCGCGGGATGGCCGGGTCGGCATCGAGCAGATCGAACGGCTCAACCCCGATGTCGTCACCCTCGACGTCGAGATGCCCGACATGGACGGCCTGCTCACCCTGGCCGTCATCCGGGAGCGCTGGCCACTGCTGCCGGTCATCATGTACAGCGCGCTGACGGCGACCGGTGCGGAGACGACGTTGACGGCGCTCTCGCTGGGCGCCGTCGACTACGCCACCAAACCGACCGAAGCGCTGAGCCGGACGGCGGCATGCCAGCAGGTGCACGACACGCTGGTGCCGCTCATCAAGCTGTGGGGCGGCCGGCACGCGTCTGCGCGCGACAGTGGTTCGGCACCGCCGGTCTCTTCGGTTCCGGTTCCTCCGGTACCGACCCATCCGGTTTCGCGGGCGGTAGTCGTCCCCCCGGTGCGCGGCTCGTCCCGATCGGTCGTCCAGCTCGTGGTGGTCGGGGTGTCGACCGGCGGCCCGGATGCGCTGGCCCGGATTCTGCCGATGCTGCCAGCCGACCTGGGGGTTCCGGTGGTGATGGTGCAGCACATGCCACCCATCTTCACGACCATGTTCGCCAAGCGGCTGAACGGCATCAGCGCTATACCCGTCTCCGAGGTGACGGAGCAGACCGAGCTGGCGGCAGGCCGGATCTACCTCGCCGCGGGTGGCCGTCACCTGCGGGTTACAGCCACGCCGGCAGGCCGGATGCTCGTTCCGGACGACGGGCCACCGGAGAACTCGTGCCGTCCCGCCGTGGACGTGCTGTTCCGCTCCGCGGCGGCCACCGTCGGAGCCAACCTGCTCGCGGTCGTGCTGACCGGCATGGGGCAGGACGGGCTGATCGGCGCGGAGCATGTCACCCGGGCCGGCGGTTCGGTACTGGCCCAGGACGAGCAGAGTTCGGTGGTGTGGGGCATGCCGGGCTTCGTCGCGCGAGCCGGGCTGGCGCGCGCGGTGCTGCCGCTGGACGAGATCCCGCAGGCGATCGCCGCGGCCGTACAGGCGCCGGTCCGGTCCACGGTGGGTACCCGATGAGCCTGTCCACCGAGGACTTCACCTTCATCGCCGATTTCCTGCGCGACCGCTCGGCAATCTCGATCGGGCCGGGCAAGGAATACCTGGTGGAATCCCGGCTGGTACCGCTGGCCCGCTCCATCGGCATACCGGACCTGGAGAGCCTGGCCCGGGAGTTGCGCCGGCCGAGTTGCGCGCCGATGGTGAAGGATCGCGTGGTCGAGGCCATGACGACCAACGAGACGTCGTTCTTCCGCGACATCCACCCGTTCGACACCCTGAAGAAGCAGGTACTTCCCGAACTGGTGGAACGGCGAAAGACCAGCCAGGCATTGCGGATCTGGAGTGCGGCCAGCTCAACCGGGCAGGAGCTGTACTCCATCGCGATGATGCTCGACGCGGAGTTTCCGGCGCTCAAGAGCTGGAACCTCCAGTTGCACGGAACTGATCTCTCGCGCGGAGTGATCGATCGGGCTCGCGCCGGGCGGTTCAGCCCACTGGAGGTGAATCGCGGTCTGCCGGCGGCGATGTTGATCCGCTACCTCACACGGGACGGGGCCGACTACCTGCTCAGTTCCGAGATCGTGAGGCGGTGCACGTTCGAGACGATGAACCTGGCGACCGCATGGCCGGCTCAGCGCCAGTTCGATGTCATCTTCTGCCGCAACGTCCTGATCTATTTCGAGATCGACGTGCGGATGGCGATCCTGGAGCGGCTGCGGCGCGACCTCGCACCGGGTGGCTATCTCTTTCTCGGCGCGGCCGAAACCAGCTCCAACCCACCCGCGGGCTTCACCGCTGTCCGGCTCGGCAACACCGTCACGTATCGAAAGGACGAGGTATGAAGGCGTTGATAGTCGACGACTCCCGGGTCATGCGCATGGTGCTGTCCCGGATCGTCTCGAAGATGGGCTACGACGTCCTGGAAGCGGGGGATGGCCGAGCGGCACTGAATGAACTCGATCGGTGCGGTGCCGACGAGCTGCCGGTGGTGGCCCTGATCGACTGGAACATGCCGGTGATGAACGGACTGGAGTTCGTGACCGCAGTCCGCGACCGCGCCTCGTTCCGCGACATCACCCTGACGATGGTCACCACCGAGAGCGAGCAGAGCCAGATCGTCCGGGCGCTGGCCGCCGGTGCGCACGAATACCTCATCAAGCCCTTCACGCCGGACGCACTCGAGGACAAGTTCGCCATCCTGGGGCTGGCTGGCGCGCCGGAAGGGACGGTGGGCTGATGCCGACCAGCACCGACCGCTCGCCGATCAGCCATCAGACGGTGGCCGCCATCGTCGCCGACACCTGCGCCGGACTCTTCGGTGAGTTCAGTGAACCGCCGTCGCCACATGCTGCGGGTGCGGAGTTGCCCGACGCCGAGGCGATGGTGTCCATCACCGGGGCCTGGGCCGGCCACGTCCGCATCGGGTGCTCGCGGACGGCCGCCGCCGACGTCGCCGCCAGGCTGATGCTGATGGAATCGAATGAGCTGTCGGACTCCGATGTCGCCGATGCGCTAGGGGAGTTCGTCAACATCGTCGGCGGGAACATCAAGTCGGCGCTGCCCGGACCGAGCGCATTGTCACTGCCCCTGGTGGCTCTGGGAAGGGCCGAAGGGCACGCCACCCAGCTGCCGGGCTGCGTGGAGACGACCCGGGTGGAGCTGAGCTGGCAGAACCAGCCACTGATCGTGTCGGTCTGGTCGGAGCAAGAGAACCACAACGAGAAAAGGGAAGAGAGAAATGAAAATTCTGGTGGCTGATGACAGCCGGGTGATGCGTCAGATCGTGATTCGCACCCTGCGTCAGGCCGGATACGGCGACGCCGAGATCTGCGAGGCGACCGATGGGGCCCACGGGCTCATCCAGTTCAGCGACTTCGGTCCCGACCTGGTGCTGTCCAACTGGAACATGCCGGAGCTGAACGGCATCGACATGCTGCGGTCACTGCGGGCCTCGGGCTACACCGGCCCGTTCGGCTTCGTGACGTCCGAGGGTTCGCCGCAGATGCGCGAACTGGCCAGCGCGTCCGGGGCGGACTTTCTGGTGGCCAAGCCCTTCAACGCCGACGTGCTCCGCGAGCACATCGAGTCCTCGCTCGGAGCGACCCAGCGATGACGACCATGAACGCTCTGAAGCTGCCGCCCATCAAGGACGTCAAGGACTTGTTCGACGGCTTGCTGGGACGGACCGTCGAGATCAGCGAGGGCAAGCCGTGGAATCCGGGCGCCCGCGAGCCCGCCGCCGTCGCGGAGTACGTCACCGACAAGACCGTGCTCGGCGCGCTGGCGATGACCGACCTCAAGCTGTCCATCTTCATCGGGGCGGCGATGGGCCTGCTTCCCAAGGGCGGCGCGGAGGACATGATCGACGAGGTCGATCCGACCCCGGCGGTGATGGAGAACCTGTACGAGGTGCTCAACGTCCTGACGAGCACGCTCAACGTGCCGAACTCCCCGCACCTGCGCATCACCAGGATGCACTCGCTCCGCGCGGCGCTGCCGGCCGACGTCAGTGCCCTGACGGCGTCGATCGGCAACCGGCTGGACCTGGTCATCGACATCTCCGGTTACGGAAAGGGTCGCCTGGCGATGATCCTGGCCTGAAACCGCTGCACGTGGGCCTCAAGAAGCGCCAGCCGCCGGGTCGGGCACGATTCAGGGGACACGCCTTACCCCGAGCCGAAGCCAGGAGTTCTCTGATGGAGCTGCCCGAACCGTTGCTTGCACTGCTCAAGCGGCCGAGTCCCTGCTATATCGCGACCACCATGCCCGACGGGTCTCCGCAGCTCACCCAGACCTGGGTGGACACCGACGGTGAGCACGTGCTGATCAACACCGTTCAGGGCTTTCAGAAGATCCGCAACATCGAGCGCGATCCCCGGGTTGCCCTCACCGTGTCCGATCCCGAGAGCCCGTTCCGGTACTTCGAGGTCCGGGGCAGGGTCACCAGCATCAGCGCCGAGGGCGGAGCCGAGCACATCGAGCAGCTCGCCCAGCGCTACCTCGGCACGGCCTATCCCTGGTACGGCGGCCGCGACCAGACGCGGCTGATCCTCACCATCGAGGCGGACAAGGTCGGCGGCACGGGATGACTCATCCTCAGGCGGGGTGCCGTCTCAGAAAATCCTCTGCCCGCTTCGCGTCGTACCGTATCCACACCGCCGAGAAGGTCATCAACGCGAGGTAGAGCACGGCAATCCCCACTCTGAGCCACGAAGAACTCGCCAGCGCCTGACCGGCAGCAAACAGCACGATGCCGTCGTACATAGTGGTTATCCGGCGCTGCCGTGAGATCCGCACGGCGACCTCACGAAGCACCGGCAGGTGCTCGGTGTCGGCGGCGGCCTTGCCCCTTACTTGCTTGTTCACCCGCCGCCGCTCGGCCCCGGTCAAGGCGAACAGCGGGGAGCTGAAGTAAGGAAACAGCCCGTTGCCGGACTTCCACATTACCCGAAAGCCACGGACGACCAGAACGGCACCGCCGAGCATCAGCACGGAGCCGACAATCTCTCGCCACAACGGCACCGCGTGATACCTGGCCGCCTGGTGGGAATGATGGCCGGCCAGGAGAGCCCCGACCAGGCCGCCGAGTACCGCCAACACGGTGACGCACCCGACAGCCACGATGATCAGCCGCTTTCGCCGTCCGGCGTTGCTGCCGTCGTCCTGCCCCGCGGCCATTCGGGACGCGGCCTCCCACCGCTGCGCCTCGCTGTGCCCTCGCACGCCCACCGTTGCCTCTCCCGTTGTCCACCGACTCCGGAATGTATCGCCTCAGCAGGGCTGGGGAGGGCAGATCGGGACGAGTGGCCCGGTGGCGGCTCCCGTCGGGAGCCGGTCAGCTGTTGCTGGCGCCGCGTCCGGTCTTGTCCTGCAGCCGGTCGATGTGCTCGGACGCCTGAGCCTTGGTGAGGTCGGCCGGAAGCTGCTCGCCCGCTTCACGCGCCAGGGTGTCGAGGTAGCTGCGCTGGGCTCCGGTCATCGGCTCGTCGCCGGTCACCCACTCACTCGGGTCCTTCTCGGTGGTGCTGGCGTTGCCGGGGCTGTCGGCGCCGATGGTCTCGCCGGTCGGCTGGTCTGAGGTACCGGATTGGTTCGGGGTATCAGTGCTCATGCCCTCACATTAAGCGCTCGCGCTTCCGCCGTGTCGGCGATCCCCAGAGGTTGCGAGCCAGAACCGCCGACCCGCGCCTATTGACCGAGTGGTCTAGTCCAATTAGGGTGGCGTCGTTCCCGCGCTGAGGCGGACCTCCCATACCTGCGTATCGCACCCGGCCGCTCTGCCCGGCCCTGTGACGAGGACGGACGGCAACTCGTGCAACGCTTTCGATTGCGCAACGCGGTGGTGCTCGGCGCCGCCAGCCTGATCCCGCTCGCTCTCGTGGCACCCGCCGCGACAGCGAGCCCGACGACGAGAGCCGGCACGGCGGCTGCCGCCGCGAAGGCCAGCACCGCTAAAGCCAGCACGGCGGCTCCAGCCGCGAAGAAATCCGCACCCGCCCACAGCCGCAAGATCGCGATGGGCTTCTTCGAGCAGTGGAGCATCTACGGCCGGGGCTTCAGCCTGGCCCAGGCCGATCAGGAAGGCGAGGTCAAGAACCTCACCGACCTCGTCTACGCCTTCGGCGGCGTGCTGCCCGCCCAGGGCGCGACGACCACTCCCGACGCGGCGAGCAACCCGGTGACCTGCCAGAGCGTCGATGCCTGGGCCGACTACCAGACCCCCTACCTGGCTGACGTCAACGGCGGCAACCCGGTCGGGAACAACGGCCTGGCCGGCAACTTCCAGCAGCTCCGGGAGCTCAAGGCGAAGTACCCGGGTCTGCGGCCGATCATGTCGCTCGGCGGCTACACCGGCTCGAAGTTCTTCTCCGACGCCGCGGCCACGCGGGAGTCCCGGCAGGCGTTCGTGGCCTCGTGCATCGACACCTTCGTCAAGGGCAACCTGCCCGGCCTCACGCCCGGCGCGGCAGCCGGCATCTTCGACGGCTTCGACCTCGACTGGGAGTACCCGGCGAACAACAACGGTGCGGCCGGCAATCACTACAGCCCGGACGACACCCGCAACTACACCCTGCTCGCCGCTGAATTCCGCCGGCAGCTGGACGCCCTGGGCCACCAGAACGGCGCGACGTACCGGCTGACCACCGAGATGCCGGTCGGCCTGCCCAACGCCAAGGATCTCGACGTCGCCGGCCTGGCCCGCTACGTCGACGACGAGGTGCTGATGGACTACGACTTCCAAGGCCCGTGGACACCGCAGGGCGCGACGAACTTCGAGTCGAACCTGTTCAGCTCGCCGTTCTCGCCCAACACCACCGCCGAGCCACGGATCAGCGTGGAGTCCTCCGTTCGGTACTTCGAAAGCCACGGCGCCCCGGCGAGCAAGCTCGTTCTCGGCATTCCGTACTACGGCCACGGCTGGACGGGCGTACCCGCCGGCCACACCGCCGGCCTGTACCAACCGGCGACCGGGCCGGCGCAGTCCCCCGACATCACCAAGCAGGGCACCGAGCTGGCAGGCCTGGACGGCACCGACCCGGCGGGCACCACCGACTACTACGAGATCGTGAACCAGCCGGGCTACACCTGGCACACCGACCCGATCACGCAGGCGAGCTGGCTGTACAACCCCACCACCAAGACGTTCTGGTCGATGCAGAATCCGCGCGAGGTGTACGAGAAGGCGCTGTACATCGGCGTCCGGGGATTGGCCGGCGCGTCGGTGTGGGACCTCTCCGCCGACTCGAACAACGAGCTCACCGGCGCCCTGACCAAGGGCCTGAGTGTGTTCGGTCGATAGCTGCGAGTAGGTTTTGCGGTATGACGGCTCCCGCCTGAACGTTCCAGCGCCGCGGTGCACAACAGAGCGCATCGCCCACTGGTTCTCGGTCAGGCGGGAGCTGCTTGTTTACCCAGGTCACCGGTAGTGCACATCAGCGTCGGCGTCCCTGCGGGACAGCGCGTACGGATCGATGCGCGCGTCGTAGCCGCTAGAGCCAGCGACCGCCGACCATCACCCGCCGCAACCGGAACTCCTCGTCCAGGTGCACCAGATCCGCGTCGAGTCCTGCCGCGATACGGCCACAGCGGTCGGCCAGCCCGAGCACCCGGGCGGGGTTGCCCGACGACGACTCCGCCGCCTGCTCGATGGACAGCCCGACCTCGACCACGGCCCGCCGGAACGCCTCGTCCATCGTCAGGGTGCTGCCCGCCAGCGAGCCGCTGACGGTGCCGACCGCCTTGCCGTCGACCACGGTCACCGGCAGGCCGCCGAGCGAGTACTCGCCATCGCCCACGCCCGTCGCGCTGATCGCGTCCGTGACCAGCACCAGGCTGCCACACCCGGACCGGACGGCGAGGCTGATCACGGCCTCGTGCACGTGCATCCCGTCGTTGATCAGCTCGAACGCCGCCCCGGATTCCAGGGCGGCGACGGCGGCCCCCGGCTTGCGGTGGTTGACCGGCCTCATGGCGTTGAACAGGTGCGTGGTCAGGCTGGCGCCGGCCGCGAAGCCCGCCGCGGCCTGATCGTAGTCGGCGTCGGTGTGCCCGACAGCGGCCACCACACCGGCCTGGACGAGGTCGGCGATGACGTCCAGCGCGCCGGGCAGCTCGGGCGCGAGAGTGACCGTGCGCACGAAACCCTGGCCGGCTTCGAGCAGGGTGGCCATCGCCTGCCGGTCCGGGCTGATCACGTGCTCGCCGTTCTGCGCCCCGCACCGGTTCGAGGACAGGAATGGCCCTTCCAGGTGTGCGCCGACGACCCGTACCCCGTGCTCGTCCGGCTTGCGGGCGAGGTCGGCGATCCAGCTCAGCTGCTCCGACATCGCTTCCAGCGACCCGGCCATCAGCGAGGCCAGGGTCCGGGTGGTCCCCCGGCTCTGGTGGTAGCAAACGCCTGCCAGCAGGTCGTCGGCGGATGAGGTGAAGTCGTACCCGCCGCCACCGTGCACGTGCAGGTCGATGAAGCCGGGCACCAGCCAGCCGCCGCCAAGGTCCTCGCGAGCTCCGGACGGCACCGGTCCGGTACCGACCTCGGTGATCAGCGCTCCGTCGACCCCCACCCAGCCGCCGTCGTGCACCCCGTCCGCCGTGACGACGCGGGCGCCGGTGAGAACGGTCATCCCTTCACCGCACCCGACGTCAGACCGGCCGAGATCCGGCTCTGGAAGATCACGAAGAGCACCACCACGGGTAATGAGGTCAGCGTCGCGGCCGCCATCAGCCCGCCCCAGTCCGCGCCGTGCACCGGGCTGGACTGGAACACCAGCAGGTAGATCATGGAAGTCTGCTTGTTGTTGTCGACCAGCAGGGTGTTGGCCAGCACGAACTCGTTCCACGCCAGGATCCAGCCGTACACGCCGGTCGCGATCAGGCCAGGGCTGACCAGCGGCAGAATGATCTTGTAGAATGTCTGCCAGCGGCTGCAGCCGTCCACCAGCGCGGCCTCGTCCAGCTCCCTCGGGATGTTGGCGATGAACGTCCGCAATGTCCAGACGGTGTAGGGCATGGTGAACATCAGGTACGCGATGATCACACCGATCAGGGTGTTCTTGAGCTGGAGCCTGTCCAGCAGCAGCGACATCGGAATGGTCAGCGCCAGCAGCGGGATCATCTGCACGATCAGCACCACGAAGATGAACACCTTGCGGCCGGCGAACCGGAACCGCGCGATGGCCAGCGCTCCGAAGAAGCCGATGACAATGCTGATCAGCACCGCGGCCAGGGTGATCACCACGCTGTTACGCAGGTCGGCACGGAACGTCGGGTCGTGCACGACCTCGCTGAACGCCCGCAGGGTCGGGTGCTTCGGCCAGAACTGCGGCGTGAGCGCGTTGATGTCGGAGCTGGTCTTGAACGAGGTGACCAGCATCCAGTAGATCGGAAAGCCCAGGACGGCCGCGAGCACCATCGCCAGGGTGTTCCAGCCCCAGGTCGCGTACGTCCGGCGGGAGCGCCTGCGCCGGGCCGGAATCCGCGGCGTGGTGGCCACCGTGGCGCCGCGCCCGGCCACCGGACCGGTGCTCACCGGAGAGATGTCGGACGAGCTCGTCACGGTGGTCATTCCGCATCTCCGATCCGGAAGAGTTGCTTGATGTAGAAGACCATCACCACGAGCAGGCACAGCATCATCAGCACGCCGACGGTCGCGCCGAGGTTGTAGTGGCTGCTGCCGACGCCCTGGGAGTACATATAGATGCCCAGTGTCTGGTAGCCGGGTTCCGGATGGCCGTCGCGCATGAACCAGATCTGGTTGAACACGCCGAAGTCCCAGATCACCGACAGCGTGGTGAGGATGACCAGCAGCGGGGTGAGAAACGGCAACGTCACGCTGCGGAAGGCCTGCCAGGCGCCGGCGCCGTCGACGCGGGCGGCCTCCAGGATCTCTTTCGGCACCTGGGTGATGCCCGCGTGCAGCGAGATGGCGAGCAGTGGGATCGCGCCCCAGATCACCACCGCGGTCACCACCGCCAGGCCCTGGTGTGGGTCGGCGAACCAGTCGTGGCCCTGCATGTGCACACCCGGGATGGCGTTCAGAACGTAGTTGGCGGCGCCGTACTGGCTGCTGAACATCCAGTAGAAAACCTGCGTGGACACGGTCGAGGGCACCGCCCAGACGAACAGCAGCACCCCGGTCAGGACGAGCCTGGCCCAGGTCGACACCCGGTTCAGCAGGATTGCCATCGCCAGTCCGACCAGCAGGCTCAGCACCACGTTGATCGCGGTGAAGACCACCGTCCGGGTCAGCACCGTCCAGAAGGTCGAGTCCGACAGCACGCCGGTGAAGTTCTTCAGCCCCACGAACGGGGTCGCGCCGCCGCTGTGGAAGAGCGCGAACTTTCCGGACTGCTGCTTCTGCAGCGACAGCTGGATGATCTTGACCAGTGGCCAGGCGGCGACCGCGGCCAGCACCAGCGACGCCGGCAGGATCAGCAGGTACGGCAGGCCGCCCGAACGGTGGCCACCGCTGCGCCGGCGCGACCGGCGACCGATCAGTGGCGCCGGAACCGGGGTCTCGGTCATCTGGCTGACTCCTGTCTTCGGCGCAGGTGGAGCGGGAGCGTGCGGTCAGCCGCCGAACGCAGCTCGGGCGGCCGGCGCGCGGAATGCGGGAGAGTCCGCGCGCCGGAGCCGCCGAGGGATCAGCTACCGGCGTTCAGCGTGGTCGCGATCTGAGCGTCCGCTGCCTTCGTGGCATCGGCGATGGTGGCCTTGCCCGAGGCGATCGACTCGAGCATGTTCTGCAGCACGTTGCCGGACTCCACGTTCGCCCAGTTCGGCGTGTTCGGCACGAACCAGGTGTCTTTGGCGGCCTCGCCGGTCGACTTGTTGGCGGCACCTGCGGCCTCGTAGACGTTCAGCAGCGAGGTGGCGTTCGGAATCGCGAACTTCGCGAGCGCGGTCTGGCTGGTGCTGTCGGTGTAGTACTTGATCCAGGTCGCGCCGAGCCCGGCGTTCGAGGCTTTCTGCGGCACGGCGAGGTCCGAACCGCCCAGGAAGGACGGCGTGTACTTACCGGCCGTGGCGCTCGGGACCGGGAAGGTGCCGAGGTCCGGGGCCAGTGCCGGCTTGCCGGTCTTCGGGTCGGTGATGGAGCCGACCTCCCAGCCGTTGCCGAGGATCGCGCCGGTGTGGCCCTGGGCCATGATCGCGTCCTGGTCGGCCTCGTCCTTGGTGGTGCCGCCCACGGAGTACGTGGTTGCCAGTTTCTGCCACTCGGCGAGGCCCTGCTGCGCCTCAGAACTCTCGAGGCCGCCGACCCACTTGCCGCCGTCCTTGGCGGCGATCTTGCCGCCGGCGCCGTAGACGAAGGACATCGCGGCGTACCAGTACTTGCCCGGCATGTAGAAGGCGGAGAAGTGCGGGTCGCCGGCGTTGGCGGCCTTGACCTTGTCCAGGTCGGAGTTCAGCTCGTCCAGCGTGGCCGGCGCCGCGGTGATGCCGGCCTTCTTGAAGAGGTCCTTGCGGTAGATGACGACCCGGCTGCCGGCGTAGTACGGCACCGCCTGCAGCTTGCCCTCGGGTGAGGTCGCCGAGTCGGTCAGGCCCTGCAGCCAGTTGCCGGAGTTGTCGAACTTGCTCTTGGCCGAGGTGAGGTCGGCGAACGCGCCGCCGGCGATGTAGGACGCCGTCTGGGTGTTGCCGAGCTCGACGACGTCCGGAATGGCGGTGGTGCCGGCGAAGGTGGAGTCCAGCTTGGTGGTGTAGTTCGACCACTGCTGCCACTGCACGTTCACCTTGGCCCCGGTCGCGGCCTCGAAGCGGTCGTTGGCCTGCTTGACGACAGCCGGCCAGCCCTTCTGCGCGTCGCTCTGAAGCCAGACCGTCACCGTCTTACCCTTGCCGTCTGTGCTGAGGACGCTGTCGTCCTTCTGGCTGGTGGTGGACGACGACTTGCTGGAACTGCACGCGCTGACCGCCAGGGCCAGGGACGCCGCCAGGACCGCTGCGCAGCTGAGTCTGCGATTCACGACCGTCTCCTTCGAGATTGGTATAGACGAATTTTGCACAGTATTGGCCTAGACCATTCGGGGTGTCAAGGGGTTACGACCAGCCCGGCGTGCTGTTACCAGACCGACACCCGCTGCTTACCTGAGAGCTTGACGAGCCCGCATCGCGACGTACCGGACCTCATAACGGCGATTTCTCAGAAACTTACGTGATCCACAGCTTTACCCCCGCACAATGCAGGGGATGACTACGCCCTCCTCGCCTTCCTCGAAGTCCCACGTGAACCCTGTCCTGCATTCCCGTGTCGTGAAGCTGCTGGGTGCCGCTGTCGCCTGCGGTGCGCTCGCGGCTGCCGTGCTGCTGCCCGTGATCGGTGGCGTCGGGTTGGCTGCCACCAAGGTGTCGGACCAGTTTCTCGGCACCCCGTGCGATCTGGTGATCACGCCCGCGCAGCAGACCACCACGGTGCTGGCCTCGGACGGCAAGACGGTGATCGCCCGGCTGTTCGCCCAGAACCGACAGGACGTGCCGCTGACGGCGATCCCGCAGTCGGTGCAGGACGCGCTCATCTCGACGGAGGACCGCCGCTTCTACTCCCACCACGGGGTGGACGTGCACGGCATCGCCCGCGCGGCGCTGCACAACGGTGGGGGTGGCGGCGCAACCCAGGGCGGTTCCACGCTGACCATGCAGTACGTCAAACAGGTGCGTTATTACCAGGCGGCGACGCCCGCTCAGCGCCAGGCGGCCATCGACCAGGACCTGCACCGCAAGATCCAGGACGCCAAGTGCGCCATCGACCTGGAGAAGCGCTACAGCAAGAAGCAGATCCTCGACGACTACCTCAACATCGCGTTCTTCGGCGAGAACTCCTATGGCATCCAGACCGCCGCGCAGACCTACTTCGGGGTGCCCGCGTCCAAGCTGACCGTTCCGCAGGGCGCGATGCTGGTCGGCCTGGTGCAGAGCCCGTCCCAGCTGGACCCGTTCGAGAACCCGCAGGGCGCGCGCCAGCGGCGTGACCAGGTGCTCGACAACATGGTCGGCACCGGCTCGCTGACCGCCGCGCAGGCCGCGAAGTACAAGACCCAGCCGCTTCGGCTGTCGGGCACCAAGGCGCCCCCGGTGCGCGAGGGCTGCGCGAACTCGACCGAATCCATCGCCAATGCCGGATTCTTCTGCGACTACGTCGTCGACTGGCTGCGGAGCCAGGGCGGCCTCTCGCCGCAGACCGTGCAGACCGGTGGCTTCAAGATCGTCACGTCGCTGGACGCACACCTGCAGAACAGCGGCCAGCAGGCGGTATGGGGCTCGGGGCTGGACCCGAACTCCCCCACCGCGCTGGTCATGCCGTCGGTCGATCCCAAGACCGGCCGGGTACAGACCATGATCACCAGCCGGCACTACGGCGTCGGCGCCGGCCAGACGACCGTGCCGCTCTTCACCTCGGCCTACGCCGGCTCCGGTTCGACGTACAAGTACTTCACCGCCCTGGCGGCTCTGAAGCTCGGGGCGCAGCCCGACTTCACGCTGACCACCGGAAACAACTACACGGTGCACAACTGCCCGGTCGACCCCAACAGCAACACCCCGCCGTACAACGTGAGCAACGCCGGCAGCTACAACGCCACCCTGCCGCTGTCCGACGCGCTACCGGAGTCGGTCAACACCTACTTCGTCGGGATGGAGGACCAGTTCTTCGGCTGCGACCTGTCCCCGATCGTGCAGACGGCGCTCGGGCTGGGCATGACCCACCTCAACGATCCCGCGCCGAACTCCGCTACCGAGAGCGTGGCCGAGGCGACGATCTCGCAGCACCAGACCGGTTTCACCCTCGGGTTCTCCAGCACCTCTGCTCTCGAACTCAGCGCGGCCTACGGAGCGATGGCCAATGACGGCGTCTTCTGCCCGGCCGACCCGATCGTGTCCGTCACCGGACCCACCGGCAAGGCCGTCAGCTACAAGAAGCCCTCGTGCAGCCGGCAGTTCAGCCCGCAGATCGCCCGCACGATGCTGAACATGATGACCACCGACACCACCAGCTACAAGGGCACGGCCTACCGCTACTTCCAGGACTGGTACGCCCGGGGCGGCAGCCCGATCCCCTCCAAGACGGGTACCGACAACGACGACGACAAGCTGCCGGACGGTGGTAAGGGCAACTCGGCGCTCTGGTACGTCGGCGTGACCCCGAACCTGGCGTCGGCCGCCGCGCTGGTGAACCCGACGTCCCCCAAGGCGACCATCACCGGCCTGCCGGACAACGTCTCGAACAACGGCAGCGACGTCTTCGGCGCCTACGCCTCCACGTACTGGCTGGACGCCTACGGGCCCACCCTGCAGGCACAGAGCTGGACCTGGCCCAGCCTCACGGACATCCCCAATGCCATGACCGTGCCGGATGTCATCGGCCAGACCGAAGCCGCGGCAACCGCGACGCTGTCCCAGCAGGGCTTTACCGCGGCGGTGTCCACGGTGGTCTGCGGCAGCCCGGAGGCCCCCGGTAACGTCGGTTACTACGCGCCGCAGGTGGCCGCTCCCGGCACCAGGATCACCCTGTGTCTGAGCAACGGCATCGCCCCGAACGGCTACCAGCCCCGCTACGTCAACCCCTCCGACGGTTACGGCAGTGGCGGCTTCAACGGCGGCGGTACCTCGAACGGCGGCGGAACCGGCGGCTTCAACGGCGGCGGCAACTCCAATGGCGGCTGGATGTCGTCCTTGCCCAGCTCCTCGCCGACCGGGCGCTGACCAACCCCTCCAGGCCCGCGCTTCCCGGCCACCAGTCGCACCGGGCGCCCCTCGTCGCGGCGACCGCAAGAGTTTCGTCTGCGATCTTCGTGCCCGAGCGGGGTCTAACCCTCTGACGGTGGGTCCGAGGCATGCCCTGACAGTGGGTTCTCCACCCGGTCCGAGCACAACGCGACCAGCCGACACGACTGGCTGCCGTGGCACCACCCGGATGCCCTGGAGGGGCAGTTTCGCGTCCGAACAAACGGGCCGAGCAGATCCATCACACGACGTCACAGGAAGCGACACCATGGCTGAGCCGATTCCACTGCGAGACCTCATAGGCCGGAACGCCGTCGATGCGGACGGCAACAAAGTAGGCAAGGTGGGGCAGATCTACGTCGATGACGAGACGGGCGAGCCACAATGGATCACCGTCCGCACCGGCATGTTCGGCGGCTCGCGAGAAAACTTCGCGCCGCTCGCCGGTTGCCGCATGGATGGTGACGAGCTGGTGCTGGCGGTGTCCAAGGACGTCGTCAAAGGCGCACCCGACCTCGACGCCGAGGGGCATCTGGCCGAGAACGACAACGACGCGCTGTTCGAGTACTACGCGGCATTCCTCGGAACCGGCCGGGCTCGCGGGACCGGGTTCGCCGGTGCCGGCGACGACGCCGGCTGGACCGCGGGCGAGGCCATCATCCGCTCGGAGGAGCGGCTGCACATCGGCACGGAACGGGTGGCGGCGGCCCGTGCGCGGTTGCGCAAGTACGTCGTCACCGAGACCGTCACGCAGACGGTCGGGCTGCGTCACGAGGAGGTCCGGATCGAGCGTGAGCCGATCACCGAGGCCAATCGGGACGCGGCGCTGCACCGCGGAAACCTCACCGAGCAGGAGTACGAGGTGATCCTGCACTCCGAACGTCCGGTCGTCAGCAAGGAGACGGTACCGGTCGAGCGGGTGCGCCTCCAGACCGAGACAGTGACCGAGCAGATCGACATCACGACGCCTGTACGCAAAGAGCAGATCGACGGACTCGAGATGGTCGAAGGGACCCACTCCTGATGACCAACAATCCGATGTCCCCCGGCGGAGCACACCCGATCGCCCCCGAGAGGGACCGGCGCAAGAAGCGCCCGCTGTGGCTGCTGGTGGCGGCACTGGCCATTCTCGCCCTTATCGCCCTCGGCCTGATCCTGCGTAACCGCCACCACAACGATGCCAGCAGCGGTTCGGGGCTACCCGTCACCGCCACCGGATCGGCGTCCGACACCTCGTCGGCGAGCAGCGACCCGTCATCAACGGCGACGGGGACGACGTCGGCGTCAGCGGACGCCACGTCCGGGTCAGCGTCAGGGTCAGGGTCAGCGGTCAGTTCGGCTTCCGCCTCGACGAGCGGCACCGCGACGTCCTCATCCAGCGGAGCCGCGGGCGGAGCGAGCGCTGGCACGCTGACCGCCGGCGGAGACGCGCTGCTGCCGGCCAACGGCGCGTCGAACGACGACCTGTCGAGCCACGTCGGCCAGCAGAGCACCGCTGAAGGCGTGCATGTGCTGTCCGCACCGGCCAACAATGGATTCTGGGTCGGTACCTCGACCGCCGACGAGGTGTGGGTGCGGCTGCTGCTGCCCGGGCTGGTCTCACCGCACCCCGTCCGCAAGGGCGACCACGTTTCGTTCACCGGGACCGTCGTCCACAACCCCGCCGATTTCGCCACGACAGCCGGGCTCACCGCGGCTACCGGAGGAGCGCGGCTCACCGGCCAGCAAGCCCATGTGGAGGTGGCCAAGAACGCCGTCTCGTTCACCGAATAGAGCTCTGCGGGAGCTGTCACCTCACGAAGGAGCACCATGCCTGATTCTGAGCAGTACCCCACCGCCGGCGCCTCCGGTGCGAGTCCGGATCCCGTCCCCGCCATCACGCTCTCGCGTGAGATCGTGAAGCTCGGTACCGAGTGGGCCGAGTCGGGACGCGTCCGGTTCAGACGCCGCATCATCACCGAAACCCGCCAGGTCGAAGTCACGACACGTCGCGAGGAACTCGTCATAGAGGACGTCGACGTCACTGATCGCAACGGCGCGCTGGTCGGCACCGCCAAGGACGGCCGCGTCACCGACGAACCGAGGCCCGACGCGGCGCCACTGGTCATCGTGCTGCAAGAAGAGGTGCCGGAGCTGTCCCTTCGGCTGCGCCCCTACGAGCAGGTCACGGTGACCACGACGATCGGCTCACGCACGGGACGGGTCAACAGCCAGGTGCACCGCGAGGAGGTGGACGTCGACACGGCTGCGTCAGCCGCCCCGCCGACCGGACGCCGGTAAGCAGTTCCGCGGCGGCATCGAGCAGGCCCGGCGCGATGCCGCGGGTGCGCACCACCGGCAGCTCGGCCGCGGCGCCGGACAGCTCCGCCGGCCAGCCCAGGTCCACCAGCACCGCTGGTCGACCGGCCGCCGCGTGCCCCACCGCGGCGTCCACTACGTCGGACTGCCACGGGTTGCGCCCCGGATCGCGGATCACCGCCACCAGTGGGCGGCCCTCGGCCCGGGACCGGAACTGCTCGGCGTCCACCGGCCCCTGCACGAGCTGAACGTCGGTTCCGGGCGTCCGGCCGGCTATCCGGTCGGCGAGTGACCAGGGCAGGTCGCCGGTTGCCATGCCGTTGGGGCTGCGGCACTCCAGCACCAGCGGCCGCTGCAGCGGGGGCAGCGAACCGCGGACCTCGACGCAGCGGGCGGCGATGCCCGACACCACCGCCGTGTCGTAGCCGGCCTGCGGATCGCCCGGCCGCGCCAGCCGGCTCGTCCGGGCCGCCGCGTCGCTTAACCGCTCAACGCTCAGCCAGCCGCTGTGAACCGCGGCCAGCACTGCCTGTGGGATCTCGTCCAGTAGCTCGGGGTAGTCCAGCGCACCCGTCTCGATCGCGTCCGCGCCGGCGATCAGAGCCCGGACGAAGCCCTCGACCATGCCCATCGTGCCGGACACGGCCTTCATCTCGAGGGCATCGGTGACCACCGCGCCCTCGAAGCCGAGGGTGTCGCGGAGCAGCCCGGTGGTGATGGGGTGGCTCACGGTGGCGATCTTGTCGTCCAGCGCCGGCACGAGCAGGTGACCGGTCATGACGGCCCGCGTACCGGCGCCGATGGCCGCCCGGAACGGGGCGAGTTCGACCTCCCGCAGCTGGTCCAGTGGCCGGTCGACGGTCGCGACCTCGTGGTGGGAATCAGCACTCGTCGCCCCGTGCCCGGGAAAGTGCTTGGCGCAGGCGGCGACTCCGGTGCGCTGCAGGCCGCGGATGGCGGCCGCGACCTGCCTGGCGGCGACGGGCGGGTCGGCGCTGAACGAGCGGACACCGATCACGGGGTTACGAGGATCGACGTTGACGTCGGCCACCGGGGCGAGGTTGAGCGTCACGCCGGCCTCGGCCAGCCGGCCGCCGATCGAGGCGTAGACCTCTTCGGTGGCCGCCGCATCGTCGAGCCACCCCAGTGCCGCCGAGCCCGGCACGGCGCTGCCCCGCACGGTGTCGAGTCGGGTGACATCACCGCCTTCCTCGTCCAGGGCCAGGACCAGGTCACGCCCGGCCGAGGCGCGCAGCTTGTTGGTCAGCTGGTCGACGTCTGATCCGTCGCCGAGGTTGGAGCCGAACAGCACCACCCCGCCCAGGCCGTCGGCCAGCCCCTGCAGCAGCCACCCGGGAGGCGTCTCTCCCACAAAGCCGGGCAGAAAGCACCCGAGGGCAAGCCGGCGGATTTCCGAATCGTCGATCAAGGCAAGACTCCCGGGTGATCATTGGACTAGACAAATTTATCCTTCAGTGTTTGGGTTGACTCGTCAATGTCCAGACAAATCGCCCCGCGCTGACGGTGAGTTCGAGGAGAGTTCGTGACGATCACAGCAACCGCGGGCGTACCGCGGGAGCCGAAGTACTATACCGTCAAACGTCACCTCCTCGACATGATCGAGTCCCAGCCTCCGGGCAGCCCGGTACCGACCGAGCGGCTGTTGACGCTGGAGCTCAAGACGTCGCGCACCACCGTCCGACAGGCTCTGGGCGAATTGGTGGGTGAGGGCAAGCTGGTCCGCCGACAGGGGTCGGGCACCTTCGTCGCCGAGCCGAAGATCACCTGGCCACTGCAGCTGACCAGCTTCACCGAGCAGGCGGCGGCGAACGGGTTCCTCGCCTCGGCGCAACTGCTGTCGGCCGAGCGGGTCCGCGCCAACCTCGACATCGCCAAGCGGCTGGCCGTCACCCCCGGCTCGCCGGTGTACCGGTTGGAGCGGCTGCGACTGGCGGACGGGCACCCGATGGCCTTGGAAACCTCACACCTGTCCGCGCAGCGCTTTCCGGGCCTCACCATGGCGCTGCGCGGGGTGTCCTCGCTGTACCGGGTGTTGGCCGAGAGCTACGGGGTGGCTCCCGCCGAAGCCGAGGAGACCATCGAGACGGCACCGGCGTCCCCGCGGGAAGCCGAGCTGCTGCACACCGATGTGGGCGCCCCGATGCTGGTGCTGGCGCGGCACAGCTTCGATGCCGAGGGCGTGCCGGTGGAATGGGTCCGCAGCTGGTACCGCGGTGATCGCTATATCTTCCTGGCTCGCCTCGCGATGTCCTGACTGCGGCCGCCCTGGCAGTTCTTCGACCTGCAGGTCGTCCGCAGTGGCAGGTCTCAGGCCATCGGTATTGACTGAAGAGATGGACATCCGAACGCTCGGCACGGACGGCCCCCAGGTATCAGCACTCGGCCTGGGCTTGATGGGCATGTCAGGCATGTACGGACCGGCCGACGAGGCCGAGAGCATTGCCACCGTGCACGCCGCCCTGGACGCGGGCATGACGCTCCTGGACACCGGCGACTTCTACGGCATGGGGCACAACGAGCTGCTGCTGAGCAGGGCGCTGACCGGCCGCGACCGCGACGCCACCGTGATCAGCGTCAAGTTCGGAGCCCAGCGCGGGCCGGACGGTAGCTGGCTGGGCTACGACGCGCGACCCGCCGCGGTGAAGACCGCAGCGGCGTACTCGCTGCAACGGCTGGTCGGCGCCCGGCGCCGCGACCGGCTGACCGAGGCCCTCGGCGCGCTCGATCTTCCGCTCAGCCAGGACGACCTCGACGCCATCGAGGCGGCCGTCCCCGCTGGTTCGGCCGCGGGCGCCCGGTACGCCGAGGCGCAACTGGCGTCGCTGGACAGCGAGCGGTCGACATCGGCCAGCTGATGATCTCACTGGATACCGCCCGCAGGCTGCGGGCAGCGGGACTGCGCTGGTCGCCCGGCTCGGGTGATCGGTTCGTGGTGGCCGACAAGGGCATGGACGACGAGGTGTTCGTGCTCAGCGACATGACGGTCGAGGTGCACCAGCAGGGCGACCGCAAGGTGATCGGCTTCAACGGCACGACGGAGTGGGCGCTGGACTCGGTCGACGACCACGAGACGGTGTGGCTGCCGCGCGAGACTCAGCTGCGCGAGGCGCTGGCGGCCACCTTCCGCGGCCTCCGCCAGGCCGACGGGCTGTGGCAGGTGGATCTCGTGGTCAACGGCGTTCCGGCCACGGTCGGGCATCCGGACGCCGAAGAGGCCTATGCACGCGCGCTGCTGCACCTCATCACCGGCGAAAGCTGAGGACTCGCTTCAGTTCTGCGCGAAGACGTGCGACGGCACGGCTCCTGGGAGTGGCCTGCCTGTCATCCCGAAGTGGGTAGGTGGGCGAATGGTATTGTGGTCTTCAGCGAAACACTTACCCCTGAAGGAACCGATATGACTGTCCTTGATGATCAACCCAACGACACCCTCATTGAGCTGGACGCCCGCAAACGCGTCAGTCTGCCGATGGCCAAACCTGGTCGTTATCTGGCCCACGCCGAACCGGATGGAACAATCACGCTGGTGCCGGCAGTGGTCATGAGCAAGTTGGAGGCGAGCATCCTCGCCAATTCCGAGATCATGGCCGCGGTCAATCGTGCCGAAGCTGCCGGATACACCGGAGGCCGGCGGGATCGACCGACGCGGCCAACTGAATGACCCAATACGCCGACGAGGCCTGGAGTTCGATCCAGGCCTTGTTCGACGATCCAAGCAGAGCGACCTTGGCTGACCGAGTAGACGAAATCCTGGACCTGCTCGACGCCGGTGGAAAGGATGCTCGCTCGCGACGTCATCGCACCTTCAGTCCCACCCGGTGGGCGGTGCCGGTCCACGGCTCGGGCGCCGACTGGCTAATCCTCTGGCATCCCGACCCGAACAACGATGAGCCCTACGTCATCTACGCAGGACCCGCGCCAGCGAGAGGCTGATTGCACCGTCCTGATCGCTCCGAACGGCGGCAGGAAGAGTCCCAGGCAACGTTAATCCGGCAGGGTGCAAGCTGAACCGGTGCACGCCATCGATTCACCCGGCGAGATTCCCGTCGACAGCACCCAGGGACGCGGCATCCTCGCGACCACCGTGCTGGCCAGCGGCATGGTGTTTCTCGACGGCACCATCGCCAACGTCGCGGCCCGCCAGATCGGTGTCGATTTCTCGTCCAGCTTCGCGACCCTGCAGTGGGTGCTCAACGGCTACACCCTGGCGCTGGCCAGCCTGCTGCTGCTCGGCGGTTCGCTCGGGGACCACTTCGGCCGGCGCCGCGTCTACCTCATCGGCATCGCCTGGTTCGCGATCGCCTCGCTGGGCTGCGCCTTCGCGCCGAGTGCCGGCCTGCTCATCACCGCCCGGGTGCTGCAGGGCGTCGGCGGGGCACTGCTCACGCCCGGATCGCTGGCCCTGATCCAGTCGACGTTCCGTCCCGCCGATCGGGGTCGCGCGGTCGGCATCTGGTCGGGTATGGCCGGAGTCGCCACCGCGGCCGGACCGCTGCTCGGCGGCTACCTGGTGCAGCACGTGAGCTGGCGGCTGGCGTTCGGCATCAACGTCCCGTTCGCGGTCGCGGCCATACTGCTCGGGCTGCGGCACCTGCCGGAGTCACGCAACGCCGCGGCCGGGCGCCGGCCGGACTTCGCCGGAACCTGCCTGATCGCGCTCAGCCTGGGCGCCCTGACGTACGGGACGACGGTGGCGGGGGACCGCGGCTGGGCAGCGCTCAGCCTCGGGGTCACCGCTGCCGGGGTGGTGCTGCTGGCGCTGTTCGTCCTGGTGGAGTCCCGGCTGCGCCACCCCCTGCTGCCGCTTCGGCTGTTCGCCGACCGGACGTTCGCCGGCGCGAACCTGATGACGCTCACGACGTACGCGGCGATGTCGGCGGTTCTCTTCCTGTTCGTGCTGAACCTGCAGGTGTCGGCCCACTACGGGGCGCTGGCCGCCGGGTTGGCCACCCTGCCGATCACGGTGCTCCTGCTGCTCGTCTCGCCCCGGGCCGGTGCGCTCGCCGCCCGGCTGGGTCCGCGGCTGCCGATGGCGGTCGGCCCGCTCATCGCGGCGGCCGGCGTCACGCTCACCACGCGCATCGACGAACGCCACCACGGCTACCTGCTCGACGTGCTGCCCGGCATGGCGGTCTTCGGACTCGGCGTGGCCTGCCTGGTGGCTCCGCTGACCAGCACGGTGATGAACGCCGCCCCGCCGGACGATGTCGGGGTCGCTTCGGGTGTCAACAATGCGGTGTCCCGACTGGCCGGCCTGCTCGCGATCGCGGTGCTGCCGCCGCTGGCTGGGCTCACCGGCGACCGGTATCGGATTCCAGCGGACATGACCCACGGCTACCGGATCGCCGCGGCGGTCTGCGTGGGCATTCTCATTCTGGGTTCGGTGGTCGTAACGTTGACGGTGCCGAACAGCCGGCAAGCCTTGGAGGACGTCAGCGATGTCGCACGACACTGAGCAGCCGATTCTGACCCAGATCCATGACCTGGTCGCCGAGGAGCACCACCTGCGCTCCACCCACACGGGCGTCGGGTTGAACTCCGCCGAGCGTGCCCGGCTCGAGGCCCTGGAGCACCAGCTCGACCGGTGCTGGGACCTGCTGCGCCAGCGCCGTGCCTCGGAGGAGTTCGGCACCCAGGACCAGAGGCCCGAAGGCTAGAGCTCCGGCAGGGTTCGCGGAGCGCCCAGCAGGTAGGTCAGCAGCGCCACGGTGATGGTCTCGGCGGCCAGCAGCCCCACCAGGACGACGATCTGGAACCGGGCCGCGCCGGTCGCGCTGGCACCCCCGAGCAGCGCTCCGATGAACGCACCGGGAAGGGTGACCAGGCCGACCGTCCGGGTCTGGTCCAGTGCCGGAACGAGTGACTCCGACGCCGCCGACTTGGCCACATCGCGGACGGCCTGGCGTGACGTCGCGCCCAGCGACAGCCACGCCTCCACCTCGTCCCGGCGCCGCCGCAGGCCCTCGTTCAGGTGCCGCCCGGCCAGCGTCGCGGCGGTCATGGTGCCGCCCAGCACGATGCCCGAAACCGCCACGAAGTTGCGGACGTTGCGGTCCAGGGTGGGCAGCCCCACGATGATGGCGATCACCACCGCCGCGCCTGCCCCGCACGACAGCACGACCGCGGTCAGTGCACCCTCGGCGCCCCGCAACCGCCGCGACGCCGTCCAGGTCGCCACCGAGAACATCACCGCCACCACCGCGATCGAGGCGAGAGGTGCGGCGAAGACTCCCCGCAACGCCGCCGCGACGATCGCCAGTTGGACGACGGCCCGGGCTGAGGCGATGAGCACGTCCCGGTGCCGGTTCAGCCCGGCGACATAGGAAACCGTGACGGCGATGACCAGCAGCACTGCCAGGCCGACGGCCAATCGGACGTACTCGCTCATCGTGGTTCGCTCACGCGCACGACCGTACCCAACGGCGTTTCAGCTGAGCGGTAAGGGACGTCAGCTCGAGATGTCCTTCGTGGTGAACCGGGCCCAGGCCAGCGGCCAGAAGATCACGATGTACCCGAGCGCGAGCAGGACGCCGTGCCGCAGTCCGCCGAACGTCAGCGGGTCGCGCAGCACGTCGGCGAAGTCGAGCAGTGAGTTGCTGAGCAGCAGCGGACGGATGGAGTGCAGCTGCGGGACGGCGACCAGCACCTGCATGATGATCGCCACCGCCAGGGTCGCTGCCATGGCGGCGATGGGCACCTCGGTGAGCGTCGAGATGAACAGCCCGATAGCGGCGATCGCGAGCATCATCAGCGCCGCGTAACCGACCACCACGGTGAGCCTGCCGAGCCCGCCGACGAGACTGGTCTGGGTGCCGGACAGCAGCGTCACGTGGCCCGCCGGGAACAGCGCGAACCCGATCAGCAGCCCGGCGAGTGCCACGATTCCGGCAATGATCAGGCACCACACCGCGAGGGCCGCGAACTTCACCGCCAGCAACCGGGTTCGGCTCACCGGCACGGTCAGCAGGTACCGCAGCGTTCCGGAACCGGCCTCACCCGCCACCGACTCGCCCACGACCACAGCGACGGCCATCGGCAGGAAGATCGGGATCACCACCACCAGGGCGGTGAACGAGACGAAGATGCCGTTGTTGGTGATGCCGCCGATCAATCCGGAGCTGGAGGAGGACGAATTGGTGGTCAGCTTGACCGCCACCGCGATGATGATCGGGATGGCGATCAGGGCCAGCAGGATGAACTGGTTGCGGCGCCTGCGCAGCAGCATGCCGATCTCGCTGAGCAGCAGCCGGCCACCCGACGCGGACCGCCGTGCCCCGACTGTTGACGGCCGCTCGGAACCGAATTCCGAGCGCCGTCCCGGCTGAAGCGCCGACGCCGTCCGGGGCTCAGCCGCTGACATCGAAGCCCTCCCCGGTGAGCTGGACGAACACGTCCTCGAGATTGGGCTTGGCAACGGTGAACCCGCGCACGCCGACCCCGGCGGCCACGAGCGCGGCGACGACCTGCTCCGGCGGCCGGTCTGCCAGCACCGCCGAGGCCGAACCGTCCTGCTCGGTGATCTCGGCCAGTCCCAAATCGGCCAGCACGCCCTTCGCGGCCAACGAATCCTGGGTCTGTACGGTCACCCGCGCCCGTTGCTGAGCGCTCAGCTGAGCCATCGATCCCTGCCACACCAGCGAGCCGGTGCGCATGAAACCGACGTCGGTGCAGATCTGCTCCACCTCGCTGAGCAGGTGCGAGGACACGAAGACGGTGATCCCGTCAGCGGCGAGGTCGGCGATCAGGTGCCTGACCTCGCGGGTGCCCTGCGGGTCCAGGCCATTCGTCGGCTCGTCCAGGATGAGCAGCTGCCGGGGCCGCAGCAGCGCCGCCGCGATGCCGAGGCGCTGCCGCATGCCGAGGGAGTAGTTGCGATAGCGCTTGCCCGCCGCGGCCGAGAGCCCGACCCGCTCCAGCGCACTGTCGATCCGGGCGGCTGAGCCCCTGCGGGTGTTGGTCAGGTCAGCGGCGTCCAGTCGGGCGAGGTTCGCCCGGCCGGACAGGTAGAGGTGGAACGCCGGCCCCTCGACCAGCGCGCCGACGTCGGGCAACACCCGTCCGGCCTGCTCCGGAATCCGCGCGCCCAGCACCGACATGGTGCCGCCGGTGGGAAAGATCAGCCCCAGCAGCATCCGGATCGTGGTCGTCTTGCCGGAGCCGTTCGGGCCGAGGAATCCGTAGACGGCCCCAGCCGGAACGGCGAGGTCGATGCCGTTCACCGCGACCTGGCCGCCCCGGAACGCCTTGGTCAGCCCGGCCGTCTGGATCGCGGTATCGGTCACCGAGCGGCGGCTTGGTACAGCAGTTCCGGGTCCACCGCGCCGACGAACACCCGTCCGTCGGTGGTGAACAGCGCGGTCACCAGCGTGGACTGGAACAACCGGCCGCTGCCCCACGTGCCGTGCACCTGTGGCAGCGACCCGAGCAGCACGCCTGCCTCTTTGCTCTGCTTGCCCAGCGCCGACAGTGACGGGACGTTCTTCACCTGTGCCACGGTGGTCCACCCCTCGCCGGTCCGGGTCATGGCCGGCACCCGGGTGATGGGGGCCTGATATCCGGACGGGTGCCGGGGCGGGGTGGGCTCGGTGATCGTCACACCGGCCGGCGGCGTCCAGTTGAAGTTGTCGTTGCTCGGGACCGCCTCGGTGAACCGGGTGAACGAGATGTCGATAGCGGCCTTCTGCGAGCCGCGGGCATAGACCTGGACGGCCAGCGGAACCTTGGTCTTACCGTCCACCGAGATCCGGACGGAGCCGACGCGGGAGGAAGCGTCCTTGGGCGTGAGCACCAGGACGTAGGCCGCCCGGCCGGCCACGGTGCCGGCCGGGTCCGTGGTGACCGACGTCGACGGCCCGATCAGGGCGAGGGCGCGGTGGGCGGCCTCGTCCGGGGTGAGCGCCGGTGCCGGTGTGGCGCTTGCGGCCGCGGCGTCCGGCAGCGTGGTGTGGGTCGCGGTGCGGGTGTCGGAGTTCCACTGCCACAGCTGGCGGCCGTCGCGGAACATGTCCTGCTCACCGAGGGAATCCAGCAGCGCTACCCGCTGCTTGGTCTCGCCGGCGTACCAGACCCGGGCGGTGTGCGAGCCGGTCAGCAGGCCGAGCGGTCCGGTGTTGGCCGAGTCGCCGCTGAGATCGGGCAGCTCCGGCAAGCCGAGCGAGGCCTTCTCGACCACAGTTCCGGAGAAGCCCGCGACCTTGGAGTTGCCCACCTCGGCGAGCAGTTGCGCCGCGGACCGGGCCGGCAGGTTGCCCTTCGCGTCGGCGGACAGCGCACCGCTGGCCAGCAGCGCGACGACTCCGACCGCGCCGACCGGAACCAGCCAGCGAAGCGCGCGACGGCTCCCGGAGCGAGCAGGTTGCGCGGGTACGGTCGAGGAGGTGGCGTGGGTGGGATCTGCTGCGGGATTCTGCTCCATACCCATAGGATTCCGCTGGGGCGCTGTGCGGACCCTGAGGGGGCCTGAGCCGGCGCTGAGCCAAACGTTCAGGATCACGGCATGCTTACCGTCATGTCCGCCTGCGAACCGGAATTGTTATGCGCCTGCTGATCATCGAGGACGAGTCGCGAATGGCCACCGCGCTGCAGCGAGGTCTGGTCGCGGAGGGGTTCACCGTCGAGGTAGCCCTGAACGGGCCGGACGGCCTGCATCTGGCGCGCGAGAACACCTACGACGCCATCGTGTGCGACATCATGCTGCCGGGCCTGTCCGGCTACCGGATCATCGAAGCCTTGCGCGCCGAGCAGAACTGGGTGCCGGTGCTCGTCCTGTCGGCCAAGGATGGCGAGTACGACGAGGCCGACGCCCTGGACCTGGGCGCGGACGACTACCTGATCAAGCCGTTCTCGTTCGTGGTGCTGCTCGCCCGGCTGCGGGCCGTGCTGCGCCGCGGTGTACGGCCCCGTCCGGCGATCCTGGCGTGTGGTGACCTGACGCTGGACCCGGCCGCCCGCGCGGTCCGGCGCGGTGACGCCGAGATCGAGTTGACGCCGCGGGAGTTCTCGTTGCTGGAGTACCTGATGCGCCGGGCCGGTGACGCCGTGAGCAAGGCCGACATTTTGCACCACGTGTGGGATGCCCACTACGAGGGCGACGCCAATGTCATCGAGGTGTACGTCGGCTACCTGCGCCGCAAGATCGACATTCCCTTCGGCCGCCACGCGGTGCAGACGGTGCGCGGGGCGGGGTACCGGCTGGCCACCGACGGTGGCTGAAGCGGCCGGTCCGAACCGTCGCCCGCTGCCGCTGCGGTGGTGGCGCCGCCGTTCGCTGCGCGCCCGGATCACTTTGCTGGCCACCGCGCTGTTCACCGTCGCGTTGATGCTGGCGGGCTTGATCCTGGTGTTCACGGTGGGCAAGTCGCTGCTGAACACCCTGGACTCCTCGGCTGAGCGCTCCGGTGCCGAGGTGGGGGCGCTGGTGCAGTCCGGACGGTTGCCGGCGCAGGTGCTCGCGGGTAGCGGCGGAGTCTCGCTCGTCCAGGTCGTGGACGCGAACAACCGGGTGGTCGCGGCCTCCCCCGGCGCTGACAGCGCGGTGTCACTGGTGACCGCCGACGAGCTGGCCCGGGTACGACAGGGACGGCCGATCACCGTGTCGGGTGAGCGTGCCTCCAGCGACGAGCCGCTGCGGATAGTCGGGGTGCAGGCCGATCTGCGGACGGGGCAGCGGACCGTGCTGGTGGCGACCGACCTCGGCCGGGTGCTCGACTCCGCCCGGTTGTTGCAGCGCGGCCTGATGTTCGGCGGCCCGCTCATCGTGGCGGCGATGGCGGCGCTGACCTGGTGGTTCGTCGGTCTGACGCTGCGGCCGGTAGCGGCCCTGCAGCGGGGCGCGGCAGCCCTCAGCGCGAGCGGATTGGCCCGATCGCGGCTGCCCGTTCCGGACGCCGAGGACGAGATCCACGAGCTGGCCACCACCCTGAACAACATGCTCGACCGCCTGGACACCGCGACCACCAAGCAGCGGCAGTTCATCGGCGACGCCGCGCACGAGCTGCGGTCACCGATCGCCTCGCTGCGGCTGCAACTCGAGGTGGCGCACCGACTCGGGAACGCGGGCGGCGTCCGGGAACTCACCGAGGATGCCCTGATCGACGTCAACCGGCTGTCGAACCTGATCGATGACCTGCTGACCCTGGCGCGCTCGGACGAGCGCGGGCTGGTACGAACACGCGTCCCGGTGCGGCTGGACGAGCTGATCCGTGCCGTCGCGGCCGGCTACCGTGACGCCCGGGTGGAGGTACGTACCGACGTCCCGGAGCCGATGACGGTTGCCGGGGACCGCGACGGCCTGCACCGGGTGCTGGTCAACCTGCTCGACAACGCCGTCCGGTACGCGCGCAGCGAGGTGACGGTGTCGGTGCGCGTCCACCGGGACGGGGTGCTGCTCCGGGTCTGTGACGACGGACCGGGAGTGCCGGCGAACAAGCGGGAGCGGGTGTTCGACCGGTTCTACCGGCTCGACACCGCGCGCTCCCGTGACCAGGGCGGCACCGGGCTGGGGCTGCCGATCGTCCGCGAGATCGTGACGGCGCACGGCGGCAGGGTGGTGCTTCGGGACAACGAGCCGGGCCTGATGGTAGAGGTTCGACTGCAGACGACGCAGGCCTGAGGCTCCTCTCAGACGTGGCCACCCCCGTGGCTTCTCACGGCGGCTCTCCTCGCCTGGACGACTCTTGGCGTCGTCAGGACGCGACCGCGTAGCGCGGCCGTCATGCGCGCCGCATCCGCGTGCACGGCCCGCGCCACCATCAACAGCACCTTGAGGACCAGTGCGATGCGTGTGGGGGTGTCCGAGCACGCGAAGACGACGCGACACCTCGTCCACCACGTCAGCGGGAAGTTCCGCAGCGATGCGCTGAGCACCTGCGGTCCTGGTGACCTCCGACTTGCAGCGCAGCTCGACTCCCGCCCGACACCCCGCCGTGCTGACACCGCTGATCGCCCGACCCGGCGGCCGGTCGAACTCGGATCCTCGCCGAACTGCGCACCGCCTGGGACCTGCTGATCGCTCCGTACTGGCCCCGCGTCGACGAGCTGATCACCGCCGACCTCGCCGGGCAGTGCCTCGCGCTGATGCCCAGCGCCTTCGTCTGATCGATGGCGTTGGTCATAGGCGACGCGGGCTGGGCGCCCACCCTGGCCTACCCCAAACAGGACCGGTGAGGGATGGTGTCTGAGGCGCGGTGTCAGCGGCTGAGCGGCTGTGACCATCGGGGTTCTGTGAGTTGGTGCGGGCTCAGCTGACGGTCTGCAGTCCCAGTACCCCGATCAGGGCGAGGGCCTCGGCGTCTGCGCTGCTCGGAACGGCGGTGTATGCGACGACGCGGAGGTCCGTTCCCTGGACGACGAGAACGTCGCAGTCGAGGGTCAGGTGGCCGACGTCCGGGTGCAGGAAGGTCTTGCGTGCTGCGGCCTGCACCCCGACGCCGCCGGTGGCCCACAGGGCTGCGAAGGCCTCGCTCGTGCGGTTGAGCTCGCCGACCAGCGCTGCGAGGGACGGGTCGTCGGGGTAGCGAGCTAGGACGAGGCGCAGGTCCGCGACCAGTCCGGAGCGCCACTGCTCGTGCTCGGCGTCGGTGAGCACGACACGGCTCGGACGGTCGGTGAACGCGCGCCACACGAGGTTCCGGTCCCGCCCGTGCCAGTTGGACGGGTCGCCTATCAGCGCCGCCCACAGGGGATTCCACGCCAGCAGGTTCCAGGCTGCGTCCAGGACCGAGACCGGTGCGTCGCCGAAGCGGTCGAGGAGCCGCTGCACCCCCGGCGTGATGCGCGTGGGTACGAGCCCGGGCTGCGGGTCGGCCAGACCGGCGAGGTGGAGCAGGTGGTCGCGTTCGGTGTCGTGGAGCCGCAGTGCCCGGGCGAGCGCCTCGGCGACCTGCGCGGACGGGTGACGGGCGCGGCCCTGCTCGAGCCGCACGAGGTAGTCAACCGACACCCCGGCCAGGGCCGCCACCTCCTCGCGCCGCAGGCCCGGTGCCCGGCGGCGACCGAACGAGGGCAGGCCGACATCGGCAGTTGTCAGCCGCTCACGCCATGCGCGCAGGGCGCCCCCAAGTCCATCCATGACCGTCAGTGTGCGCCGCTGTCGCCCCGGCAGCCTGGCCCTGCGGGTACCTGGTTGCGCATGGCGCCGGCGCGTCAGGGTGGAGCCATGACCACCACGCTGATCACCGGATCCAATAAGGGCCTCGGGTTCGAGGCCGCCCGCCGTCTGGTCGCCGAGGGCCACGACGTCTGGGTCGCCGCTCGCGACGCCGAAGCCGGGGCGAAGGCCGCCGCCGACCTCGGAGCCTCCTTCGTCCAGCTCGACGTGACCGATGACGCCTCCGTCGTCGCGGCCGTCGCGACCGTCGGCCACCTCGACGTGCTCGTCAACAACGCCGGCATCGCCGGGAGCCACAAGGACGTGCCCGACGTCACCGCCGATGACCTGCGCCACGTCTATGAGACGAACGTCTTCGGGCCCGTGCGGGTTCTGCACGCCTTCCTGCCGCTGCTGCTCGCGTCCGACAACGGGGTCGTGGTGAACGTGGCCAGCGGTCTCGGTTCGCAGGCGGTGACCCACGACCCCGACCGCGTCGAGTCCAGCGTCCTGGCCCCGGCCTACTGCTCGAGCAAGAGCGCCCTGGTGATGCTGACGACCCAGTACGCCAGGGCCCTGCCGGCGCTGCGCATCAACGTGGTCGACCCCGGCTACACCGCCACCGACCTGAACGGAAACTCCGGAACGCAGACCGTCACCGAGGGCACGGACGCCATGGTGGCGATGGCCATGATCGGCCGGGAAGGCCCAACAGGTACGTTCACCGGCCGCGACGGCACCGTCCCCTGGTAGCCAAGACCATGAGCATCACCGAAGAACGCACCAGTCACGCCCAGCCGTCCTGGTGACCGGCTGCCGATCGGCTTGCGGGCACAGGCGGCATGAGCACCTGGCCTGTGGGCACCCGTCCCGCCAGTCGCCGACCAGGCGAAGGCGGCCGGTCCGCGAAGCCTTGCCTTCGAAGTGCGTGTAGGTCGGGTTGATGCTTCGTGTGCGCACATAGCGAAGGCGACGACGACGTGGCCGACACACCCCGGGCCACGGGCGCATGACTTGAGCCGGGTTAGGCGAAGTAGTGGCCCGTCTGCACGTCCTCGACCCAGCCGGGGTGGGTGGGTTCCCATTCCAGCAGTCGGCGGGTCTTGTCGTTGGACGTCGGGTTGTCGAGTCCGGCGAAGGCAGCGAGGAAGCCGAGATACTGCGGCGCCTGCTCGTCGGTGATGCTCTTGGTCTCGATCCCGAGCTTGCCGGCGATCGTCTCGGCGATCACCTTGCGCGGGATTCCTGTGTCACCGACGCCGTGCAGCGTCGAGCCGGCGGGGGCCTTCTCCAGCGCTAGGCGGTAGAGCACGCCGATGTCGTAGGTGTTGGCCGCCGGCCAGCGGTTGGAGCCGTTACCGATGTATGCCGCCACCCCGTTCTGCCGAGCGAAGCCGATCAGGGCATGGGTGAAGCCGTGATGGTCGAGGTCGCTGTGGACCATCGGCGCGAGCCGAACGACGGACGAGCGCACGCCGTGGCGAGCCAGTCCGATCGTGTAGTTCGCCGCATCGACGCGGGGACCGCCGGCGGACTGGTCGTCCTCGTTGCCGGGGCGCCCGGTGATCCCGGCCATGGCGAGCATCAGGGTGCCGCCGGTCGTGACGAAGGGCTTGTCGGTGCCGATCAGCGTCTCACCGATCGCCTGGATGGCAGCCAGGTCTGAGTCGACTGCGCCCATGAAGTCGCCGGTGCGCATCGCCTCGTGCTTGAAGGCGAGGTGGATCACGCCGTCGGCCTCGGCGGCCGCGGCCTTGAGACCGTCGAGGTCGTCGAGATCGCCGCGGCGAACCTCGGAACCCAGGGCGGCGACGGCCTCGGCCGAGGCGTCAGAGCGGGCCAGACCGACGACCTGATGTGCGTTGTTGACAAGTTCGGGGATGACGGCGGAGGCGATGTGGCCGGACGCGCCGGTGACAAGTACGCGCATGAAGAGCTCCAGTTGGAATGGGATGTCATCTGGTGTCATCACGTTAGCACCCGCACGGCACCCGGTGTCATCAGCTACGCTCAGCTGCAATGCCCCGCTGGAGACCAGACGCCGAAGGCCGGCTCAGCAAAGTGCCGAAGTCCTATTGACCCTTCACGGATCAGCCCGGGGTGCAGTTCGGATCGGTCGTCGGCGTCGGGGTGGGAGTCGGCGTGGGAGTCGGGGTGGGAGTCGGCGTGACTGATACCGAACCCGAATCCGAACCGGATGCCGAACCAGACGCTGAACCGCTGCCGGACGGCGAGCCACTGTCCGACGGCGTCACCGACGGGGACGGTGGCGGCGGTGTGGTGCACGTCGGCTTCACGGCCATCGTCAGGGTGATCGTGGTGGTGGCCGGATCGTAGAAGATGTTCGGTGTCGGGTCCACCGCCATCACCTGCCCCACCTCGAAGCCCGGCTGCACCGGAGCCTGGACGTCCTGGTTGAACTGGGTGAATCCGAGCTGGTTGAGCTTCATCTTCGCCTGCTGCTCGCTGAGCTTGGTCACGTCGGGCAGCTTCACCTTGCCGTTGGCCACGCTCAGCTTCACGGTCGTGCCGGGCTGCACGGACGCGTTCGGCGGCGGGTCCTGGCTGACGACCTGACCGGCTGCCTGCGAGCTGTCGATGTTGACGCGGCTCGGCACCAGCCCCTGCGCCCGCAACAGTGTCGCCGCCTGGTCGTAGGAGTTGCCGGTCACCGAGGTCACCAGGACGTTGGCCGGCCCGGAGTACACCGTGTAGGACACCGTGGTGCTCTCGCTCTGTTCCGTCCCAGCGGCAGGGGTCTGGGTGCAGACCCGGCCCTTCGTCGGGCTCTTCACTGTCACCGCGCTCGGGCCGCCCGAGGTGCACGGGCCGTTGCTGCCGTCCGGTTTGGCGGTCGCCGGGGTCAGGTGCACGTTGCGGATCGCCTCGTTCGCCGCACCCGGTGACAGCCCGACCAGGGACGGCACCTGGTACGTCGCGATCGGCGCCGGCTTGCCGTTGTTGCGCAGCAGGTAGTAGGCCGACGCACCGATCACCAGCAGCAGCGCCAGCACCACCGACGTCCAGATCAGGGCGCCGCGATGGTTGGCGGTGTCGTCCTCGTCGCCGTACGCCGGGGTCAGCACGGCCGCCCGGGTGGTCGGCTTCGCCGTGGCGGTCGACAGGAACTGGGTACGTTCGGAGTCGGTCATCACCGATTCGGCCTCGACGGGCTGACCGCTCAGTGCCCGCAGCAGGTCCGCGCGCATGTCGGCGGCCGTCTGATAGCGGTTGAGCGGGTTCTTCGCGAGCGCCTTCATCACGATGGAGTCCAGCGCCGGTGGGAGGACCGGGTTCACCGAGGATGGCACCTGCGGGATCTCGCGGACGTGCTGGTAGGCCACCGCGACCGGCGAGTCCCCGATGAACGGCGGGTTGCCGGTGAGCAGTTCGTACAGCAGGCAGCCGGTCGAGTACACGTCCGAGCGCGCGTCCACCGACTCGCCGCGGGCCTGTTCCGGCGAGAGGTACTGCGCGGTGCCGATCACGGCCGAGGTCGCCGTCATGGTCGCGGCGTTGTCGGCCAGCGCCCGGGCGATGCCGAAGTCCATCACCTTGACCGCGCCGGCACTGGTGATCATCACGTTTCCGGGCTTGACGTCGCGGTGCACGATGCCCGAGCGGTGTGAGAAGTCCAGCGCCGCGCAGACCTCCGCGGTGACTTCCATGGCACGCTTGGCCGGCAGCCGTCCCTCGGTCTTGAGCACCTCGCGCAGGGTCTGGCCCTCGACGAACTCCATCACGATGTAGGGGGTGACGCCGTCTTGGCCATCGGCTGACCCGTCCTCGCCGGTGTCGTAAACGGCGACAATGGACGGGTGGTTCAGGCCGGCTGCGGCCTGGGCCTCGCGCCGGAACCGGTGCTGGAACGACGGGTCCCGTGCCAGGTCCGAGCGCAGGATTTTCACGGCGACGTCGCGTCCCAGCCGCACGTCCTTGCCCTTGTGGACCTCGGCCATGCCGCCGTAGCCGAGAAGGGGCCCGATCTCGTAGCGTCCGCCGACAAGGCGTGGTGCGGTCATCGAGCGTCCTCACTGTTCCGCTGCGGTGCAAAGCTCATCATTTAACCCCGATCGCGCCGAGATAGGCCTTGATCACGGCCTGCGCGACCGGCGCGGCGGCCAGGCCACCGGTGGTCTCGCTGCCGTTGACGCCCCCGTTCTCGACGATCACCGCGACCGCGATCTTGGGGTTGTCGGCGGGTGCGAAGCCCGAGAACCAGGCGTGCGGAGGGTTGACGTAGCTGCCGTCGGAGCGCTGCGGACCGTTGTCGGCGGTGCCGGTCTTGCCGGCGACCTGGATGCCCGGGAGCTGGGCCGCCGTGCCGGTGCCCTTGTTGACGACGTCCACCATCATCTGGGTCAGCTGGCCGGCCTGGGTGGAGTCCATCACCTGGTTGAGCACCTGCGGATTGGGACGGTTCAGGGTCGCGAAGTTGGGGGCCTGCTCCTCGGACACCAGGAACGGCTTCATCAGGGTGCCGTGGTTGGCGACCGCGGCGGAGATCATCGCGGCCTGCAGCGGCGTGACCCGGACGTCGCGCTGACCGATGCTCGACTGCGCCAGCGCCGCCTTGTCCTCGATCCGGCCGACCGAGGATCCCGCCACCCCGACCGGGATGGAGCTGTCGTTGGCGTCGATCCCGAACAGCGCCGCCTGTTGCTTGATGGTGTCCACGCCCAGGTCCATCCCCAGCTGCGCGAACGCGGTGTTGCACGAGATCGCCAGCGCGTGATCGAGCGTGTCGGTCCTGCCGTTCGCGCACTGCTCGCCGGCGAAGTTGCGCAGCTGGGTGTTCGTCTGCGGCAGGGTCAGCGAGTTCACGGCCGGGATCACACTCTGCGGGGTACGCCCGTTCTTCAGGGCCGCCGCCGCCACGACGACCTTGAACACCGATCCGGGTGGATAGGTGACGTCGAAGGCCCGGTTCATCAGCGGCTGGGACTTGTCCGCGCTGTACTTGCTGTAGGCCCCCTGAATGCCGTCGGCGGAGTGCGAGCTCAGCGCGTTCGGGTCATAGGACGGCGTGCTCACCGCGGCGAGGACGGCGCCGGTGGCCGGATCGAGCGCCACCACCGCGCCCCGCCGGTTGCCCATCGCCTGGTACGCGGCCGTCTGAGCCTGCTTGTTGAGGGTGAGCAGGACGTTGCCGCCGCGGGTGTCCCGTCCGGTGAGCAGGTTCGTCAGCCGCTGCACGAACAGCCGGTTGTCAGTGCCGGACAACACGCTGCTCTCGGCGTCCTCGATCTCGGTGTCTCCGTAGTACAGGGAGTTGAAGCCGGTGACCGGGGCGTACAGCGGGCCGTTGGCGTACTTGCGCAGGTACATCAGCGCGTCCTTCGTCGGCACCGACTCGGCAACCGGCGTGCCGGAGCCGCGCAGCACGATGGACCCGCGCTGGCGCTTGTACTGGTCCAGCACCATCCGCCGGTTCGCTGCGTTGTCCTTGTACTGGTCGGCCTTGATGACCTGCACCCAGTTCAGGTTCAGGACGACGGCCAGCAGCAGAATGCCTACGAAGATGCTGACGCGGCGGATCGGGCGGTTCATCGGCGCCCCTTCGCGGCCGTCGGGATCGGCCCGCTGTCGGTGGTGACGGCCGAGGGGGGCGTGGTCGGGGGCCGGCGCGCGGCGTCGGAGACCCGCAGCAGCAGCGCGAGCAGCCCGAAGTTGGCGATCAGGGACGACCCGCCGTACGAGAGGAACGGCGTGGTGAGGCCGGTCTCGGGCAGCAGCCGGGAAATGCCGCCTGCGACCACGAACAGCTGGAGCCCGAACGAGAAGGACAGGCCGGTGACGAGCAGCTTGCCGAACGAGTCGCGCACGGCCAGGGCGGTCGCGAAACCGCGCGAGATGAACACGACATACACGGCCAGGATGGCGACCAAGCCGAACAGCCCGAGCTCCTCCCCGAACGAGGACAGGATGAAGTCGGACTTGGCGACCGGGACCAGCTCGGGACGACCGCCACCGAGGCCCGCGCCGAAGAGCCCGCCGGTGCCGAGACCGAACAGTGACTGGCTCATCTGGTAACCCTGATCTTGCAAGTAGCTGAACACATGCAGCCAGACGTCCACCCGCTGCTTGACCGTGCCGAACAGCTCGTAGGACACGAAGCAGCCGCCCGCGAAGAGCAGCACGCCGATGATGACCCAGCTGACCCGCTCGGTGGCCACGTACAGCAGCACGACGAACAGGCCGAAGAACATCAGGGACGTGCCCAGGTCGTGATCACGGACGAGGACCCCGATGCTCACCAGCCACGCCACCAGGACGGGTCCGAGGTCGCGGCCGCGGGGCAGGTCGATGCCGATCACCCGGCGCCCGGCGAGTGACAGCACATCGCGCTTGTCGACCAGGTAGGCCGCCGCGAAGATGGTCAGCGCGATCTTGGCGATCTCACCCGGCTGGATGGAGAAGCCCGCGATCCGGATCCAGATCCGGGCGCCGTTGACCTCGCTGTACTGGGCCGGCAGCACCGCGGGCAGCAGCAACAGGAACAGCCCGATGAGCGCGAGGGTGTAGGCGTAGCGGGTGAGCAACCGGTGGTCCCGAACCACGAACAGGACGACCAGGAAGACGAACAGCCCCAGGAACGCCCACACGACCTGGCTGGCCGCGGCGACACCGGTGTACGTGGTGCCGTTCTCGGCGGCCTGTTGCGCCAGACCCAGGTCGAGGCGGTGGATCATCACCAGCCCCAGGCCGACCAGCAGCATCGCGCAGGGCAGCAGGATCGGGTCGGCGTACCGGGCGGTACGGCGGATGGCCAGGTGGCAGGCGCCGCCGATGACGAGCACCACCACCGCGTACGTCAGGACGTGGCTGGAGAGCTTGTTGTTGCGGGTGATCTCGACGACGGCCTCGGCGCAGGCGACGACCACCGCGGTGGCGAGGATCATCGCGAGCTCGATGCCGCGCCGGGTGGGAGTGCGGTAGGGAGCGCTCATCGGCAGTCCACCCCCGGCACGGGGGAGTTGGACGACGACGCGCTGAGCGGCGCGCTCGGGGTGGAGGTCGCCGAAACCCTCGGCGCTGTTGTCTTCGGTGCGGTGGTTCTGGGCGCGGTTGTCTTCGGTGCGGTGATTCTGGGTGGCGTGGTTCGGGGTGCCGTGGTTCGGGGTGCTGTGGTTCGAGGTGCCGTCTTGGTGGGCGTCGCTGTAGTTCGGGTGGGTGCCGGCGCCTGGCTCGCGGCCACCGGGCATGGCGGTTTCAGCTCATCGGCGAGCCTGGCCAGAATCGCGTCGGCGTCCTTGCGGCTGCTCGCGGTGATGCCGTTGGTGACCTGGCCGGCCGCGGACTGGGTGAGGTCATCGACGTGGATCTCGCCGTTCTCGATGATGGAGTACAGGCTGAACGGGCCGAAGTGCGCGTTGACGCCCCGGAACACGGCCACCTCACCGCCGTCCTTGCCGACGAAGTACTGCTTCTGGGTCCACAGGTAGCCACTTATCGCGGCCGCGAGAACAAGCAGGGTCACCAGTGTGCCGACGAATGCCCGGCGGTATGTCCGATGACCTTTCAACGGTGGCGGCTCTACCTGCTCCGGACGGGACATCCGCGCCGCTCTCGACGCCGGCGAGTCGTCGCTGTACTCGGGGCGGTCGATCCGGTCGGTCACCGCACCGCCCACGATCGGTACGTCGTCACCGTTCTTCAGGTCGACCACGTCGGCCACGATGCAGGTGACGTTGTCCGGGCCGCCGCCACGCAGCGCCAGCTCGATCAGGCGGTCGGCGCAGCCCTGCGGGGTGCCCGAGGACAGCGCTTCGAGCAGCGTGGTGGCGGTGACGACGTCGCTGAGCCCGTCACTGCACAGCAGGTAGCGGTCGCCCTTGCGAGCCTCGCGGATCGAGATGTCCGGGTCGACGTCGTTGCCGTTCAGAGCGCGCAGGATGAGCGACTTGCGGGGGTGATGCGCGGCCTCTTCGGCGGTCAGCTTGCCGGAGTCCACCAGCGACTGGACGTAGGTGTCGTCGTGCGTGATCTGGGTCAGCTGGCCGCCGCGCATGAGGTAGGCACGCGAGTCACCGACGTGCACCAGGGCGATCCGACTGCCAGCGAAACGGATCGCCGTGAGGGTGGTACCCATGCCCTCGAGGTCGGGGTTCTCGCGGACGGCATGGGCCAGCGTCTCCGTCGCGTCGGAGACGGTCTTGCGCAGAGCGCCGATCAGGTCGGCGATCGGACGGTCGTCGTCCAGCTCCTCGATGGTGCCGATGACGATCTTGGACGCTTCCTCACCGGCCGCGTGGCCGCCCATGCCGTCGGCGATGGCGAGCAGGCGGGGGCCGGCGTAGACGGAATCCTCGTTGTTTCCCCGGACCAGGCCGCGGTCGGAGCGGACGGCGTACTTGAGCGTCAGCGCCATCGCTCGGCCCAACTCATCGGAGCTCCAGGACGGTCTTGCCGATCCGGATGGCTACCCCCGCTTCCAGCGGTACGGGGCCTTCCACCTTGGACTGGCCGACGTAGGTTCCGTTGGTGGAGCCGAGATCTTCCAGGTACCAGACGCCGTTGGTCTCGCTGATGCGCGCGTGCCGGGTGGAGGCATAGTCGTCGGTGAGGACCAGGGTCGAGTCGTTGGCGCGCCCGATCAGGATCGGCTTGCCGGTGAGGGCGATGCGGGTTCCGGCGAGGCTGCCCTCGGTCACGAGAAGCTGCGACAGCCCGCCGCGGCTCGGACGTGGCTCGGCGGTCGCGACGCGCTTGGACTTCTTCGGCTTCGCCGGAACTGGTACGCGGGGCGCGCCGGACGTCCGAAGCTCGAGGCGGATGACCCGCACCATGCCGTAGATGAACAGCCAGAGCAGCGCCAGGAACGCGAATCTCATAAGCTGGATCGTCAGGGGTGAGGTCAAGAGTTGTCCTCGTGGAAGACCAGTCGGGTGTGGCCCACCCGGATGACGTCGCCGTGCTGAAGTTCCTGGGTCTGCACGCCGTGCCCGTTGACCGAGGTGCCGTTCGTCGAGCCGAGGTCATAGACCGCGGCGCGGCCGTCGGCGACATGGACGTCGGCGTGCCGGCGTGAGACGCCCTGGTCGAGCAACTGCAGATCGGTGGCGCTGCCCCGTCCGATCACATTGCTGCCGTTCTTGAGCTCCACGGTTCGCGGCGTGCCGTCCACGGAGAGGCTGGCGCGGTACCGGGGCTTGGCTGGAGCGCCGAGGAAGGGCGGCGGCTGCTCCTGGGTACGGGGCTGCCGCACGGCAGGCGGCGGGCTCTGGACCGGGGCGGACGGTTGGGACCCGTACGGCTGGACGTACTCGTCGGGGTTTCCGGCGACGACGGGCATTGACATGGAGTCCATCGGACGGCGCCGCGGTGGGGCTTGGGGCTCCATCCGGGACGCGATACCGAAGACGCCGGTGTGCAGGGCCTCGTCCTTGGCCAGGTAGACCTCGATGTCACCGATCGTGGCCAGCTGGTTGTCGTCGAGGTACTCCTGCACCAGTTCGGCGAGGGAGTTGGTGAGCTGGAGTTCCCAAGGGGCGAGGCGCTCGTAGTCCGACAGGCCGAGGGTGACCCGGTAGCGGTTGGGCGCCAGCACCTGGCCGTTGCCCATGACGGCCTTCTTGTCCATGGCCTCGCGTTGTAGGGCGTTGCCGATCTCGACCGGCTCGACCTGGCCCTTGAAGACCCGAGCGAAGGCGGAACCGACCATGCCCTCCAGGCGTCGTTCGAAGCGCTGGGCGAGGCTCAACGTCGGTCCCTCCTCTGGCGGTGCTGGCGGCAGTCGTGCCGCGCTGGCATGGCGGTTGATCTTGCTTTCGGTGTCGCGGGCGACCCTCAGGTTGTCCTGGGGCGTGACGATGATGGTATCTGCGGCCGGCTATGAGCCCCGCATGAGACGCCCAGCGGTCGTGTTAATCTAGGCCGTCTCTTCATGAGACCCACGCGCAAGTGGCGGAATGGCAGACGCGCACGGTTCAGGTCCGTGTGTCCGTAAGGACGTGGGGGTTCAACTCCCCCCTTGCGCACCGACTGGGCCCCAGGGGAATCTTCCTGGGCCTCATTTTTTTGATGAGTGCAATGATTTGTACTGGCCATCGCGTCACACTTGTCATGAGCATTCGACTCAGCCTCGCCGTAGCCGTCGGTGTGCTGCTGACTACCGCTGGTTGCGCGTCGGCCGCGCCCGGCGCGCTCAACCGGTCGACTCGCCCGTCGGGGTCACCGGCCAGTGCGTCCGAGCCACCTCTGGTTGGTACCGACTGGCAGCTCGCGTCGTACGGCAACCCAGGCAGCGCGCAGCGAGTCACCGTGACGACGGACTCGACAGCAGACTTCAGCGCCAAGGGCAACTTCAGTGCGCACGCATGCAACTTCTTCGGAGGTGCCGTGACCATAACCAGCGACCGCATCTCCTTCTCGAGAAGGACCTCGACCGCCATGGGCTGCGGCGGTGAACCCGGTCAGCTCGACCGGCAGGTCGAGGCGACTTTGATGCGTTCGGTGTCCTGGGCGATCACCGACCGCGTCCTGACCCTGACGAATCCCGACGGTCATGTCCTGGTCTACCGCGTCCGGTCCTCCAGCTACCCCAACCCTCGGGCGCGGACGATCCTGGCCGGCAACCGTGCCGGTGGCCAGTACCGCATCGCCGTCAAAGGCCCGTCCAACGGAAGCTCGCACCTGAGCCTGGAGTTCGAGGCGCGCACGGCCCCCGGCGAACCTTGGGGGTTCGGTGGAATCGCCTCGCCAGGGCCGAAGGACTGTCTGGCCGACGAGGTGCTGGGTCTGGGCAGCCTGGGTGGGCAGACGTTCCTCGGCGGGTGGGCGACTCCCGAAGTCGCGAAGGTAACCACGCAGGCCACCGCGGGCTCACCTGAGACGGCCCTGAAGTTTTATGCCGTCCCCGGCTCAAGCCTGCGGATCGTCGGCGTCTGGACCTCGAGCTTCGTGCCGAGCAAGAGCCCGGTCACCTTTTACGACAACCACGGCAAGGTCATCGCGGCCTACCCGCACGGCCCTGCTAGTCGGTGCGCTGGTCGGAGTGGGTGAAGGGGGTCATGGTCATGCCGCTGCCGCCCCGGACGGTACGGATGGAGCCGTCGGGGGCGAAGTCGTAGTGCATCAGCTCGCCCACCGCGCCACCGCCCGGGCCCCCCACAATTTTGAGCGTCGAGCCGTCGACCACCTCCAGTGGAGCGGCGTCATCGGCGGGATTGAGTGCGGTCGGGTTCACCGCGAAGAGGTGACCGTCGATCAGCGCCACATCTTGCACGCCCCACAGCCACGAGAACCGACCGGTGAAACGACCCGCGTCCTCTGCCGGCTCGTGCGTGGCGCCCGCACCCAGATCCAGCAACCGGAACAACGCTGTCGCCAACGGCTCGGCCGCCCCGTCGATGGCGTTGGTCAGCACGGCCGCGACCACCCTGCTCTCAAGGCAGGCCAGCGTTCGGGTGATGTGCCCGGGATAACCACCGCCGTGACCGAGAAGGTCGCGGTCCCCGATGCGGTTGAGGAACACCCCCAGCCCATAGCCGACCTCGGCGTCCTTGACCTGCCAGGCGCGGTGGCGCAGTTGGCGTAGGGAGTCCTCAGTCAGCAGCCGGTTCTCACCTGGCAGCAACGCGGTGAAGAACGCCACCAGGTCCGCCGCGGTGGCGTAGAAGCCGGTAGCCGAGGCCAACGCACCCGTGCGGACGTGGTCGATCACCGTGCGGTCCCGGGCGTAGGAGAGCGAGCTGTGCCCGGCGGCGAGATCGGCACGCCGCTGCTCAGGCAGGTCCGGGCCGGTGTCGCGTAATCCCAGGCGGTCCACGATCGTCTCATTGACCGAGTCGGCGTAGCTGCTGCCGGTCACCGCTTCGATGATCAGGCCGAGCAAGCCGTAGGCGATGTTGGAGTACTTGAACCGGTCGTTGCGCGCGAGCACAGCCGCACTCGGCGCGGCGGCAACGCGAATCAGCTCGGCCCGGTCCGGAAAGTCGCGGTGCAACTGCCAGAAGTCGCCGTCCTCGCTGTCCCGGATCACACCACCACCGTGGCTCAGCAACTCACGCACAGTGACCTCACCGATCCGACCGCCGGCCAGTTCCGCCAGGTGCGTCGCGACCGTGTCGTCGAGGCGAACCCTGCCCTGCTCGAGCAGTTGTAGCACCGCCACCGCGGTGAACGTCTTGGAATGCGAGGCGATCCGGAACAGATGCTGCGTCCCCAACAGCTCACCAGTGCTGGCGTCGGCCTTCCCGAACGCCGCCGAGATCCGCTGCTCACCCGCCACGGCCTGTACACCAGGAATCCGCAGGAACCATCGCCGGTAGGACAACCAGTTCTGGAAGTAGTCGAGGGTGTCCTGTGGCGTACCGGCGTGACTGTTCAATGCTCGCTCCGCAGAAGCTCCAGACTGACTGATGGCGTTCCGACGCTACAGCCACATTGCTCGACCGAGTCGGCGGGGCGATCTCCTAGGTGGTGCCATCTGTCGGTGCCGGCAACTAGCGTCCCCGTCGTGAGCTACCCACCGGAGTTTCTGGCTTCCACACGCACCGCTTACGACACCGTCGCCGAGTCCTATGCCGACCTGCTTCGCAACGAGCTCACGAACAAGCCCTACGACCGGGCGATGCTTGGCGCCTTCGCCGACCTGGTGCGCGACACCAGTCCCGCGACGGTGGTGGACGCCGGCTGTGGCCCCGGCAGGATCAGCGCCTACCTCACTTGCCTCGGCCTCGATGTCTTCGGCATCGACCTGTCCCCCGCCATGATCGCGGTGGCCCGCCGTGATCATCCGCGGCTCCGGTTCGAACAGGGCACCCTGGACGCGATCGATGCCGAGGACGCCAGTCTCGGCGGGGTGGTGGCCTGGTACTCGATCATTCACACGCCACCCGCGCTGCTGCCCACAGCCTTCACCGAGTTCCACCGCGTGCTGTCGGTCGGCGGGCATCTGCTGCTGGCGTTCCAGGTCGGCGACGAGCGCGTCCTCATCGAGCATGGGTACGGGCACGACGTCCGACTCCACGCCTACCGGTTGGCGCCCGAGCGCATCGAGTCCCTTCTTGACGATGCCGGCTTCTCGGTGCAGGCACGCCTGGTCCGACAACCCGGCGAACGGGAAAAGACGCCACAGGCCTACCTGCTTGCCAGCAAGTCCGGCTAGTCCGTTGCACGTCCTACGCATTGGGCACTGCGGGCGCAGGTGACCCGGCTTGTCCGTCAGTTTCCGGCTCGTCCCAGTTCATCGATGCGCGCCGAGCAGCATGTTCTCGTGACCCCAAGCCCCTCTACCGAGCAGAGCTCCTGCCATCACTGAATTACAACTTCCGAGCTAGAAATTCGACCAAGTAGGGGCCTCGACAGAGCGGTTCATCGGGGGACGGCGCGGTCCGCGGCGACGATTTGCCTGAACGGGACATCACACCTAGCTGGCCTGGCACGACCGCAGAACCTCCGTCGCGAGCTTGATCGCTCGGCACGACTCTCACTGTCGACGGCGCTCCAAAGCTGGTCGGTTCCGGCGCTTGAAAAGTGAGCGGTTGTGGGCAGTCTAGGTCTCGGTTTGGTCGGTGGTGGTGCGGATGCTGGGGAGGCTGTCGATGCCTCGTCCGCGGA
>NZ_JAVREH010000026.1:0-49952 GCF_031845305.1 Jatrophihabitans lederbergiae | reverse complement strand
GCCCAACCCCGCGTCATCAAAAGAAAGATGCCCAAATGGCACGTCAAACGCGCCCACCACGCCACCTGGCCCCGACCCCAACACCCACCCATCTACCAGATCACAACCCACTAACTGAACGGTATTACGGTTAGGCCGGTACTGGCCGGCACGCCGGCCAGCAGCGTCTGCACCATGTAGTCGCGATCGATCAGCTGATGGGTGAAGTCGGCCGCGAGGATGCGTGGAACCAGCAAGCCCAACGGGGCCAGAAAGGGGGCCGCCGCGTACTCGTTGCGCATGGCGTCACGGGCAGCTGGGGACTGCCGTGCCGGAGTCGGGGCGATCCTCAGGACGACCGGAGCTTCCCGTTCCAGGTCCAGCCGTTCCAGGTCAAGGCGATAAGTGCTGTTGTACGTCCCCACGCCGATCTCGGTGGCAGCGGTGACCCGCACGTCGGCACCGAGGGAGCGTCGGCACAGCGCCCGGATCTCCGCCGCCGTCACCGGCTGCTGGAAGGAGTCCGCGGCTCTCTCGGTCGAATGCAGGTCCACGCCGCCCATCCAAGCAGTCAGCCGTACATCAGCGAGCCGGGCGTCGTGAGCACCTCGCCCGTTTCGAGCCAGGTCTTCAATCCCGACAGGATCATGGGCCAGCCGCCGTAGAGCTGGTTGTTGGCGCCCTCGCGGAGCTGGTCATGGGTGACGGTGAGACGGCACGAGTCCGCTGCGATCGGTTCGATCTCCCAGGTGATCCGCGACGTTCCCTCGCTCTTCACGTCCTCGCCCCATAGCGCGACCATGGTCTGCACCAGCCGCCGCGGCGGGTCTACCTCGAGGTTCTCGCCTTCTCCCAGCAGTCCGGGAGCCTTGGGATTGCTCACCTCCAGGCGTGAGCCGGGCGTCCAGTCCGAGGTCACCCGATTGCCGAACTGGAACTTGCCGCGAATCTCGCTGTCGGTGATTGCCTGCCAGAGTCGTTCCGGCGTGGTGCGGATGTAGATCTCGAAGATCTTCTCCATGTCGGCTCTCCAAGTCGGTTCAGTCAGCGCTGCGCGCCGGACGGAAGGGGGATGCCGCCAAAGATAGGTGACCGATCGGTCACATGTCAATGGTCGAGGAGCGGGCGGGAACCACGCTTACGCGCAACCGCGGTCAGCTCGCCGCCAGAACCCGTTCGAGCGTGGCGTAGCCTGCTGGTTCCCACGTCGGTTTGCCTCCGGGCAGACCAAGCCTGCCGTTCTGCCCGATTGCGATCAGGTTCAGGGCGCGCAGCACAGCCCAGCCGCGGGCCCGGGTGATCGTGGCTCCGTCGGCCCGCTCATAGGCGTCGAAGAACCGACCGGCGGCACCGGCGGGCAACAGGATCCAGGCGGCTGAAAGATCAGTCGCGGGATTGCCTGCGCACAGCTCGCCGAAGTCGATCACCCCAGCGAGCATCCCGTCCCGGACGACCACGTTCGCTGGATGCAAGTCACCATGCAGCCAGACTGGCGCGCCCTGCCAGGCGGGTGCTGCGACAGCGTTGTCCCACACCTGCCGCGCGGCCTCAGCGTCCGCGTAGTCGGCAATCAGCTCGAACCAGCCGTCGACCCCCGCTGCAATCCGGCCAGCGGGATGCCGCGCGAAGGGTTGGCCGGGGCCTCAGCCGGTGCCTGGTGGTGCAGCGCTTGCAGGAACCCCGCGAGGATATCGGCCGACTCGATGCACGTGATCGGCGCACGATCGGCCGGCTCACCCTCGACCCAGCGCGCGATCGTCCAGGTGTGCTCGAACAGGCTCGAAGGCTTGCCAGCGCGCACCGGGGTGGGCGTTGGCAGCGGCAGGCGCTCGGCCAACGTCGGCAGCCAGGTCCGCTCAATGTCCAGCAGAGCCGGAGCGCGCTCGGTGCGCGGCAAGCGGACGGCCAGTTCCTCCCCGAGGCGCCACAGCTGGTTATCCCAACCGCCGTCGACGTTGCGCAGTTCGAGGTCCGCAAGATCCGGATGCTGATCGCGCAGCAGTGCGCGCACCAGGCCTTGCTCGAACTTCACCTCGTCCATGGATAATCCTCTGGTTCCTGGCATGCATCCGAAAGGCCGGACGCCGCGAACGGATCCATTTCGTGGCGGAGCCGCCCATCGGTGGGTGCAGGCAGCAGCGTAGACCGCTGGGCCTGGTAGCCGAGCGAGCTGTGCCGTCGGCGGTGGCTGTAGCAGCGGACGCCAACTCAGATCGGCGGCAGTTCCGCAGAAGCGGGAATAAGACCCATGCGCAACCGTAACTGCGGCTATAGTTCCCGACATGGCGAGCTTCACCATCCGCGAGGCAGCAGAGTTGCTCGGGGTCAGCGACGACACCGTCCGTCGCTGGTGCGACACCGGGCGCTTGGCCACCACCACCGCGGCGACCGGCCGCCGGCGCTCCATCGACGGCGCGGAGCTGGCCCGGTTCGCCGAGGAACTGGCCGCCGCCGCGGAGCGCCCGCCGCTGCCGGCGGTCGTCAGCGAGTCGGCGCGCAACCGGTTCACCGGATTGGTCACCCGGGTGGTTCGGGACACTGTCATGGCGCAGGTCGAGATCCAGGCCGGACAGCACCGCGTGGTGTCGCTGATGAGCCGGGAGGCCGCGGACGAACTACGGCTGGAGCCCGGCTCGCTCGCGATCGCGTCCGTCAAGGCGACCAACGTTGTCATCGAGGTTCCCGAACAGCCCTGACCAGCAGCCGATACCTGAACCGTCACAACACTCGAGGAGCACGCCATGCGCGGACTGCGCGCGATCACCGCAAGCCTTGGCCTCTGCCTGCTGGCCGGCTGCGGCTCGGGCGGCGCCGGTAGTCAGCACGCCAGCGCAGCAGGCGGTAGTGCACAGGCCGGGGCCAACACGGTCACCGTCTTCGCCGCGGCCTCGCTGCAGGAAACGTTCAGCACGCTGGCCGCACGGTACGAGGCCGCACATCCGAACACCACTGTGAAGCTCAACTTCGGCGCAAGCTCGGCGCTGGCACTGCAGATCAATGCCGGTGCGCCGGCCGACGTGTTCGCGTCCGCCTCGGTCAAGAACATGACGCAGGTGACGAGCGGCGGCTCTGCCACCAACCCGGTGACCTTTGCCCGCAACGACATGGAGATTGCGGTTCCACCAAGCAATCCCGCTCGCATCACCGCCGTGCGTGATCTGGTGAAGCCGGGAGTGAAGGTGACGCTGTGCCAGGCTCAGGTGCCGTGCGGTGCGACGGCCGTGGCGGTGTTCTCGCACGCGGGAGTGAGCGTCAAACCGGTGACCCTCGAGGCGGACGTCAAGTCGACGCTCACCAAGGTCGAGCTCAATGAGGTCGACGCCGGAGTGGTGTACCGCACCGACGTGCGTGCCGCTGGGGCCAAGGTCAAGGGGATCGAGATCCCCGCTTCACTCAATGCCTCCACCGATTACCCGATCGCGGCGCTGACCAAGGCGAAGAACCCGGACGGGGCGAAGTCGTTTCTGGCCTTTGTGCAGTCAGCGCAGGGCAAAAGTGTGCTGGAGGCGGCCGGGTTTCAACAGCCGTGACCAGGTCTACCCGCGCCCGGGGCGGTCCAGCGCCGGTGCTCCTGGCCGTGCCGGCTGCGCTTGGGTTGGCCTTTATGCTGCTGCCGCTGCTGGCCGTGCTCGTCCGCGCGCCGTGGCGGGGCCTGGGCCGGTTGCTGTCCGACAGTCAGGTGCTGACCGCGCTTCGATTGTCGCTGGAATGTGCCACGGCCGCGACTGCGGTGTCATTGCTGCTCGGGGTTCCGCTGGCGTGGGTGCTGGCCAGAGCCAACTTCCGGGGTGTCACTGTGCTCCGCGCGCTGGTGATGCTGCCGCTCGTGCTGCCGCCCGTCGTCGGTGGCCTGGCGCTGCTGCTTGCCTTTGGGCGCAATGGGATTCTCGGCCGGTACCTCGACGCCTGGTTCGGCCTGACGCTGCCCTTCACCACCGCCGGGGTGGTGCTGGCCGAGACCTTCGTCGCGATGCCGTTTCTGGTGATCACCATGGAAGGCGCCTTCCGCTCGGCCGACCTGGGGCTGGAAGAGGCCGCGGCGACGCTGGGCGCCTCGAGGCTGGCGGTGCTGCGCACGGTCACGTTGCCGCTGGTCACACCGTCGCTGCTGGCCGGGCTGGTGCTCTGCTGGGCCCGCGCGCTCGGTGAGTTCGGGGCGACGATCACCTTTGCCGGCAACTATCCCGGCACCACCCAGACCATGCCGCTGGCCGTGTACAACGCGCTCGAAACCGATCCGCAGGCGGCCATCGCGCTGAGTCTGGTGCTGCTCGCGGTCGCCGTCGCGGTGCTGGTCGGTCTGCGCAATCGTTGGCTTCCGACGGGCGGCGGGCTGTGACCGGGCTGCCGCAGGTAACGGGGCTGGAGGTCGACGCGGTGGTGCGGCGTGGCGGATTTCACCTCGACGTGCGGTTCGCGGTGGCTCCGGGTGAGGTTCTCGGCGTGCTGGGGCCGAACGGCGCCGGCAAGAGCACGCTGCTGCGCGCCCTGGCGGGGTTGACGGAACTGTCCGAGGGACGTCTCACGCTGGGCGGCGCCGCCCTGGACGACGTGGCGGCCGGTGTGTTCGTGTCGCCGGAACGCCGCCCGGTCGGCCTGCTGTTTCAGAACTACCGGCTGTTTCCGCACCTGTCCGTGCGGGACAACGTCGCCTTCGGCCCGCGCCGGCAAGGGGCTGGTCGCGCTGCTGCGCGCGGCACCGCAGCGGAGTGGCTCACCCGGCTGGGGCTTGCGGAACTGGCCGAGCGCAAGCCCGCGCAGTTGTCCGGCGGCCAGGCCCAACGTGCCGCCCTGGCTCGGGCGCTTGCCACCGAGCCGTCACTGCTGCTGCTGGACGAGCCGCTGGCCGCGCTGGACGCCGAAACTCGCTGGTCGGTACGGGCAGAGCTGCGCCGGCACCTCACCGACTTCGGCGGGCCGACGCTGTTCGTGACGCACGATCCCCTCGAGGCCATGGTGATGTGCTCACGGCTCCTCGTGCTCGAAGAGGGCCGCATCGTGCAGCAGGGCAGTCCCGGCGAGGTAGCGCGCCGCCCGGCGACCCGGTACGTCGCCAAGCTGGTCGGCCTGAATCTGTACGCCGGAGCCGCGTCGGGCGGAAGCGGAGCGGTCACGGTCAGCTTGGACGGTGGCGGAACGCTCGTTTCCGCTTCGGAGACCCCGGTAGCTGGCAGGGTGCTGGTGGCGCTGGCTCCCACTGCGATCGCCCTGCATATCACCGAACCGCGCGATTCCAGTTACCGCAACGTCTGGCGGGGCGTCGTTGAAGGGATGGAGCTGCTCACCGACCGGGTCCGGGTCTCTGTGGCAGGGCATCCCGACGCTCTGGTGGACATCACCGCGGCGGCGGTCGCAGAACTTTCCCTGGCCGAGGGAACATCAGTGTGGCTGACGGCGAAAGCCACCGAACTCGACGTCTATCCCTACCCCGATCATACCCGCCAGGACGTCGGCTCCTCGGTGGGGGTCAACCGGTAGTACACCGTGCGGTGCTTCTGCAACCGGTGCAGGCGCGGCACCAGGACGCCATGGATCACCGGGAACCTGCGCGCCAGCTCAGCGCTGGCCGTTCGCTCGTCCGCACCGGTGAGCAGGGTGGCTACGGCGGGCTGGTCCGAGCCCTGTGGCCGGCCGCGGCGGCTGCAGGGCGCCACCCGGACATCGGGGTAGTTGCGGATGCGCAGCGCCTTGCCCGCAGTGGACCAGGTGCGGAAGTAGCCGTTGCCGGCCTCGTCGATCGCGACATTGACCGGGGTGTCCACCGTCCGGCCGTCTTTGCGCCGAGTGGTGAGCAGCACCGTGTCAGCCCGCCGCAGGTGCTCGAAGTTCTCCATTCCGATCACGCTAGCGGCTGGGCTGACCAACCCGCCCCGACATTCCAGTTAGCCGACGCTGACGAGTTCGCCGCCGGCGGCCTGAATGTCGGCCCTGGCCTGCGCGCCGGACTCCTCGGTGACCGGCACGGTCAGGTCGGTGAGCAGCCGCACCCGCAGCCCGGCCCTCAGAGCGTCCAGGGCGGTGGCCCGCACGCAGTGCGACTCGGCGATGCCGCAGACGTCCACCGCGTCGATGCCCGCGGCTCCCAGCACCTCGGCCAGCGACCGGCCCTCGGCGTCCGTCCCGTCGAAGGCGGAGTACGCCGCCTGGTGCAGGCCCTTCTTGATGGTCACGTCGGCACCGGCCGGAGCCAAGGCCGCACTCACGTCCCGGTGCAGTTCGGCGTTGGGCTTACCCACCAGGCCGTGCGGCGGCCAGGTGTCGACGAAGTCGGGATGGTCGGAGAAGTGCGATCCGGGGTCGACGTGCCAGTCCTGGCTCGTCTCCGTCAGGGCGTAGTCGCCACGGCCGGCCCGGACGTAGTCCGCGATCCGGCCCGCGACCGCATTGCCACCGGCGACGGCAAGCTCACCGCCCTCGCAGAAGGTCGGCTGCACATCGACGATCAGCAACGCGCGGGACCGTGGCATCGGAGTTCCTCTCGTCCGGTGTGGGGTGACACTGCTCGACCCTAATCCGTGGGCACAGCCGCATCGAGCGGGTGACTGGTGGAAATCAGCAGAACACGTCACCGACGTCGAACCTGGCAGGATGGTGACGTGCATATTGCCGTCGGCCTTGTCGTGTTGGTCGCCGTGGCAACCGCTCTCGCCGCGGGCGCTCGCAGGTTCGGTGTGTCCGAACCGCTGGTGCTCACGCTGGCCGGGATCGCAGGCTCCTATCTCTGGTTCGTATCGGACGTGGCGTTGAGCCCGGACCTGGTGCTGCTGGGTTTGCTGCCGCCGTTGCTCTATACGACCGCTATCCGGACGTCCCTGGTGGACTTCAGGGTCAACCGGCGATCGATCAGCCTGCTGTCCGTCGGGCTGGTGCTGTTCAGCAGCTTCGGCGTCGCCGCGGTGGCCTGGCTCCTGCTGCCGATCCCGTTCGCGGTGGCGTTGGCGCTCGGCGCGGTGGTGGCTCCGCCTGACGCGGTGGCGGCCACCGCGGTAGCCCGGCGGGTGGGCATGCCGCGGCGGATCGTCACGATTCTCGAAGGGGAATCGCTGTTCAACGACGCCACCGCCCTGGTGGTCCTGCGTACGGCCATCGCCGCCGCGGCAGGCTCGATCAGCCTGTTGCACGCGGCTGGTGATTTCCTGCTGGCCGCGGGTGGCGGCGTGGCGGTAGGCATCGTGGTTGCGGTGGTACTCGGCTTTCTCCGGCGCAAGATCACCGACCCGGTGCTCGATACCACCCTGTCGTTTCTGGCGCCCTTCATCGCCTACCTACCCGCCGAAGCGATCCATGCTTCCGGCGTGATCGCGGTGGTGGTGGCCGGCTTGATATTGGGCCACCGCGCGCCTACCTGGCAGAGTGCGGCGTCCCGGATTTCTGAACGCGTGAACTGGCGGACGATCGAGTTCCTGCTGGAGAACTCGGTGTTCCTGCTGATCGGCCTGCAGGTCCGGGTCATCATCGAGAATGCTTGGCGGGCGGATCTCAACCACTGGCAGCTCATCGGCTCCTGCGTGGCTATCTTCGCGGCGGTCGTGCTGCTGCGCCCGATCTGGGTGTTCCCCGCGATCTACCTGCCACGGATACTGAGCCGCCGGATTCGGGTGGCCGACCCGTCCCCACCGTGGGAGTACCCGGCCGTCATCTCGTGGGCAGGCATGCGAGGCGTCGTGACACTGGCCGCGGTATTCCTCATCCCGGCTGACACTCCCTACCGCGACGTGCTGATCCTGGCGGCTCTGACGGTGGTAGGCGGCACGCTGTTGTTCCAGGGGACGACACTGCCGTGGCTGGTGCGCTGGCTGGACCTTCGGGGTCCCAGCCGCGCCGAGGACGCCCTGCAAGAGGCGGGGCTGATGCAGCGGGTCGCCAATGCCGGGTTGGTGGTGCTGGACGAGAACTCCGACGAGCACACTCCGGTCGAGGTCGTGGACAGCCTGCGCCAGCGGGTCGGCCAGCAGGTCAATGCGGTATGGGAGCGACTCGGCCCGGACGAGTCCTCGCTGTTGACCCCGAGCGAGCACTACCGCAGGTTGCGCCTGAGCATGCTGCAGGCCGAGCGCCAGGAGTTGCTGAAGGTCCGCGACTCCGGAGTGCTGGACCACGAGGTGCTGCAGTCGGTGATGCGGGTGCTGGACCTCGAGGAGTCGCTGATCGACCGCTTCGACGAGGGCGAGGACGAGCCTGGCCGCGACGAACCGCTGCGAGCCCGGATCGGTGCCGAATGCGAGCACCTGGATCACGCGCCTCGCACCGCCCGTCCCGACACTCCCGGCCGCTGCCAGCAGTGCGTGGACGAGGGCCTCAGCTGGGTGCACCTGCGAATGTGTCTGGGCTGCGGCCACGTGGCCTGCTGTGACTCATCGGAGGGCCAGCACGCGGACAAGCACTTCGTGGAGACCGAGCACCCGGTGATGCGCAGCGTCGAACCGGGAGAGGCCTGGCGCTGGTGCTACGTGGACTCACTGCTGGGCTGACTCGGTAGCGCGACCCGACAAAGTCGATGGCGAGCCTGCAGAACAAAAAACGAGCCTGCAGAACAAAAAAATGACCCGCCTGCATGTGCAGGCGGGCCATTCTCAGTCTTCCCTAGTCGTCCCAGGGACCGTAATCGTCAATGTCTTTGTCCATGACGCGTTCCTTCCACCATCGGTTCGGCGTCTTGTCCTACGGCACACTCGCCGTACGGCAGAACCGAACCGGTTCTCATACCTGCTTGGGTTTTAGCCTTACAGACCAGGCGCTCGTTTCGCTGCCTGACAGCCTCTAGGCGGACTGCTGACACAGACTATACACGACGCGGACGTATACCGCTCGATAATGGGCCGGCTATCCGACCGACCCAGCGCGTCAGCGGCTGCCGGCCCGTCCCCGTGGCCGCGCACCCGCGGAGAACGCCGCCGCGCCGGAGACCCGGGAGGCGGCCGGAGCGGCTGACGAGGAGCCCTCGCCGGAGCCGAAGCCCGGGCTGCTGGTCGAGTACGTGGTCGGTGTGCGCTTGCCTGCTCCCGCGCCGCCCCGGCCCTTGCCGGGCGCTCCGGCACCCGCGCCGCGTGAGCGATTGCCACCACCGGCAGCGCCGCGGCTCGCCGGTGCGTTATCCGCCGAGCGTCCCGCGCCGGATCTGCCACCAGCGGAGCGCGAGCCGTTGGAGCCGCCATCGGAACGGCCACCGCGACCGCGACCCCCGCTCGGGGCCTGCTCGGCCGCCCGTGGCGGCGGGGCCACGAAGGAGCGCTCGCCCGGTGCCAGCTCGGCGAGCAGCGGATGCCCAGGACCGAGCTTGGTGGTGGTCGGCTTGATGGCGGCCTTGCGGGTCAGGTCGCGGACATCGGCAACCTGGTCGGCGGTCATCAGGGTGATCACGGTGCCGCCGGCACCGGCCCGGGCCGTCCGGCCGGAGCGGTGCAGGTACGCCTTGTGCTCTACCGGCGGATCGGCGTGCACGACGAGGTTGACGTCGTCGACGTGAATGCCGCGGGCGGCGATGTCGGTCGCGACCAGCGTGCGGGTGCTGCCGTCGGAGAACGACTCGAGGTTGCGCGTACGGGCATTCTGGCTGAGGTTGCCGTGTAGTTCCACCGCCGGAACGCCCGAGGCGATCAGCTGCTTGGTGAGCTTCTTGGCGCCGTGCTTGGTACGGGTGAACACCAACGTCCGCCCCGGAGCCGACGTGAGCTCGACCAGGATGGGCAGCCGGTCGTCAGCGGCGACCTGCAGCACGTGGTGCGCCATCTTCGCCACCGGCGACTGCGCCGAATCGACGCTGTGGGTGATCGGGTTGGTCAGGTAGCGCTTGACCAGGACGTCCACGCCGGCGTCCAGGGTGGCCGAGAACAGCATCCGCTGCCCGTTGGCCGGCGTGCGGTCCAGCAGTCGGCGTACCGCAGGCAGGAAACCGAGGTCAGCCATGTGATCCGCCTCGTCCAGCACGGTGATCTCGACCTGGCTCAGGTCGGCGTGGCCGCTGGAGAGCAGGTCCTCGAGCCGGCCGGGACAGGCGACGAGGACATCGACACCGGCTTTTAGCCCGGTGATCTGCGGGTTCGCCCCGACGCCGCCGAAGACGGTGAGGGTGCGCAGCGACAGGCCCCTGGCCAGCGGGGCGATGGAGGCCTCGATCTGGCTGGCCAGCTCGCGGGTGGGAGCGAGGATCAGTGCACGCGGGCTCTTGGGCCGACGAGGTGAGGCGCTGGCGGCAAGCCGGGCGAGCACCGGGAGCACGAACGCGTAGGTCTTGCCGGAGCCGGTGCGGCCCCGTCCCAGTACGTCGCGGCCGGCCAGGGAATCCGGCAGGGTCGCGGTCTGGATCGGAAAGGGAGCGGTGATGCCGTTCTCGGCAAGCGCCGTGGTCAGGCTCGCGGGAACGCCGAGGTCAGTGAAACTGCGCTGGTCGGGCGTTGCCTGGGTTGAGCTGGGATTGATGGACTGGGGGCGGTCAGCCGCCATACAAGTAACTCCATAGCTAGAAGGTCGTCCTGCCCGGCGCAGACCAGCGGTCGCGGCGCGTGATAGTCGACGCTGGTCCGATCAGCTGGATCAGCCCAATCGGCCAGTTGCAACCGGTGGCAGAACGAGAGCCGGTCGCAGAGGCCACCTTACCTGGCTGGCCACTCCGGACAGCGCTGAACGGGCTGTGTTTGTTCCGATAGGCCTAAACCAGCCGTTAGGGTGAGACGCCGACTACAGCAACGAGGGGGCAGGTAGGTGTTCAGACGCATCGCGGTTGTCAACCGGGGAGAAGCCGCCATGCGGCTGATCCACGCCGTACGTGAGCTCAACGCGGCCGGGCAGCCCCGGATCGAGACCGTCGCGCTGTACACCGAGGCCGAGAGTGCGGCGAAATTCGTCCGCGAGGCCGACCTGGCGTACCCGCTGGGGCCGGCGGCCGAGCGGCCGTACCTCGATCACAAGGTCCTCGAACGTGCCATCCGCGAGACCGGGTCCGACGCGGTATGGGTCGGCTGGGGCTTCGTCGCCGAGGACCCTGCCTTCGCCGAGCTGTGCGAGCGGATCGGTGTCACCTTCATCGGGCCCTCTCCCGCCGCGATGCGCTCGCTGGGCGACAAGATCGGTTCCAAGCTGCTGGCCGAGCAGGTCGGCGTTCCGGTGGCGCCGTGGAGCGGTGGCCCAGTCGAGGACCTGCCGGCCGCGCTGTCCCATGCCGCCAAGCTGGGGTACCCGCTGATGCTGAAGGCGACCGCCGGCGGTGGTGGCCGGGGCATCCGGATCGTCCGCTCGGACGAGGACCTGACCGCGGTCTTCGACCAGACGAGCGACGAGGCCGCGCGTGCCTTCGGCAGCGGCGTGATGTTCCTGGAGTCCCTGGTCACCGGTGCCCGGCACGTCGAGGTTCAGGTGATCGCCGACGGGCAGGGGACCGCGTGGGCCATCGGCGTACGTGACTGCTCCGTCCAGCGCCGCAACCAGAAGGTGATCGAGGAGTCGTCCTCGGTCGTGCTGGCACCCGAGCAGGAGGCCGAGGTCAAGACGGCGGCGGAGCGGCTGGCGCTGGCGGTCGGCTACCGCGGCGCAGGCACGGTGGAGTTCCTGTACCAGCCGGTCGACAAGATCTTCGCCTTCCTCGAGGTCAATACCCGGTTGCAGGTGGAGCACCCGATCACCGAGCTGACCACCGCCACCGATCTGGTGAAGGCCCAGCTGCGGGTGGCGGCCGGCGGCTCCCTCGACGGTGACCGGCCCGTCGAGGTCGGCCACGCGGTCGAGGCCCGGCTCAACGCCGAGGATCCCGACCGGGACTTCGCGCCGTCGCCGGGCCGGATCGCGCTGCTCGACCTGCCTGCCGGTCCCGGGGTCCGGGTGGACACCGGTTTCGCCAGCGGCGACCTGATTCCGGCCGACTTCGACTCCATGATCGCCAAGATCATCGCCTTCGGCCCCACCCGGGACGAGGCACTGGCCCGGCTGCGCAGAGCGCTCGCGGAGACGACCGTCATCATCGAGGGCGGCGCCACCAACAAGAGCTTCCTGCTCGACCTGCTGGACCAGCCCGAGGTCATCGACGGCAGCGCCGACACCGGCTGGATCGACCGGGTGCGGGGTGAGGGGCGGCTGGTGTCCTCGCTGCACGCCGGCATCGCCCTGGTGGTCGCCGCCATCGAGGCGTACCAGGTGCAGGAGCAGGGCGAGCGGCTGAACTTCTTCGCGACCGCTCACGGCGGCCGGCCACAGGCTCGGCACCAGACCGAGCGGGCGATCGACCTCAAGCTGCGCGGCAACTCCCACCGGGTGGCCGTGCACCAGCTGGGACCGGACCGGTTCCGGGTCGGCATCGACGACGCACCGCCGGTCGATGCCCGGCTGGATCGGCTGGACAGCTACTCCGGCCGGCTCGAGATCGGCGACCAGCGGTTCCGGATCGTCAGCGCCACCCACGGCGCCGTGAACTTGATCGAGGTCGATGCCACCACCCACCGGGTCACCCGCGACGAGGGCGGCGTGCTCCGCTCACCGGCACCCGCGCTGGTCGTCGCGGTGCCGGTCGCCGTCGGGAGCGAGGTGGCCGCGGGCGCCCCCGTGCTGGTGCTCGAGAGCATGAAGATGGAGACGATCATCGCCGCGCCGTTCCCGGCGCGGGTACGCGAGCTACTGGTGTCCTCCGGAACCCAGGTCGAGTCGGGGATGCCGCTGGTCCGGCTGGAGCCGCTGGGCGATGTCGAGCAGACCGCCGCCGCCGGACCGGCCACCGACCTGGAACTGCCTGAGCGGCGCACCGAATCCGTGGCCGTCCAGGCCGCCGCCTGCCTGCGGGACCTACGCGGCCTGCTGCTCGGTTTCGACCTGAGCGACGAGGACGCTCAGAGCACCCTGGCGCAGTACCAGCGACTGCGGACGGCCGCGGAATCCGAGGGACACGCGCCGATCGAGGCAGAGATGGCACTGTTCGGGGCGTTCGCCGACCTGTGCGAGCTCGGCCGTAACCGCCCCGGCCGCGGCGATCTCGGTGACGAGCGGGTGCACAGCCCGCGCGAGTTGTTCCACGCCTACCTGCACAGCCTCGATCTCGAACGCGAGCAGCTGCCCCAGGCGTTCCGGGAGCGGCTGTCACGGGCGCTGGCGCACTACGGCGTTCCCGAGCTGGACCGCACGCCGGCCCTGGAAGATGCCGTGTACCGGATCTTCCTGGCACAGGCCGGCGTGCAGAGCCACCTGCACCTGGTCACCTCACTGCTGCAGCGGTGGCTGTCCGATGAGGCCGCGCCGCAGGCGATCGCCGACGAGGTCCGCGATGTCCTCGAACGGCTGGTGGCCGCCACCCAGCTCCGCTATCCGGTGGTCGGCGAGCTGGCCCGCAGCGTGCGGTTCCGCTGGTTCGACAAGCCCCTGGTGGATGCCGCGCGCGCCACCGTCCTGGCGGGCGTCCGGGACGAGGTCAGCTACCTGGCGGCCAATCCGGACGCCGCGGACTACACCGTCCGGCTGGACGCGCTCGCCGCGATTCCGGAGCGGATCGTCCGGTTCCTCGCCGAGCGGCTGGAAGCCGGCATCGGCGAGCACGAGCCGATGCTCGAGGTGCTCGCCAAGCGGCACTACCGCGAGTACGAACTGCACGATCTGCGGCGGCTCACGGCGGCCGAGCGGCCGTTCGTGGTGTGTGACTACACCTTGGACTTCCGGCCCAGCCACCTGGTGACCACCGTGGGTCAGCTCTCGGAGCTGTCGGTGAACTCCCGGCTGGTCGCCGCGATCGAGGCACAACTGGACGCCGCGCCGACCGGGCACGAGTGCGTCATCGACCTCTACCTACTGTGGCCGGAGCTGCCGGACTCCCCGGCCGAAGCCTCGGAGCAGCTGCGCCAGCGCCTCATCGACGTCGGTTTCGCGCGCCGAGCACGCCGGGTGGCGCTGGCGGTGTACCCGGGCGGTGGCCGTCCGGTCTCGTACTTCACGTTCCGGCCGAGCCCCGAGAGCCTCGTCGAGGACGACCTGGTCCGCGGCGTGCACCCGATGGTCGGCCGCCGGTTGAACCTGTGGCGGCTGCGCGACTTCACGATCACCCGGTTGGACGCGCCCGAGGACGTGCTGCTGTACCTGTGCGTGGCGCCGCACAACGAGGCCGACCGGCGGCTGGTCGCCCTCGCCCAGGTGCGCGAGTTCGCGGTCATCCGGGACGCGGCCGGGCAGCCCACGTCGCTGCCGCATGCCGAGCGCGCGGTCGCGGCCTGTGGCGAGGCGATCCGCCGTGCCCGGGCCACGCTGGGCGGCGCCCGGCTCGACATGAATTACGTGCTGCTGCACATCTGGCCCGTGATCGACGCTCCGCTGGATCAGCTCACCGCGCTGCAATCGGGGGTCGCGCCCCTGACCGTCGGCGCCGGCATCGAAGAGGTGGTGGCGGAGGGACGGATCGCCACGTCGGACGGAAAGGTGCGCAGCGTCGCCGCGAAGTTCTTCTACAGCCCCGGGTCGGGTGTCGTGTCGTCCATCAGCGGCGCCTTGACCGAGCGCCTGCAACCGCTGGACGACTACGCCCAGAAGGTGCTGCGGGCACGCCGTCGCGGGACCGTCTACCCCTATGAACTCGTGGGAATGCTGTCCGGAAGCCGCGGCAGCTTCACCGAGTACGACTTCGACGCCGATGGTGCGCTGGTGCAGGTGGACCGCGCGCCGGGCGGCAACCGGGCAGGCATCGTGGTCGGTGTCGCCAGCACCCCGACCGATCGGCATCCCGAGGGCATCACCCGGGTGGTGCTGCTCGGCGACCCGACCCGGGCGCTGGGAGCGGTGTCCGAGCCGGAGTGCTCGCGCATCGTCGCGGCGATCGATCTGGCGGAGCGACTGTCCGTACCGGTCGAGTGGTTCGCGCTGTCCGCCGGTGCCCGGATCTCGATGGATTCCGGAACCGAGAACATGGACTGGGTGGCGCGGGCGTTGCGCCGCATCGTCACGTTCACCCAGGCCGGTGGCGAGATCAACGTCGTGGTGGCCGGCATCAACGTCGGCGCGCAGCCGTACTGGAACGCCGAAGCCACCATGCTCATGCACACCAAGGGCATTCTCGTGATGACGCCGGACAGCGCTATGGTGCTCACCGGCAAGCAGTCCCTGGACTTCTCCGGCGGCGTGTCGGCGGAGGACAACTTCGGCATCGGCGGTTACGACCGCGTGATGGGCCCGAACGGGCAGGCGCAGTACTGGGTGCCGAACCTGTCCGCCGCGTGCGATCTGCTGATCTCGCATTACACGAATACCTATATTGCACCGGGTGAAATGGTGCCGCGCAAGGGTAAGAGCACCGACCCGGTGGACCGCGATGTGAGCGGGTACCCGCACGAACTCGCCGACAGCGACTTCCACACCGTCGGTGACATCTTCTCGTCGGTGGCCAACCCGGACCGCAAGAAGCCCTTCGACATCCGGACGCTGATGCGGGCGGTCGCCGACCAGGACCTCGGCGTGCTCGAGCGGTGGGCGGGGATGGCCGACGCCGACACCTCGGTCGTGTTCGACGTCCACCTCGGGGGCCGTCCGGTGTGCCTGATCGGCATAGAGTCGCGCTCCATTCCGCGGCGAGGGTTCCCGCCGAGCGATGGCCCCGACATCTGGACGGCAGGGACGCTGTTCCCGCGCTCGTCGAAGAAGACGGCGCGGGCCATCAATTCCGCCAGCGGGAACCGGCCGGTGGTGGTGCTGGCGAACCTGTCCGGCTTCGACGGCTCACCGGACTCGATGCGCAACCTGCAGCTCGAGTACGGCGCGGAGATCGGCCGGGCGATCGTCAACTTCGACGGCCCGATCGTGTTCTGTGTGGTGTCGCGCTATCACGGTGGCGCGTTCGTGGTGTTCTCCAAGGCGCTGAACAGCTCCATGACGGTGCTGGCCGTCGAGGGTTCGTACGCGTCGGTGATCGGTGGTGCTCCGGCAGCCGCCGTGGTGTTCACCGGTGACGTCGAGGCACGGACGAACCGCGACCCGCGGCTGCGCGCGTTGCAGGAGCGGATGGCCGACGCGACCACGGGCGAGCGCGCGAGCCTGGCGACCGAACTGGCCGAGGTCCGCACCACGGTGCGGGTCGAGAAGCTGGCTGAGGTCGCGGCGGAGTTCGATGCCGTGCACAGCATCCAGCGCGCCGTCGAGGTCGGTTCGGTCGATGCCGTGATCGGAGCGCACGAACTGAGGCCCCGGCTGATCGAGGCACTCGACAGGAACTGACCCAGGCGCTCTAGCCCTGAGCTGACCGGCACCGCGATGGTCTCGCCGGTGCGGCTTGCTTCCAGTTCGCGCCTGCTGCCGCCCTCAGGCGTGGTGTGCCCCGGATGCCTGGCAGTACGGGCACCAGAACAGGTTGCGTCCCACGAGCAGCTGGGTCCGGATCTCGGTGCCGCACACCCGGCAGGGCAGACCGGCGCGGCGGTAGACGTAGCCCGCCTCGTCCCGGCTCAGCGCCCCCCGCTTGCGTGGGCGGTCCTCCGGTCGCAGCGTCTCGATCCGGCCCACCCGGACGCCGGCGCGCATGAGGTCGACCAGGTCCAGCCACATCTCCAGCCAGGTGTCCAGGCCGAGCTCGTTGCCGGGCAGGAACGGGTCCAGCCGGTGCCGGTAGAGCAGCTCGGCACGGTAGACGTTGCCGATGCCAGCGATGACCTGCTGGTCCATGAGCAGCGCGGCGACGCTGGTGCGGCTCCGGCTGATCCGTTGGTAGGCCCGGGTCGGGTCGGCGTCCCGGCGCAGCGGGTCAGGTCCGAGGCGGCCGAACAGGGTCGCGATCTCAGCCGGTTCGATCAGCTCGCAGGCGGTGGCGCCGCGCAGGTCCGCCCAGTGGCTGTCGGCCCGCAGCCGGAGCCGGAGGGCACCGATGGGCGGTGGCGGCTCGCCGGTGCCGGTGGTGAACTTGCCGTACAGGCCGAGGTGGATGTGCAGGGCGACGGAGCCCTCGTAGTAGTGCAGCAGGTGCTTGCCGTTGGCCTCGGTGCGCTGCAGGACGCGGCCGTCGATCAGAGCGGCGCCCTCGGCGAAGCGTCCCTGCGGGCTGCTGGCTCGGACGACCTGCCGGCCGAAGAGCTTCTGCTGCTCGCGGGCGAGTCGGTGCAGCGTATGGCCCTCAGGCACGGGGGCTCGTTCGTGTCATGTCTTGGAATGTAGTGGGGGGCCGACGGGGGTGCGTGCGGGTGAGGGTAGCTGCCTGGCTCAGCGCCGTGGCGCATCGGGTAAGCTCGCTACGCCTGCGCGGCACGTGCGCGAAGGTGGACGGCCAGGTAGCTCAGTTGGTACGAGCGACCGCCTGAAAAGCGGTAGGTCGGCAGTTCGATCCTGCCCCTGGCCACCCAGTTTCTTCCCAGGGTGTCTGGGGTTTCAGCCTTTGGTCCCCGCAGGTGATCGGACGGACGGAAGAGCCTCCTTCAACTTCCTGAGAATGTCAAGGTTCGACGACATCTGCGTACTGTAGCCGTATGATGACACCGTCGGTAAAGTAGCCGTACGTTGTCATTCAGGGCGGGAGCTACGTGCTGTGCGAGCGCGAACTGCGGAGGACGTGGGCAATCTGGTCCGGGAACGGCGAATGGCGCTGGGACTCACCCAGCAGCAACTGGCCGACCGTGCCCGCGTCAGCCGGCCGTGGCTGGTCACGGTCGAAGGTGGTCATCTGCGCGCCGAACTCGGCAAGCTCCTGGCGCTGTTCGCCGAGCTCGGCTTGGATCTCGAGCTGTCCGCGCCATCGGCCGAGGACGGTGAATCGGTCGACCCGACGCTGGATCTAGAGAAGCTCCTTGACCGTCACGACGCTGCCAACCGCAATATCGCCAAGGGGCGGCCTGAGTCGTGACGGGACCGAAGCAGCTCCTGATCCACATGGGCGGCCGGCTGATGGGAAAGCTGCGCCAGGACCCGCATGGGCGGCTGTCGTTCAGCTACGACCAGCAGTGGCGGGTAGCCCGCAGTGCGACGCCGCTGTCACTGTCGATGCCGCTGACCCGCGTTGAGCACCCGCACGCCGTGGTCGACCCGTTCGTCCGTGGCTTGCTACCCGACAGCGACCGTGTCTTGCAACGGTGGGGGCGGCAATTCGGGGTATCGCCGAACAGCCCGTTCGCGTTGCTGACGCATGTCGGTGAGGACGTTGCCGGCGCCGCGCAGTTCATCCGCCCCGACCGCGTCGAACAGGCAGACGCCGACGGTGGCATCGAGCCGGTCGACGACGCCTACATCGCCCGACGGCTACGGGCGCTGGGTTCGGACCGATCGGCATGGGATGACTTCGCCGCACCAGGACAGTTCAGCCTCGCGGGCGCGCAAGCGAAATTCGCGCTCTACCGCTCCTCTGACGGTCAGTGGGGTTTGCCGACCGGGCGGACGGCAACAACGCACATCCTCAAGCCGCCGCTGGAACATCTGGCCGACCAGGAGATCAACGAGCACCTGTGTCTTCGGGCGGCGTCGAAACTGGGGCTGCGGTCGGCACTCTCGCAGGTGATGACTTTCGACGGCGAGCCGGCCATCGTGCTGACCCGCTACGACCGGGTCATCCGGCCGGACGGGTCGGTGACCCGCGTCCACCAGGAAGATTTCTGCCAGGCTCTGGCAGTCCATCCCGACCGCAAGTACGAACGTCAGGACGGCGGTCCGGGCGCGGTGGCCATCGTGGACCTGCTGCGCCGGGTGCAGCCACCATCGGTTGCGGCAGCGTCGATCGAAACGTTCAGCAAGGCGCTCGCATACAACTGGGTCATCTACGGCCCCGACGCACACGCGAAGAACTACGCCCTTCTGCTGTCCGGACCGCAGGTCGCGTTGGCGCCCCTGTACGACATCTCCTCGACCGCTCCCTACCCTGACCGGTTCGATCCGCGGCACATGGCCATGGCGATGGGCATCGGTGGCAAGTATGAGAACGCACTCGTGACCAGCGACGACTGGCGCGGGATGGCCGTCAAGTTCGGCGTCGCGCCCGATGACCTGCTCACGTGGGTGTACGACATCGTCGCCAACGCCCCCGATGCGTTGGCTGATGCGGTCCGTGAGGAAGGGGAGTGGCTGGCCGGCGTGCCTGTCGCCAGAGACCTCGTCGCCGGAGTTGGGCAGAGTTCTCAAGCACTGCTGAAATGGTTCCGAAGATGACCACAGCCATCGTCATGAGCATCAGCCGCGCTGAAGAGTGCGGCAGGTGATTTCGGGAAACCAGAAAACACACCGGCCGATTTCGCCGCCGCATATGGGGTCCGGCCAGTCGGGTGAGCGCGCGGCCGCCTCAGGCGCCGTTCGATGAACCCCACGCCTGGCGTACCCCGGCCAGCACCTCGTGGAACTCGGGAAAGGTTTTTCGCACGCAATCCGGATCATCAAGCGTGATGCCGGGCGTTCGCAGCCCGGTGATGCTGAAACTCATGGCTATCCGGTGGTCGTGGAAGCACTCCATCAGCGCAGGCTCGGGCGTACCGGGCTGCACCTCGATCCAATCCGGGCCGGTGCTCACCTGGATGCCCAACCGGCGCAGGTTGACCGCGCAGGCCTCCAGCCGATCGCATTCCTTGACCCTGGTGTTGGCCACGTCGCTGATCCGCACCGGCCCGTCGGCGAACGGTGCGATCGCGGCCAGGGTGGGCATGGTGTCCGAGACATCCCGCATGTTGACGTCGATGCCGTGCAGTTGTCCCGTTCCGGTCACGGTGATGTGCCGTTCGCCGAAGTCGACCTCGGCGCCCATCTGCTGCAGAATGCGGGCAAACTCGACGTCACCCTGCAGGGACCCCGAGCCCAGTCCGGACACGGTGATCGAGTTGCCGGTCAGGGCCGCCGCGGCGAAGAAGTAGCTACTGGTCGAGGCATCCGGCTCGACCTCGTACCGCTGTGCGGAGTACGGCTGGGCCGGCACGGCAAACGTGGTGCCGTCGGTTTCGACCCGCACTCCGAAGCTCGCCATCATCCGTACGGTCATCTCGATGTAGGGAGCCGACACGAGCCGGGGCACGTGGATGGTGAGGCCGTCGCGCATCAGCGGCGCGGACATCAGCAGGCCGGTCAGGAATTGGGACGAGACCTCGGCGTCCACCTCGATGCTGCCGCCCGTCAGGCCACTGGTGTCGATGGTAAACGGCAGGTGGTCCTCGGCGCCCTCGAAGCTGACCTTGGCTCCCAGCTTGCGCAGCGCGTCCGTGACCGGTTGGATCGGCCGCCGCCGCAACTGCTCGGATGCGTCGAACCGGAACCGGCCGGACCCGCACCCGGCCAGCGTGGGCAGGAACCTGGCTGCGGTGCCGGCATCTCGGCAGTACACCGACGCCTGTCCGGACGGACCCGCTGCGGACCCGGTCACCGTCCACGACGATTCCGACAGCTGCACCGGATAACCGAGAGACGTCAGTCCGGCCGCGAACGCCTCGGTGTCATCGGATCGCAGCGGATGCAGCAGCTCCGAAGTGCCTGCGGCGGTTGCGCTGAGGAACAGCGCGCGAGCGGTGACGGATTTGGAGCCAGGAATTCGGACCTCAACCACGATGCTGGTCACCCGTGCGCGCCTGGACCATGGTGTGGTCAGCTCCCCTCCGTCGGTACCCGTCGAGCATGAAGGTTAGCGGGCCGGCGATCACGCCGGCGCCGGCAGCCGCCACCTACAACGTCGCCTGGTCCGGTGCCACGCTGCGTGTGTACGGTGCATTGCGATTCAGGAGATTCGCTGCGCGATGGCCTCAATGGTGTTAATTTGCACTCAAGCTACCGAAGGGCTTGGGACATGGACCGCTCGGGTATCGCTGGCAACTTCCCCATTCGGCTACGCCGACTGGTGTCGGTCGGGGCCCTGGTGCTCGCCGTGGGCGCATCGGTGACCGGCTGCGGAACTTCCAGCCCGTCGAAAGCCTCCCACGCCGCCGCGATGGCGCCGGTGCCGGCTGTCAGTCTTGCGTCGGCCAGCACGTCCGCGGCAGCGGAGTCCAGCGCGTCCGCGGCAGCGGCGGAATCCAGCGCGTCCGCGGCCAAGGCGGCGCAAGCGTCGGCGTCGAAGGTGCAGGCGGCAGTGTCCCAGGCAGCGGCGCGAAAGGCGGCGGCCGTACGAAAGGCAGCTGCGGCGCGAAAGGCGGCGGCCGTACGAAAGGCAGCTGCGGCGGCGAAGGCGGCGGCCGTACGACAGGCAGCTGCCGCGGCGTCCCTGGTAGCGGCCCAGAAAGCTGCCGCCGATCAGGCAGCCGCCCAAGCCGCTGCCGACCGAGCAGCAGCGGCTCAGCGATCAACCGAGGCCTCACGGGCGGCCGCCAGTCCGACCCCGACACCAACCCCGGCCGCCGCGTCGGACTGCACTCCCGGCTACAGCCCCTGCATCGCGCCCGGACCAGACGTCGACTGTGCGGGTGGATCCGGCAACGGCCCGCGCTACGTCGAGGGACCGGTCACCGTTACCGGGCCCGACATCTATGACCTGGACCGCGATGGAAACGGCGTCGGCTGCCAGTAACGGCCGACAGCCGCTGACGGATCCCATATGTAGCCATAGCATTTGCGGCGTGGCCACAACGCTCAGCCGGTACCGGTGAACCCCACGTGCGCGCTCGGCGTGCCATGCTGACTGCGTGTCGGACAGCGAGGACATCAGCATCCCCTTCCGCCTCCTGGCAGCGGCTGGCTCTCGGGCCGGCGCCGCACCGGTCAGCGCGAGCACGCTGCCGCACCCTTTCTGGATTGCTCACCGCGGCATGGCCAGCGTCTGCCCCGAGAACACCCTGGAGGCCTACCGGGCCACGGTCGCCGTCGGTGTGGATGTCGTCGAACCGGACTGCTGGCTGACCCGGGACGGCGGGCTGGTGTGCATGCACGACGACACCGTCGACCGCACCACGGACGGTTCGGGCCGCACCCACGACCTCACCTTGGCCGGTGCCGGCGTGTTGCGCGTCGACGCCGGGGAGTGGTTCGCCGAGGCATGGCCCAACACCCTGAGGGTGCCGACGTTTCCCGAGGTACTGGAGGAACTCGGGGTGCGGGCAGTGCTGTGCCCGGAGGCCAAGAACACCGGCGGTGGTTCGGCGATCATCGAGCACCTGACCCGCTATGGCGTACTCGATACGGTGATCGTCCAGTCGTTCATGCGTGCCGAACTGGACCCGGTGATTGCCGCCGGCACCGACGCGATGATGCTGACCGCCACCGAGCACTATGACCCGGACAGCCTGCGGAAGTCCGGCATCCGCTACCTCGCGCTGTCCGCGGCGCTGCCGCCAAGCCTCGTCGCACCGGGCGTCGCCGCCGGTCTGAACGTGGTGGTGTGGGTGGTCGACCGCCGGGTGGATGCGGCGCCGTGGCTGGCGGCGGGTGTGGCCGGTCTGTTCTCCAACGATCCGCTGTATGTCTCCGGACGCTCGCCCGTCCTGCGCTCGGATCCGTTCGCGCAACGCACCTATTACTACGGCCACCTGGCCAGCTCGATCGCCGGTGACCGCGGCATCTTCGGTGCCCCTGGTGACTGGGGCTATTCGACCATTGCGGATGACTACCGCGGCGCCCTGCAAGGCTGGGGCTGCCCCATCGACAGTGCCGACCGGTACAGCCTCACGCTCTCACTGCGCATCGACGATACGGCGACGCCGGACGGGTACGGCAGCGTGTTCCTCGGCGCCGCCGACGACCGATCGTTCGATGACGCAGGCCGTTACCACCCCGGCCTCAACGGCTACCACGTTCTGCTGCGCCGATCGGGGGTGCTGGAAATCCACCGCGTCGACCAGGGCATCGCGACGCCCGTGGCATCAGCGCAGACAGCGCTGGTCGAGCCGGGCGGTACCGTCAGGCTCGGCATCGACGTCACACCGGCGCGGCTCGCGGTCACCAGAACCGACCGAGCCCCCGCCGATTCCGATTCCGTGACCATTGACGATTCCCGTTACCGCGGCGGCTACTTCCATCTCGGCCGCCGGGCCGCGGCCGTCCACTTCTCCGATGTCTCTGTTTCGCAGCCGGTGATCACTGGCACAGCGCACCCAGAAAGCCCTACCCCGTGAGAGGACGTCATGCCCACACCTGACGGCACCGGTCCGCACGCCGCCAGCACCGGCCAGGAGCTCATCTCCATCGAGCGTGCCCGCCAGTTGCGGGCCATTCCGGTGCAGCGCGACGACGACACCCACCGGGCCGGCACGCTCGCACAACTGGCGGCCGGCTATGAGGAACACGGCACGGAGCGGCAGCCGCCGGCCGACTGGCCCGGGGGCGTGACGTGGCAACCACAACCGAACGACATCGCCGCGCTCGTCCGGGCCGGTGCCCTCTACCAGGCAGAGATCGACCGACTGCAACACCGGCTGCGCCACGTCATCGCCCGCATCGACGAGGCTCGCGGCTAGCTGGTCAGCGGCCCGGTAACCGGTGCGCCCGCAGGGCAACGGCGTCACGGGTGCGTTGCAGCGCCCGGCGGGTGGCTGGCACATCACGCTGGGCCACCGCTTCGAACAGGCAGTCCACCACGGTCAGCGCCGCTATCCGGCTGCCGATTGCCCCGGACCGCATGGTGGTTTCTCGAACGGCGGTCGTCAGCGTCAGGTCGGCGACCTGGGCCAGTTCGGAATTGGGGAAGTTCGTCACGGCCACGGTGGTCGCGTGCTGGGACCGCGCCTCCTGCAGGGCGTTTACTGTTTCAGCGGTGGTACCACTGTGCGAGATGCCGATGGCCACATCACCGCGCGTGAGCAGCGCGGCCGAGGCCAGGGCCAGATGCTGATCCGACCACATCTGCGTGAACCGGCCGATCCGCTGCAGCTTCATCTGCAGGTCCATGCCGACGATGGTGCTTGCTCCCACGCCGTAGACATCCAGCCGGGGAGCGGTCACCACCGCATCGACCACTGCTGCCAGTGCTGACAGGTCGAGCTGCGAGACGGTGTCACGTACCGCGCTGGTGTCCAGGTTCGCGACCTTGGCGACGACGGTGGCAAGGTCGTCGTGGGCAGAGATATCGGTGCCCGGGACGGTGTCCACGGAGCTTGCATGCTCGGCAGCCCCGGCCGCCGCCAGCGCCAGCCGCAGGGCCGGATAGCCCCCGAAACCAAGGCGTTGCGCGAACCGCACCACGGTCGCCTGGGACGTGTCAGCGGCCTGGGCGAGCTCGGTCACGGTGCGGGCCGCGCTTTCGGTGGGCTCGTCCAGGGCCAATTGCGCGACGCGGTGCTCGGACGGTGTGAGCTCCGGAACGATCGCGCGGATCCGGATGAGGACATCGGACCGGTTGTCTGACGATCGGTCAGCACCTCCGGCGTTGCTTCCCACGGTTCGTCCTCGTCGTCGGGCCAGCGCTGGCGTCTGATCGGTGCCGTCACGCTACACGAGGGTAACGGCGATCGGCTCGATCGAAGGGTTCCCGCTCAGCTGCCGATCGGCACCAGCGGGGGATCGAGTAACCGCAAGGTCCGGCGTCGGCGTCGAGTTCGGCGGCCACGCCGATCGGAAAGCTCTGCGACCGGCCGCCGTGGCCGATGTTCGCCCAGCTGATCGTCGGCATCCCGAGGTCGGCCAACCGCTCGGTGAGGATGGGGTGGACCTCGTCCACCGGGCCGCAACCGGAGAAGGTACCGGTAACGATTGCCCTTATGCCGTCTAGGTAACCGGACCGCAGTAGCTGGGTAAGCATTCGGTCTATCTTGTGCGGCTCTTCGGGTTCATCGCGCTGCCGAGCCTGCCGCCGGCCATCTCACTGTCCGCCGTGATCGGGCAGGGCGACACCTCGATCACCATCGCGATCGCCGTCACGTCATGGACGGCGACCGCCCGGCTGGTCCGCGCCCAGACCCTTGCCGTCGAGGCGCGGTCGTTCGTGGAGCGGGCCGGGTGCTCGGCGCCGGCAATGTGCAGATCATGGTCCGGCATGTGCTGCCGAACGTCGCGCCGCTGATCCTGCTGTCCGCCACCCTGACGGTGGCCGGCGCCATCCTCTCCGAAGCCACTTTGACCTTTCTGGGGCTGGGTGACGCCACCGAGGTGTCCTGGGGCGGAATGCTCAACCAGGGCTTCGGCCAGGGTGCGGTGAGGAATTGACCGGTGCAAGCTGGGGAAAGCTCCGTGCGGTGCGGGTGGGCCGGTGCGTCGATCGTCTTTCAGGGCGCGATGAGCGCGCTGAATCCGGTGCAGACGATCGGTGACCAGATTCACGCCGCTGGACGGGCCGTACCGCTTCGAGATCGAGTTCGACGCCACCCACCCGGTCGCCATGACGACCGCGATTCCGGACGTCGAGCAGGTGGGTCTGCGCCGGGTGGCGTTCGAGTTGTCCAGCATGAAGCTGTCCATTCACTGTTTCCGGGCAGTAACGGCGCTTGCCGACGGCAGTCTGGAAAAGAGCTACGGCTAGCTTTCCGGCTTCTGTCCGTGGCGCTACAGAAAACGCCACGCGGCTCGGAGCACGCTCAGCCCCGGGTGAGCACCGGCAGTTCGAGCGCGGCCGGCTCCTTCGTCGCGCTGATACCCCGCCCGAGCTGCCAGATGCCGAGTCCGGTGGCCACCACAGCCACCACCAGGATCGGCGTGGGGACCCGCAACAGAGCCAGCGCGGAGGCCAGCAGCACCGCCGCGATGACCGGCCGGGTGAGCGCCGCCGGGGCCTGTGCCGACAGCCGTGCGCCCAGGTACACCGCCGGCAGCGCGCCGACCAGCAGGGACGCGGTGATCGAGAGTCGCACCTCGCCGAACAGCAGGTGGCCCAGGGCCGCCGAGGCGACCAGTGGTATCGCCTGCACGATGTCGGTGCCGACCAGTTGCTTCGGCGACAGCCGCGGATAGGCCAGCAGCAGCAGGGCGATGATCAGCGAACCGGCGCCCACCGAGGTCATGCCGACCGCGAAGCCGCCGAGAACGCCGATCGCGATGGTCCGTCCGGGCCGTACCACCAGCGGACCGTCCGTCCGGCCGGACGCTCCACGGCGGTCGATCACCGCGCGCAGCACCGTGCAGGACAGTGAGCCCAGCAGTGCGATACCGATGACGATCTTCAGCGTGGACTGGACGTGGGCCGAGTGGCCGACCCTGCCGATCACCCACGCACCGGCGAACGCGGCCGGCACCGAGCCGAGCGCCAGCCAGCGCAGCAGGCCCGTCTGGACCGTGCGCCGCCGCAGGTGGACGGCGGCGCCCACCGGCTTCATTACCAGGCTGGTCACCAGGTCACTGGAGATGGCGGCGAGCGGGGCGACGTGGAAGAACAGCACCAGCAAGGGGGTCAGCAGCGCGCCGCCGCCCATGCCGGTCAGGCCGACGAGCAGCCCTACCAGGGCTCCGGCGACGGCCAGGGTCAGATCGATGTGCATGGGATGGCTCTACTTTCGGCAACGGCTCAGCGGGGTCAGGGCAGGTCAGAACGCTGCCCGACAGCCCGATGTGCACAACCGCATCAAATCGACGTGCAACCGGCGCACCAAACTCAACGGTTGTCCGGGGAAGCACGACGAAGCCACCTTGCCAGAGTGCAGCCCGCGGCGAGGATTGTCAACAAACCCTGTAGAGATACAACTCCCAGCTCAACACAGCGAGCTGTGGCTGTCGCGATAAATGGCGCGAATTTTGGCGGAGCTAGTTGGCGGCTGGTGGGCGACTCGCATGGCGATCCTTACGGCGGGGGTCAGGTGGACTTCACACCTAGTCGACGTAAGCCGATTCCGATTACCTCGTGGCGATACAGGTACCCGTACGTGCGTGAGTCCTCGCTGCGCGGGTTGTCGCCGCTGACCAGGAGTGCGCCGGGCGGCACTCGGGTGTCACCGATCGGGCCGGCTGGTAGCTGGAAGGTAGCTGGCACCGGGTCGCCGGGGAGTGCGGCGATCCGCTTGATCATGGTGGGCACGTCCTGGGATGCGCTGACGAGGTCCGGCGCCTGGCGGGCGGTGAATAGCACCAGGGAGCCGACTTTCAGTGTGCCGCCCCGACGGACCAGAACCCGGTCGCCGTCTCCGAGCGTCGGTGACATGCTCGAGCCGCGGACGGTGGCCACGCATAGCATGCGGCGTAGCCCCGCGAAAGCCCCGGCGGTCGCGAGCAGGGCGATCGCCGTCGCGGCCGAGACGCGCCGTGCGGACCCCGTCGGCTCCCGGTCAGTCATCCGCCGGCGCCCAGCGACGGCCCGCTGTCGAGCTGATAGCCGGCAGCCTGCTTGGTGAACAGCTCGGCGTATCGGCCGCCCTCTGTCGCCATCAGGCTGTGATGAACGCCGCGCTCGATGACCGCGCCCTCGCTGAGCACCAGGATCTGCTGGGCGTCGCGCAAGGTGCTGAGCCGGTGGGAGATCAGTAGCTGGGTGCCGGCGCCGTGCCCGGGAGATGGCCTGTTGTATCTCGTGTTCGCTGGCCGCGTCCAGGCCGGAGCTGGGCTCGTCCAGAACGAGCAGGTCGGCATCATCGCGCAGCAGGCTGCGTGCGATCGCGATGCGCTGCCACTGGCCGCCGGACAAGGTCGTCCCGCTCTCGCCGTCGTCGATGAATCGTTTGCTCAACGTGGTGTGGTAGCCGGACCCGAGCGCTTGGATGAACTGGTCCGCACCGGCGAGCCGGGCTGCGGCGCGGATTCGGGGCAGCGTGTCGAGCCGGTCGTCGGCACCGAGGTTGCCGATGCCGATGTTCTGCTCGGCGGTCAGTTCATAGCGTGCGAAATCCTGGAACGTCGCGCTGATCCGGCGGCGGAAGTCGTTGATCCCGAACTCCCGGATGTCGATGCCGTCCCAGAGGATGGCGCCCTCCACCGGGTCGTAGAAGCGCAGCAGGAGCTTGACGATGGTGGACTTTCCGGCGCCGTTGCTGCCGACGATCGCGGTACTGCTGCCAGCCGGAATCGTGAGGTTCAGACCGCGCAATACCCACGGGCCGTCCGAGTCATAGCGAAAGCCCACGTCGCGGAACTCGATGCCCGACCGCAACGGTCCGGGTGTCGCGCCGCCGTCGATGAGGTCGGTCGGAGCGTCGATGATGTCGAAGTAGTTGCGAAACATCCGGACGAACATGCTGGCGTAGCCGTACTGTGCGGTGATCGAGCTGGCCGCGGACTGGACTGCCGCCACCCCGGCGATGAACAGGGTGAAATCACCTACCGACAGCCGCCCGGACAGCGCGCCCCGGATGGCGATGTAGGCGGCCACCATCGAGACCGCCACGCCACCGAGTGCGAACCAGCACTCGGTCACGGTGAGCCGGCGCTGCTGGCTCAGTTCGATCGAACTGAGGCCTTCGTAGGCGTTGTCCATCTTGTTTCGGAACAACGAGGTCATCCCGAAGACCCGAGCCTCCTTGGCGAACATCGGATCGACGGCAAGCGAGTGGAAGTAGTCGCGGCGCCGGTATTTCTCCGCGGCGGCCCGGTAGTCGCCGGTGGCGCGCTTGGCCAGCCGGTGTTGAGCGATCGCGGCGGGCACGGCGACTGCCAGCAGCAGCAGCGCGATCGGCGGCCAGATAGCCAGCAGGATCAGGATGTAGGTGATCGAGCCGGTTGCCTGGCGCACGGTCGAGACCAGGAATGCGGTGACTCCGGAGGGGCTGCTCTGCACGCTTCGCTCGGCCAGCTGCAGGCGGTCGAAGAATTCGGGATTCTCGAACTGTGCCAGTCCCTGAAAGCTCGCGATCCGCTGGAAGAGCCGGCGCTGCGCAAGCCCGATCACCTTGGTCTGGATGAGACCGGACAGGTAGCCGGTGCAGTAGCCGCTGATCAGCAATACCCCGCCGAGGGCGGCCCCGATCAGCGCCAGCGTGAGCGCGCGAGTGTGGTCGGCGGCTCGGCCGGCCGTCAGGGTATCGATCAGTAGCTTGAGTACGTAGGTCGTGAGCGCGGGCACGGCGCCGGTGAGCGCGCTGATCCCGAAGGCGCTGATCGACGCTCCCGGGGAAGCCTGCCAGGGCAGCGCCGCGGCCCGGCACAGCACGCTGAGGTTGTCACCGAGCCTGGTTCGCCAGGTGCTGGCGACCGCTTGGGTCATCGGCCATCCGTGCGGGCGCCCTCGGGCAGCCGGTGCCCTACCCGGACGATCTCACCGTCGCGCAGGTCGACCACGGTGGGAAACACCTCCACGCCCCCGAACGCCGCCAGCGCCGGGTGTTCCAGTGGCACCACCGAGACGCCGCCGAGGTGACGCAACTCCGTGGCAAATTCCGAGGTTTGCGTTTCGGCGTCGTCACCTACCAGGAAGAAGCTCACGAGTTCCGGTGGTAGCCGATCGGCGGATTTGGCTGCCCGCATCGCGCTGATGACACGCCGGCAGGCCGGGCAGTGCGCGGTGACGAAGAGCGCTCGTCGGTTGCCCTGCCGCAGCTGGGTGCCAGTCAGAGGTGCGCCAGCGCCCGCGGGTGTCTCGAATTCGCCGATGCTGTTGCCGACCACGGGGAGCACCGGCTTGTCCTCGGAGTGATCGTGCGGGGACGCCTTGATCCGCCGGATCGCGGCTAGGGTCAGTAGCAGGTTCCCGGCGGTGGCAACCGTCAAGAGCAGGACCCAGATCGACAAGGCGGCGGTCATCGGGAATTCCCCTGTGGGTGTCGGGTCGTGTGGGATCGCATACGGGCACTTGCGCATGGTGGATGCCCGCGTGCGTCGTGGTGCGCAGTGCTAGCTCGCCGCCGGTGTCCTCAGGTAGACCAGCAGGTCCCAGTTGATGATCACGGTGGCGGCCATCACGCCACCGACCGCCGCCCCGGCGCCGGTCATGGTGACTGGTAGCCCTGGGTGCGCCACGGTCTGCAGTATCCAGCCGAGCGCGCCGACCACCATGAGGGCTGCGGCCCGGACGACGTGCCTGCCGGATAGGACGCCGGAGTCGGTGCCGAAGCATCGGCAGCGCGCATCGGCACCATCGTGCACGAGTTTCGCCAGCGACGACGTCATCACTAGGAACAGCGCCGTGCTGAGGACGAAGCCGATTGCGCTGGTCCAGAGCGCGAGCGCTCCGGCGGTGATCAGTTCCGCCGCGACCAGGAGCGTGGCCAGCACCCTAGGCCCCAGCCAGCCGGGCAGCGACAAGGCGGCCGCCGGTAACGAGTCGGCGGCCGCCTGGAACGCGGCGGAGCTGCGTACCTTGCCGACACCGGCCACGACCAACACGCCGATGAGAAGGATCCTCAAGGCCAGGACGAACTCCGGCATCCTCGTCAGGTTCAGCAGGGAGTGGTGGTCTGGACGGTGCAGTTGGCGAGGCAGTCGTAGCGATACACGACGTGATTGAAGCAGCCGCACTGCTGACCGTGTTCGGGCACGCATGCTCCCGCATCAGCCTGGTGCAGCACTACCTGGAGCAGGCGATCGCCCATCGTACGAAGAAGCTGGGTTATGAGGTTTACTCCTTGTTTAAACGGTATGAGAAGTGTGGGTGGACACTCGCAAAGATATCAATTATGTCAAGAGTATTTGGACATACCCGAGAAACTAGGTGTCCTGGGCCAGGATCTTCGGTAACACCGATGACATCGAGTGAGAATCGTCAGTCGCAGGCTTGAGGCAGTGCGCAGCAGCGCCGTAGCGAGAGCAAGGAGTGCCTTGACGTGTGGCGGCTGATAGCGGGTCAGATGCGATACCGCTTCGGCCGCACCGCGGCACTGATGCTGGGCATCTTCGTTGCCGCCACCAGCTTTACGGTGCTCAGCGGCTCCGCCCAGACCGCGCGGTTGCAGGTCACCGGGACCGTGCAGGCGAACTAACGCGCGGCCTATGACATCCTGGTCCGCCCGAAGGGCAGCACCACCCCGCTGGAATCCGGCCAGGGACTGGTGCGCGCGAACTACCTGTCCGGCATCTACGGTGGCATCACCACGGCGCAGTGGCAGCACATCGAGAAGCTCTCCGGGGTCGACGTGGCGGCCCCGATCGCGATGGGAGGCTACCTGCTGCCCAAGGTCGAGGTGCTGATCGATGTCTCGGCTGCACTGTCCGCGCGCTCCCGGCAGCTACTTCGAATCAATCGGACCTGGGTCACCGACCGAGGACTGTCGCGCGCCCAGGATGCGCCCGGCTACGTGTATGTCACCAGCTTTCCTGAGAGCTCCGGCAACGCGGACTCGTCCGGCACTACTGTTCCGGCGGTGGCCGAGCAGGCCAGCGGGTTCTCGAAACAGGTTTGCCTGAACGATTTCGGACTGGCGTCGGGCAGCGGACCCTTCGATCCCGCATTGCGCGGCAGGGAATTGTGCTGGTCGCGGGTCAACGGCTCCGAAGGCGGCGGACCAATACCGGGTGTCCGGCCAGGCGGTGCGGGCTACTTCATGTACTGGGCGTTTCCGATGCTGCTTGCCGCGATCGACCCGGCACAGGAAGCCAAGCTCGACCATGTCGACCAGTCGGTGATCAGCGGCCGGTACCTCCAGGGCAGCGACCGGGGCGGGATCGTCAACAACCCCTACACCAAGGACATGCGGGTCCCGGTGCTGATTCCCGACGCCATCGCCTCCGATCAGCAGCTGCAGCTTGATGTCGAGCAACTGCCGTCGACAGTGGCCGACGCCGTGCCGGGGCACCCGCTCAGCGCATTGAACCTGGATCAGCGCCTTGCCGGCGTGACCGGTACCAAGGCGACGTCGTTTACCGTGACCGCTCAGACCGCGTACAGCGAGTTGCGCGACGTGCTGCTGCACCATCTGCAGTCCTCAGCTCTCATTACGCAGATGGACGCCTACTGGACGCCGGGTCCGACGAACTACGTCCAGCAGCAGCACGGTGTGCTTGCCGCCGAGCCGACGGAGACCCCGGACTCGACCTGGACTTCGGTCTACGGGATCGGTGGCTACCAGAACGTGTCTAGCACGGTGCAGGGTCAGGGATTCCGCCAGCTGGTGGAGCATCAGGCTGGTGGGGACGGTGGAAACGGCCCGAGCCTGGACAAGATCGTTCGGCCACAGCTGCAGGTGGTCGGTCAGTTCGACCCGAACAAGCTGCCGGGTTTCGGCGCGCTGTCCTCGGTACCGCTGGAGACGTTCAACCCGCCGTCGGCAGTGGGGGCGGACAAGAAAAGCGCTGCCGCGTTGGGTGACAAAGCGTTGCTGCCGGACGGCAACCCGGCCGGCTACCTGCAGGAACCGCCATCGCTGCTCACCACGATGGCCGGCCTGGCCAACCTCAAAAGCCTCTACGACGGCAGCTCCTCGGCACTGATTTCCACCATCAGAGTAAGGGTGTCCGGCGTCGTCGGACCCGATCCGGTCAGCCGCGAACGGGTGCGGCTGGTCGCCCAGCAGATCCAGCAGGACACCGGTCTGGACGTCGACATCACCACCGGATCCTCGCCAGCAGCGGTCACCGTGGCGCTACCGGCCGGCAGCCATGGCCGGCCGGCGCTGAACCTCACCGAACGCTGGGTGAAGAAGGGCGTAGCGGTCAGCATCCTGAGTGCGATCGATCGCAAGAGCATCGTGCTATTCGGGTTGATCCTGGTGGTCTGCGCGCTGTTCGTCGCCAACGCCTCGGCAGCCTCGATCCGTGCCCGGCGCACCGAACTCGGCGTGCTGGCCTGTCTGGGCTGGCCACCATCGCGCTTGTTCGCCACGGTCATCATCGAACAGGCCGGCATCGGTCTGCTGGCCGGTACCGCCGGCTCTGCCGTGGCGCTGCCGTTGAGCGCGATCTTCGGGCTGCACGCCTCGCCGAGCCGGGCGGTGCTCGCGGTGCCGGCCGCCGTGGTGCTGGCGGTGCTGGCCGGGCTGTCGCCGGCCACCCGCGCGTCGCGAGCTCATCCGGCGGCCGCGGTCCGTCCGCCGGTCCTGCGATCCCGCCGTGGCGGCAGCCCGAAGTCGATCGGTGGGCTGGCGATGGTGAACCTCTTCCGCACGCCCGGCAGGACGTTGCTGGGTGCCTCGGCGATGACGGTCGGGGTCGGCGGGCTCACCCTGCTGCTGGCGATCACCTTCGGATTCAGGGGAACCCTGGTCGGCACGCTGCTCGGTGACGCGATCAGCTTTCAAACCAGGGGAGTTGACTACGCCTCGATCGCGGTGACCATGCTGCTGTCGGTACTGGCGGTGGCCGACCTGCTCTACCTCAACATCCGGGAGCGGTCGGTGGAGTTCGCCACCTTGCAGGCCTCGGGCTGGGCGCCACGCGACACCAGCCGGTTGCTGCGCCGCGAGGGCGCTGGCATCGGTCTGCTCGGCTCGGTGGTCGGGGCCGGTACCGGTCTGGCGCTGGCCAGCACGCTGGCCGGCTCGCTGACCACGGCAACCGTGATCTACGCACTGGTGGCGGTGCTGGCCGGTACAGCGCTCAGCGCCGCCGCCGCCGAACTACCAGCCCGGGTGCTGCTACGGCTGCCGACCGCCCGACTACTGGCTGAGGAGTGAGCCCGTGCGACGACACACCGATACCCCGCACCCCGAAGGCAGTGACACCTATTCCGGTAGCGGCTCCATCACCGGAGCGGCGGTCAGCACCCGAAGTTTGGTCAAGACCTTCCGCGGCGGTGTCGACACCGCGCTGACCGCGGTGGGCCGGGTGGACCTGCACATCGATGCGGGCTCGTTCGTCGCGCTGACCGGCCCCTCGGGGTCGGGCAAGTCGACGCTGCTGCACCTGATCGGGGCGATCGAATCCGCCGACAGCGGTGACATCGAGGTCGACGGCGAGCTCATCACCGACCTGCCCCGCAAACGACTGCCGGCCTACCGGCGCAGTGTCGGCTTCGTGTTCCAGCGCTACAACCTGCTCCCCGCGTTGACCGCGCTGGACAACGTGCTGGCCCCGGTGCTACCGATCCGCACCAGCTTCGACGCGCCGGCCCGGGCGGCCGAACTGCTCGACGCCGTCGGACTCGCCGGACGGCACCGAGCGTTACCTTCGCAACTGTCCGGCGGGCAGCAGCAACGGATCGCGATCGCCCGGGCACTGATCAACGCGCCGCGGTTGCTGCTGGCCGACGAACTCACCGGCAACCTCGACACACACACCGGAGCCGAAATCCTCGACCTGATCCAGACCATGCAGCAACAGCACGGCATGACCGTCCTACTGGCCACCCATGGCCAAGCCATCGCCGAGAACGCCCACCGGCACCTGAGCCTGATCGACGGACAGATAGTGACCGACACCCAACTCTGAAGCTGCCCTATCACCACAGCGGGCGGGAAAGCTGACCAGTGTGCGCTGGCCGATTATCGACCCCCCATCTACCGGGACGAACCATCGCCGAGCGCCCGGTCAACGCCAACGTCAAATAACGCATCCCGCTAGACCCGTCCGAAATAGAATCCGTAAGGAGGGGGTCATACGGCACGCTGTACCAACGGCAACTTCCGACTCATCCAGCGACTGTTCGCCCGGATCGCCCGCATCCTCACCATCAATGAGCTGTCCGTCATCACCGCGACGTCGTCGAAGCCGCCGGCACCACTCTGGTTCTCGGCGCCACATAACGCCAACAAAATCGCGCCACATATCGCTGACAGCCATAAGCGAGCCCAGCTCAACCCAACCCGGCGCGGCCGTCGGGTTCAGCCGGCGGCCGCCAGTTCACGGAGGGCGGCGTCGTAGCGGTCCAGCACAACCTCGGCCACCAGCGGATGCGCGCCGATGGGATCTGCCACGGCAGCCGACATCAGCTCGTCCTCGGCGTAGCTGCGAAGGCGGTCGTTGAAGAACCCTGGCGCCAGCAGGTAGTTGGCGACATGGCAGCCCATCGGCAGCCCCACCGCCGGATCGCGATTGGTGAGGAACCGCGGGTACACCTTCACATGCAGTGCCCGCGCTAGCTGGTTCGCCGCGGTGTCCAGTTGCTCGGCAGCTTCCGGGTCGGAGGACCCCGACGCGAACAGCACCACGTCCTCCAGGCTGGTGCCGCGCACCGCGAGCAGCCGCTCGTACACGACCTTGGTGATCCGCTTGTCCGGTCCCAGCTGTGCGGCGATGGCCGCGTTCGGGCGCTTGCCCACCGCCCGGGTGATGTCCACCTTCACGTGGAAGCCGGTCGACAGCAGCAGCGGAACGACCGCGACCGGGCCGTCGAGGGTGGGCAGGACGTCAGCGAGCAGCGGTTCCGAGCGCTCCAGCCACGCCAGCTCCACCCGCAGGCCGGGCCGCTTCGTCCGGACGATATTGGTGAGCCGGCGGACCTCGGCGACGCCGTTGGGATCCTTGGTGCCGTGCGCCACCGCGAGCAGGATCGGGGCACCGGCGTCACTCATGACTTCACGTTACCGGCCGGCGGAGCACTGGCCACACACACGCAAAAATCCGGCTCCCACACAGGAAACCGGATCATGTGCGACCCCGACGGGACTCGAACCCGCGACCTCCGCCGTGACAGGGCGGCGCGCTAACCAACTGCGCTACGGGGCCTCGTTGTCGCCTCTGTCCGAAGCAACGTGGAAACCTTACTACGTCCACGATCCGCCGAACACTCGGGCCGTGCTTCGTGCGTACCCCCAACGGGATTCGAACCCGTGCTACCGCCGTGAAAGGGCGGCGTCCTAGGCCACTAGACGATAGGGGCTTGCTTTCGACGATAGGGGCTTGCTTTCGACAACCGCACCATCTTAGCCCCCGTCAGAAGGCTCGCTAAGCATAGGGGACGGCCGTGCGCGGGACCAAAACGGTCGGCCGGTCAGCGTCAGTCCGACCTGACCACAGCGGAAGTCAGCTCAGGGAGCCAATCCCGACCGGACCAGCCGCACGACGGTTTCAGGTAGGTCCAGCAGCTCCTGCCGGCCGGGCCGGTACCACTCGGTGAGGGAGTTGATCATGCCGAAGATCAGCCGGGTCGCCGTCGCGGCGTCCACCTCGGCTGCCACGTCGCCCTGCTGCTGGGCATCGTGCACCAGGATCGCGACGAGCTGGTCGAACCGGCGCCTGCGGGTGAGCGCCGCCAGCTCGGTGGGGCTGTTGCCGCGGACTCGGAGCAGCAGTGTGACGTAGGGCAGCTCGTCGATCAGGGCGTTGACGGTGCCGCGCACCACCTGCGTCAACCGGTCCACGGCGGGGCCGGTGGTCGCCTGCGGCTGCGCCAGGACGGCGAACAGAGCGTCCAGCGCGCGGTCCAGCGCGAGCGTCAGCAATTCTTCCTTGCCCTGCACGTGATGGTAGATCGAAGACTTGCTGAGCCCGGCCGCGGTGGCCAGGTCCGCCATGGAGGTGCGGTCATACCCGCGCTCGGTGAAGACGGTCACCGCCACCTCGAGCAGCGTCTCGGTCGTGTAGGCGGGACGGTTACCGCGCATCCGCGGCGGCTTGGGCGCCGTGGCTGTCGGTTCGGTCATCGGCCGCTCGCCGTCACGGCTTCTTCAGTTCGGGCTTCGTGGCGTCCGCGTTCCTGAGATCGGGCTTCTTTAGATCGGGCTTCTTGAGATCGGGCTTCTTGCCGTCCGGCTTTCGCCCGTCCGGCTTTATCGCGTCGGCAGGCAGCAGCTCGTATCGGGGGTTGGCCAGTGCGAGGTGGCCCTTGTACTCACCCACGGTGCCGGTCACCCGGACGATCGAGCCCGGCTCGATGCCGGGGATCCGGGTACGGCCGAAGAACAGCAGCCGCATGCCGCCGGAGGCGTCGAAAACCTGTGCCTCCAGGGACTTTCCGGCAGTGGTTCCGACCTGGACGATCTTGATCCGGCCCTCGATGGTGACCCGCTGCTTCCACTTCACCGACGCGATCGGGAACACACCGTTGTCGTCGGGCTCGGACGGAACGTCCGGGTCGGTCGCCAATGCCGACTTCGGAGCGCCGTCGTCGAAGGCGACCTGCTCGTCCACCAGTGCGGCCCGCTCCTTCGCCTTCGCCCGCTGCCGCTCCAGTTCCTGTTCCTGAGCAGCGTCCAGGGTCGTATCGAAGGGCACGATGGTGGCCGAGACGTGCGGGATCTTGGCCATCGCCGCGGCGATGCGGTCAGCGGTACGGTCGTGCAGGATTCGCTGGGACACGCGCTTGAACGTCCGGCGTGGCAGCAGCACGGTCACCTCGGCCCGCTCGCCGACCACGGCACCGAGCGAGATCTCGGCCACTGCCCGGATCAGTCGGCGGTCCGGGCACTCGGCCAGTTCCAGCGGCACCCGGTCCCCGAGACCACGCTCGATCCAGGATCGCTGCAACTCATCGGCCCGCTCGGCGTCGAGCACCACATGCACTGCCCGCAGCTCGGTCGGCCGCAGGCTGCCGGCATAGCGCAAGCCACGCACGACGGCCAGGTCCAGTCGGTCCACCAGGACCAGGACGACGTGGCGGGCGTAGTTCGGTGCACCGGCGCCGCCCTTGCCGATGGCGGCCGTCACCAGGTCCAGTGACCTGGCCTCGGCTCGGTACTGGCTGTTGAGCCGCATCAGCACCCACCACAGGAGCGGTCCCAGCACCAGCACCACCCAGGCACCCTCGGTGAACTTCACGACGGCGGTGATCACGACGATCGTCAGCGACAGGGCGCCGCCGGAGGCGTTGATCCACCACTTCTTCTTCCAGCCCTGCTGCTTGTGGATGGTGTGGTACTTGGCCATCCCGAAGCCGGCCAGGGTGAAGCCGGTGAAGACGCCCAGGGAGTAGAACGGCACCAGCGCGTCGACCTTGGCCCGGCCGACGATCAGCAGCACGATCGAGAAACCGGTGAGAATGAAGATGCCGTTGCTGAAGGCCAGCCGGTGCCCTCGCCGGGTCAGTTGACGGGGCAGGAACGAGTCCTCGGCGACGAAGTTGGCAAGGAACGGAAAGCCGGTGAAGGGGGTGTTCGCGCCGGTGATCAGGATCAACGCAGTGGCGATGGTGAAGATGGTGTAGCCGAGATGGCCGAAGAGACTTGTTCCCAGCGTGGCCTTGGCCACCTGGGAGATGACGGTCGGCGTCCCGCCGGTGTACGGGGCGGCGTGCGTCTCCATCGAGAGGTAGCCGACGCCGACCACCAGAAAGGCCAGCATTCCCGACATCAGGCCCAGGGTCTTGCGGGCATTGGGGCCGGGCGGCGTCTTGAAGGCGCTGACGCCGTCCGAGATCGCCTCCAATCCGGTCAGGGAGGAGCCACCGTTGGCGAACGCCTTGAGCAGGTAGAACACCGCGATACCGGACAGGATCGAATGATGCTGATCGGTGACCGCCATTTGGCCGGGCCGGTCGATGGCGTATTTGGGCAGGTCACCCAGCAGTTCGCGGATCACGCCGATCACGATCACCACCGTGGTCGAGGCGAAGAAGAAGTACGTGGGAAAGGCGAACGCCTGGCCGGCCTCGCGGATGCCGCGCAGGTTGCCGAAGGCGAGCAGCAGGATGATCGCCACCGCGATCTCGACCTTGTACTCCTCCAGCGAGCTGATGGCCGAGGTGATCGCGGCGACCGCGGCGGCGACCTGCACCGCCACCGTCACGATGTAGTCGATGAGCAGGGCGACCGCGGCTATCTGTGCGGTCTTGTACCCGAAGTTCTCCCTGCAGACGACGTAGCTGCCGCCTGCCCGGGTGTAGACCATGACGACCTCGCGGTACGAGAGCGTCATCAGGACGAGGATGACGAGGATGACGGCGGTCATCGGCGCGAGGATGTGGAAACCGGCAAGGCCGAAGACGCCCAGTAGGATGATGAGCATCTCTTCGGTGCCGTACGCCGAGGACGAGATGCAGTCCGAGGACAGGACGCCCAGCGCGATCTTCTTGGACAGCTTCTCTTCGTGCAGCTGAGAGCTCACCAGGGGCGGTCCCAGCAGCACCCGTTTGACCCGGTAGCTGAGACGTTCAGGAACGGCGACGGACGCGGCTATCGCGGGAGCCGCGGCCTGCTCCGTTCTGGTGGGCTGGACAGAGGTCATGGCGGACAGGCTACGACGTCTGCGGAAGCAGTGTGGACATGGCTCGGTTCCGGCACGGCTGTCAGCCGGTGACCGGACCGATCCGGCCGACCGGACGGCCACCGCCGAGCACCGGAAGCGTTGCCAGCTTTGCCAGTTGGGGCCCGGCCACGCCGAGGTGGCGCAGGCCCATCACCACGGCCAGGTCGGCCGCCCGGCCGGCTCCGTCGTCGATCTTGACGGCCACCGCGCCGCCGTCGGGCAGCGCCGCGGCAAACACGCCCTCGGCTCCGTCCTTGGCGATCAGGCCCGGGATGGTGCGCATCAGGGTGGTGGCGGCACGGCCCTCGCCGGCGACCAGTTCGGGGTACGCGCGCATAGCCTCGGCGACTTGGCGCTCCGGTCCCGCCGCGGTGGCGATCCGCGCGAACGCCCGCGCGACGCCGGTCAGGCTGATCGCGAACAGCGGCGCTCCGCAGCCGTCCACGCCGGTGGTCAGCACCGGCTCTGCGGCGAGGTCGGCCACCGTCCCGGCGAGCAGTCGCTGCAGCGGGTGCGCCGGGTCCAGGTACCCGGACAGCGGCCAGTCATTCACCAGGCACGCCAGCAGCATCGCGGTGTGCTTGCCGGAGCAGTTCATGGCCAGCCGGGACTCGGCCAGGTCAGCGCGCAGATACTCGCGCAGCTCCGCCGGACCGATGGGCAGGTCCGGCGGACAGTCCAGGTCGGACTCGGTGAGCCCCGCCCCGGCGAGCTCGGCGGCGATCAGCTCACGGTGCAGCACCGAGCCGGAGTGGGATGCTGTGCCCAGCGCCAGTTCCGGCGGCGCCAGCGTCAGGCCCGAGCGAAGCATGCCGACGGCCTGCAACGGCTTCAGCGACGAGCGGGCGAACACCGGCTGCTCCGGCTTGCCGGCCGAGAACCGCACCGCACCCTCGGCGTCCAGCACGATGAGGTGGCCGGTATGCACGGACTCGACGACGCCACTGCGCTCTAGCTCGACCAGGGGCACGCCAGCGGAAAGTCGGATCACGTGCCCGATTGTGTCTGAGCGCTTCCGCCGCCGGTCCGCGACCCCCGCTGGGGTGTCAGCTCAGTCGGTCAGCGGGCACATTCCGAGCAACCGGAGGCCGCCGACGTCCGGGCCGTCCTTCTCGATCACCGCGGTGACCCAGCCGCCGTCGCGGCCGTGCTGGCGCAGGACCTCGGGATCGGCCGGCAGGTCGACCGGGCCGAACTCGCGCTGCTCCCAGTCGATCCGGGCCCGGTGGCCGGCTCGGGCCAGCGGCAGCACCGACTCGCCGCGGGCCAGTGAGTCCCGGCTGGACTGCAGCCAGCCGATCGCGTCGTCCAGCGCCGCGACCAGCGCGGGGTTGCCGTCGCACCAGGTCGCGACCAGTTCTGGCCGGGTACGGGCGACCCGGCTGCCGGAGGTGTACGAGCCGGCCGCCAGCGACAGGCCCAGCTCGCCGCCGTGCAGGCCGGTCAGGGCGAGCGCCTCGGCGAGGACGTGTGGCAGGCCGATGACACGGGCGATGGCGGTGTCCTGCTCGTCGGCGGTGGTCGGCACCGGCTTGGCCCCGAGGTCACAGAGCAGCACGGCCAGCGACAGCCAGGCGTCGAGGTCGGTGTCGTCCTCGAGGCTCAGCGCCCAGGGAGCGTCCCGGAAGAGCATCGGGTCCGAGGCCAGGAAGCCGGACTGCTCGGTGCCGGCCAACGGGTGGCCGCCGACGAAGCGTGCCTGGGGCAGCCGGGCCACCACTGCCCGCAGAACGGGGACCTTCAGCGTTCCGACGTCGGTGACCACTGTTCCCGGGGCCACCGCGCCGGCGATCGAGAGCAGTGCCTCGTCCAGGCGCGGCAGCGGCATCGCCAGGACGACCAGGTCGGCGCCGGTGACCGCCTCGACCGGGGTGGTGGCGACTTCGTACCCGGCCCCTCGCGCCGCACCGGACTCGGCTGGGGCGGGGTCATAACCGGACACCTGATAGCCGCCCAGGCTCAGGGCTTGCAGCACGGAACCACCGATCAGCCCGAGGCCGAGGACGGCGATCCGATCAAACGATTGAGGCACGGAATGAACGTATAGCGACGGACCGCGGATCACTTACGGCCGGTAGCGGAGCGTGACCTTTCCGATGCCGTGATGACACTCGATAGAGCCTCAGGCGGCCGGCAACGTGAGCTGGGCAACCCATGCCGGTGGCGGATCGGACTCTGTCCGGGCGAGAACTTTGTTACGCACCCGATTCATGCCAGGATCGACACTCACGAGGCCACATCGACTCGACATACCGTTCACGTAACACGCGGAGGTACTGGGTCATGGCGCAGAGCAGCTACGCGGTCGCCGCTTACCGCGATGGTGGCGAATGGCGCTGTGACGCGCTGCCGTCCGCCGTGCTGGACGACCTCGGGGTGCTGCTGTCAGCGCTGCGCGGTCAGCCGGCCGAGGGCGGCCCGTTCGTGGTGGCCAGCGTGGAGGACGAGTTCTTTCTGATCGCCCGGATGCACGGGCCTCGCATCGATCTGCTGCTCTCCGACCTGACCGCGTCGGTGGAGTTTCCGCTGGCGGCCCAGGTGCTGGAACGGCTGGGTGAGGACCCGCCGGAGGATGATGAACTGGACGAGGTGTGGCCGATAGGTGAGATGGACCTGTTCGGCGACCTCGAGCTGGGCGAGGACGAGATGGAATCGATTCTGGAAGACTCGGATGCCTATCCGGACGAGACGCTGGACACCGTGATCGACCGGATCGGGCTGGAGGATCAATTCCGCCGCGCCCGCCCTGCGGGCCGGGTGGCGCGTTGAGTCACTTCGCGATCGCTCTGGTGGGCTGTGCTGGTGAATGGGTGCTGGAAGAGCTCGATCTCGAGGGTTGCGAGACCGTCGACGACGTCGTTGAACTGCTGCGCGACTTCGACGGGCCGATCCGGCTCCTCGCGATGGAGCAGGACGATGAGTATGCGGTGATCGCTCGCCTCGATGTTGCCGAGGATGAGGTCGACGAGCCGATGCAGGTGTTCCTGTCCAACGGGCACGCCGCGGACGACTACCCGCTGGCGCAGCTGTTCGCCGACGGCCTTACTGAGATCGGCGGCGACCCGCTGGACGGCGACGAGGACGCGCCCCGCACCGTGCACGACGTGGCCCCCTTCGGAGACGCCGAGCTGCTGAGCGATCTGGGCATCCCGGCGCCGGAACTCGTCGAGCTTGCCACCCGTGAGGCGACGCTGCCCGGCGATCTGATCGAGGCGGTGTGCGACCGGCTGGACTGCCTCGCACAGTTCGAGGCCCTGCGCGGGTGAGTGCCGGCATCGTTGCGGCCGAGCTGTCCGGCGCGATGGGACTGGCCCTGTCCGAAGCCTTCGTGGCCGGCGCCGCTGGCGAGATCCCGGTGGGCGCCGTGGTGCTGTCGGCCGCGGGGGACGTGGTGTCCACCGGCCGCAACGTGCGTGAGACCTCCTTCGACCCGACCGGTCATGCCGAGGTGGTGGCGCTGCGGCGGGCCGGCGAGGTGCTGGGCGACTGGCAGCTCACCGGCTGCACCCTGGTGGTGACGCTGGAGCCGTGCACCATGTGCGCCGGGGCGCTGGTGTTGGCCCGGGTGGCCAGGGTGGTGTTCGGCGCGTGGGACCCGAAGGCCGGCGCTGTCGGCTCGCTGTGGGACGTGGTCCGCGACCGCCGGCTGAACCACCGGCCCGAGGTGGTCGGCGGTGTCCGCGAGGCTGAGTGCGCCCAGGTGCTGACCGAGTTCTTCGCCGGCCGGCGCTGACGGTATTGTCTTCGGCGGTGGCGTGTCCGAGCGGCCGAAGGAGCACGACTCGAAATCGTGTGAGGGTAAACCTCCGTGGGTTCAAATCCCACCGCCACCGCCAATTGGGCCTCTTTCACACCCCCGGTACGTCGGACGGCGTGGAGGAGGCCCTCCTTCGTTGGGTCAGTCGGGTCACCCTGTCCTCTCCGTTCGCTCGGTCGGAGCTGTTTGGGCTGGTCGGTGACTGCTCGGTAGGCCACGGCTGACGTGCGGACGTCGAGAGGGAGCAAAGCCCTGGATTGGGAGGAGCCTGCCCGTTATGAAAGTTTTGTTCCTACCCTCTCCACCCATCGCGAAATGTGGATAGTGACCCGGCGGCTCCGTCTGCGCATCTCGCGGAGGCGGCAGACGCAAAATACCTTCCGGCCGGTACGTAAACCTGCTACGTTCCTCGCACTAACACGGATCAGAGCTTTGTGGGTGTGCCGTTAGAGTGCGCTGAGGGTCTCTGCTGAATGGTGGGAGTCCTTCATGCGGCATGTTCTGTTTCGTTCGGTCACGGCAGCGGTGTCAGTGGCAGGGGTGGTGGCCGGTTGCATGACGGCTGTGGCTCCGGCGGGCGCTGTGACGCCGGTGACGGAGGCGCCCGTGACGTCTCAGGCGGATGCGTCGCGTCCTGATGTGGTGTCGGCGCAGCTTGCCGCGCGGGTGTCGGGGCGTCGGGTTCTGGTGACGGGGTTGTCGAGTGAGGTGTCCTCGACGTGGGTGAACCCGGATGGCACGTTGAGTACGGATGAGTCCTCGCAGCCGGTACAGGCCAAGGACGCCGACGGGGTTTGGCGCCCGTTGGATGAGATGCTTGCCGCGCAGCCGGACGGATCTGTGAAGCCGGCTCTGTCGGCCGCGGGGGCGTCGTTCGCGGGTGCTGGGTCGAGGTCGGCCGCACGGCTGGTCTCCGCGGCGGGCGTTACGGGTTTTGACTGGTTGACGGCGTTGCCGGCGCCGGTGCTGGCGGGTGACACCGCGACGTATCCGAATGTGCTTACCGGGACGGACCTGACTGCTACGGCTACCGCGACCGGGTTCGAGCTGTCGCTGGTGGTGAAGGCGAAGCCGGTGAGTGCGCTGCCCGCGTCGATCAGCCTGCCGTTGAAGGGCATCGGGTTGACGTGGGCGTTGAGCGCCGGTGGGGTGCTGACCGGTGCGACAGCGGGGGGCAAGGTGGTGGTGACCAGTTCCGGTGCCCAGGCCTATGACGCTGCCACCGATCCGGTGACCGGCATGCCGCTGCACTCGGTAGCGCTGGGACTAGCCCTCTCGGGTACGACGGGCGCTCAGAGCCTGGTGGTGACGGTTCCGACGGCGTTCCTCAATGCGGCTTCGACGGTGTATCCGGTGACGATCGACCCGTCGGCGTCGTGGACGAAGTCGGCGTGGGCGTTCGTGGACGCCGCGGCCCCGACGACGGTGTATTACAACACCAGCTCGAGTGCTCGTGCTGGGGCGTATGACGCTGCAGGCACGCATGTCAGCCGGAGTCTGTTCGCGTTCAATACTTCCAACCTGGTGGGTAAGGACATCACCTCGGCCACGGTCCGTTTCAACGAGACGGGGGCGGCGGCTGACTGCGTCGCCCGGCCGTTCGAGGTGTGGAGCACGGGGGCGTTCACGTCCTCGACGAACTGGAACAACCAGCCGGCGTTCGGCACCCGTTACGCCACCATCACTTCCAACGCCGGTGGTGGGACAGGTTGCCCGTCGGCGACGGTGAGCGGTGACATCACCGCCTGGGGCCAGCACGCGGTCGCCAACGGCAACGGTGCGAACTATCTCGGGATCAAGGTCGCGGCCACCGCTGAGTCCACGCAGGCCTACTTCAAGCAGTTCGGCGCGGTCACCATCTCGGTGACCTACAACTCCTATCCCTCCACGCTGTCGCAGCTGTCGGTGTCGCCGTGTGCGGGCTCCTGCGCCGCCAGCGCTACCCGGTACGTCAAGACCGGCCGGCCGACGTTCTCCTCCTACGCCACCGACGCTGACGGCGGTCAGATCGCGCACTACTTCGCGGTGCACCCTGCCTCGGATGCGTCCTCGACCATCCTGACCGGGCACTCCACCGCGGCCGGTAACGGCTCCATGTCGTGGCAGGTTCCCGCGGGCAGCCCGCTACCCGATGGTGCTTACACCTACACTGCCTGGGCATTCGACGGCACCGACGTCGGCCCGACCAGCGCACCGGTGGCGTTCACGATCGACGCGACCGCCCCGGGCGCGCCCTCGGTCAGCTCCTCCACGCAGCCGGCGGGGCAACTGGTAACTAGCTCGGATTTCGGCTTCACGATGACCGGTGCCAGCACTGACACGATCAAGTTCGCTTACAAGTTCGACGCCGGTAACTATTCGGCGTGGGTCAGTGGCCCGAACGCGACCATCCCGAACGTCGCCCGGGACGCCTTGCACACGTTGTCGGTTCTCGCCCAGGACACCGCAGGCAATGTCTCGGCCCCGACGATCTATCGCTTCGGTGGCGGGTTGACCAGCCCGGTCGATGAGGACCGCACCCAGCGGTATGTGACCCTGTCGGCTGCCGGACCGGCGTCCTACCCGTACGCGGCCTACCAGTGGCGGCGTGGCACCACCGCCACGTGGGTGAGTATCCCGACCGGCGACGTCTCGGTTTCGGGCACGACCAACGCGCCCGCAGCATGGCCGGTGAGCGCCATCGGCGCCGCTTACACCTGGAATCTGGCCAGCACGGTGGGAGGAACGGACGGGCTGGTCCAGGTCCGCGCGTGCCTCTACACCAGCGCCACCGACCCGGCGCCGGTGTGCCCGGCCGACCCGGCCGGCATCACCCTGGCGGCGAACACCTTCGGTGACTCCCACGCCACGGCCGGTGTCGGCCCGGGCACCGTGTCCCTGACGACCGGTGACTTCCAGGTCTCGGCGACCGACGTCAACGTCCCCACCTTCAACGGAAGCCTGTCGATCGGCCGCACCCTCAGCACCCTGCCGACTCCGACCGAAACGGCCGGTGCGACCGGGGTGTTCGGGCCGGGCTGGGCGGCGTCGATGCCCGGCACCGACGCCGGTGCGGGCGACACCACTCTGGATGATCAGACCGCCGACGGTTACATCGACGTGGTCGGCAGCGACGGTGACACTGCCACCTACGAGGCGACCAGCCTGGTGACCAGCTACCCGATCACCTTCGCCGGTGTGGGGAATGCCGCCACCGACGGCTCGGTGCTGACCAAGACCAGCGCCACCGCGATCACCCTGACCGACTCCGATGGCACGGTGACCAGCTGGGCACCCAGCGGCGGTACGTGGCTTGCCACCCAGGTGAAGGAGCCCGGGTCTCAGACGGCGATGACCTATACCCGTGACTCCGCCGGGCGGGTCACCCGGATCCTCGCTCCGGTGGCGTCGGCAGCGATCAGCTGTGCGACTCCTGACACCACGGCGGGTTGCCGCAGTCTGAAGCTGGCCTACACCACCCTGACCGTCGGTGGTTCCACGGTCACCCGACTGCAGAACGCGACGTTCGTGGCCTGGGACCCGCAGGCCAGCGCGATGAGCTCGGTCGATGTCGCTTCCTTTGACTACGACACCAACGGCCGCCTTGCCCACGCGTGGGACCCCCGGGTCAGCCCGGCGCTGAAGACCGCCTACACCTATGACAGCACCGGCCGACTGGCCACGATCACCCCGCCCGGACTGGCAGTGTGGACGTTGACCTATGACACCAGCCACCGCCTGGTCTCGGCGTCGCGGCCAGACCCCTCCGGTTCCACCGCCATCACGACCGTGGCCTACGGCGTGCCGACCTCAGGCGCCGGGGCACCGGTGGACCTGTCCGCTGCGGCCGCCGCGACTTGGGGCCAGGTAAGTGACCTGCCCGTTCCCGGTACGACCGGTACGGCGGTGTTCGGCCCGGACCACGTTCCCGCCGGCGCGCCGACCACTACTGACTGGCCCTACGCCAGCCTGAGCTTCACCGACGTCAACGGTCGCGAGGTCAACACCGCGACCTACGGTGCCGGGCAGTGGCTCATCGACACCACCCGGTATGACTCCCACGGCAACGACATCTGGTCTCTCACCGCCGGCAACCGCGCGCAGGCGCTGAACCCCACGACTGACACCGACCCGGCCGCTGCGGCAGCGAGTGGCAGCGCGGCCGCGGAACTGCTGGCGAGTAAGAACGTCTACAACACCGACGGCAGCGAGATCACCGACACCTTCGGCCCGATCCATCCGGTGCAACTGGTCAACGGCACCCTGCTCGACGCCCGCGCCCACACCCACACCGACTACGACCAGGGCGCACCGGCGACCGGTGGCCCATACCGATTGCCCACGACGATCACCAGCACCGTCCAGGGCAGCGACGGCACCGACTACGACGCCCGGATCACCCGCACCGGCTATGACATCGTCAACACCGCCGACCCGAACGAGGCCTCCGGTTGGACGCTGCACCAGGCCACCACCACGACCACCCAGATGGGTCCGAGTGCTGACCCGAGCGCGGACCTGGTGCGCATCAGCCGCTACAACCAGGCAGGGCAGGTCATCGAGTCCCGGCTGCCGGGCGCGGCCGCCGGCGGCAGCGCCGGTGACACCGTCACCAGCTACTACGCCCCGGGCGCGTCCGGAGCGTGCGTGTCCACCGCACTGGCCGGACTGCTGTGCTCCACCGGCCCGGCTGCGCAACCGACCACGGGCAACCCGCTACCCATTACGAGCACCACCTACAACCGCTACGACCAGCCGCTGACCGCCACCGAGACCGCCGGGACGACGATACGGACCACGACCACCAGCTATGACCCCGCCGGGCGCCCCGCAGGGTTGACGATCGCGGTTACCCCGGCCGCCGCCGGTGGCACCGCGCTACCCGCGGTGACGACCACCTATGACAGCGCCACCGGTCTGCCCACCACCGTCAGCGCCGGCGGCAAGACCCTGACCACCGGCTATGACAACCTCGGCCGGACCACCTCCTACACCGACGCCACCGGCAACACCGCGACCAGCACCTACGACATCGCCGGCAGGGTGACCACCGCCAACGACGGCAAGGGCAGCACCACCTACACCTATGACTCGGCCACCGAGCACCGAGGTCTTGTGACCGCCGAGGACGTCGGCGTCGGGACCGCACCCGGGGTGTTCACCGCCGCCTACGATCCTGAGGGCAACGCCGCGACGGTGACCTACCCCAACGGGCTCACCGCCACGACCGGCTACGACAACACCGGCAGTGACACCGCACTCACCTACACCAAGTCCGGCGCGACGTGGCTGAGTTTCATCCAAACCCCGGGCAGTGACGGTGCCACCGCGGCTCAGACCAGCCCCGCCTCGGCGCAGCAGTTCGGCTACGACAACGCCGGCCGGCTGACCCGGACCCAGGACACCGTCCCCGACCCCGCGACCGGTGCGGTCGCCTGCACCACCCGCACCTACACCGTGGACAAGAACTCCAACCGCACGTCGCTGAACAGTTACCCCGACGACAACAGCAACCCCAGCACCGGTAACTGCACCACGACCACCACCCCCACCGCATGGGCCGGCGGATATGACCAGGCCGACCGGCTCACCAACACCGGCTACACCTACGACACCATGGGCAGGACCACCACCCTTCCCGCGGCCGACGCCCACGGAATCGGCACCCACACCACCACCGGTGACGTCACCATCGGCTACTACACCAACGACCTCGTCGCCACCCAAAGCCAGGGCGGCCGGACCCTCGGCTTCACCCTGGACCCCAGCCAAACCCGGTTCATCGACACCACCGACACCGCAGGTGCCACCACCACCAACCACTACGCCGACAGCGGTGACTCACCCGCCTGGACCAGCACCAGTGCGACCGCGTGGACCCGCAACCTCATCGGTATCGCCGGAGGCCTGGCCGGCACCATCGACCAAACCGGGACAGTGACCCTGGACCTGGCCAACATGCACGGTGACATCGTGGCGACCTGCCCCGATGACACCGGCACTCCCGGGATCAGCAGCTACAGCGAATCCACCGAATACGGTGCACCCCGCGACGTCACCACCGCACCCGACACCTACGGCTGGCTCGGCACCAAACAACGCTCCACCAACGACCTCGCCGGCCTCACCCTCATGGGCGTACGCCTCTACAACCCCACCACCGGACGATTCCTCTCCGTCGACCCCGTCCCCGGCGGCAACGACAACCCCTACATCTACGTCAACAACCCCACAGACCAATTCGACCTCGACGGCAACTGCCGTTGGTGCCACCGAGCATGGCGTTGGGCGTCGCACCACAAGGTTGACATCGCGTTGACCGTTGCATCCTTCGTCGTCCCAGAAGCCACGGGTGCCATCTGGGCGTACCGTTCCTACAGGCTTTACCGGGCGATAGAGGCAGGGGAGGACGGTTACAGAGCCACGAGGGCGACGAGCTGGGGCGCGAGGAGACTTTGGCTCGGACGTGGCGCTTCGCGGACCGTGACCAGGTCGGGGGGAACCAGATGGGTCTCACGGTCCGGTGCTAGATCCTGGCGCTCACCGTCTTACAAGGGGCGCCGTGGTTGGGAGTCCAACTTTGACAGTAATACTCCTCGCTATCGGACGCAGCACGTACAACACCGCAGGTGGTGGTGGTGACCGACAACCTCTCTGCGGCGATTCCGCCGCCAACCGATTCAGAGCCCAAGGTCGTGGGACTCAGTTTGGAAGGGCAATGTGTCGGTTATGTTCGTATAAGAACCGTCGAGTGGTTCAGGGGCGGAGGGCTCGTCAAATGGTTCGCACGGACGAGGCGGCTTCAATTCGTCGGGGTCGACCTCGACGTCCGGATCTTGGAAAAAGATCGATCAGTTTCTGAGTTGGACTTCGCCATCCCGGATAAAGAACAGTTCGTTGAACGACTGAGTTCCGGTACGCTTAGCTTGAATGATGTTGTCTACACAGTAACCCCATTGGGGCAAGCGGAGCGTGAGCGCGTACTTTCAGAATATTTCTGACGGTGGCTCATCCGTGGCTCTTCCCAGTTGATGGTGTAGGGCTTGGCGCGTCGGTCGCGGGATAGGGGTCGAGGTCTTCCGATGATGGAGGTTCCGACACGCCCGATCCGGAAACCTCGACATGGCTGAGCCCACTTCTACTGCCCCCGATCTCGACGCGTTTTGCCTGCTCGACCGGCTGGGTCTGACCGTCACCGGTCAGCATGTCGCCGCCGACCACATGGTGCTGCGATGCCGGTTGTCGAGTCCGATGACCCCGTTGAGCGTTCGTGGTGGTGTGACCGTTGCGGCGTGCGGGGCGTCGCCCGTGACACCGTTGTGCGTCGGCTGGCGCACGTGCCGGTCGATCGGATTTGGCCATGGACTCTTCGTGGGCAGCACCTTTTATCATCAATGGTCTTGGCGGCCGTGGAAGTAGAGGTTAGTGAATTGAGCAAGTTAAATGGGCTCATCGCAGAAGAGGGTGTAGTTGGGGTCTGAAGCCGCCGGTGTCGGGTAGTGATCTGGTGATGTAGTTGGTGAGGTTGCGAAAGCCCAGGGCGGTGCCGTGCAAATGTTCCAGCCGGCCATTG
>NZ_JAVREH010000025.1:0-57066 GCF_031845305.1 Jatrophihabitans lederbergiae | reverse complement strand
GACCTCATCGCCGCAATCGAGACTTACATCGACGCCTGGAACGAACGCTGCCAGCCGTTCACCTGGACCAAGACCGCCGACGAAATCCTCACCAAAGCAACCAGCGGTCAAAGATCATCGTTCACGCTACACTAGTGGCCGTGTCGTCGCCAAAGACGCCCGAATAGAAAGCGCTTCGCCCTTGCCGGTGGAGTGTGGAGGCTGTGTGAACCCCGTTTCTGTCAAAGAGAGCCGCCGATCCGCATCTCCACGCCTCGACCGCTGCTTCCACCTGAAAGTGTCAGAGGGTGGTCGTAGTGTCTGATGTATGGAGGAGCTGGACGGTAACGGTGAGCGGGGTGCACTGCACTTCGGTGCTGTGACACCCGCCCTCGACGTGCTCTCAGCCGCCCTGGACGCCTACCTGGTCGAGGTCCAGGCGGGTGGTCTGGGTCGGGTTCCTGATGCCGACCTGCTCGCCGAAACCCGCGCGTTCGAGGTGCACCGCCGCCGCCTGGCCGCCGCCGATACGGTGTTGATCAGCGAACTCGAACGCCGTAACCTGCCCGCCCGGCTCACCAGCCGCTCCACCTCAACCCTGCTGCAAGGACTGCTGCGGCTCTCACCCTCCGAAGCCGCCCACCGCGTCGCAACCGCACACGCAACCGGCCCCCGCAGCACCCTCACCGGCCAACCCCTGCTACCACTGGCACCGGCCCTCGCCGCCGCACAAATCACCGGAACGGTGTCAGCCGAGCACACCCGAGTCATCCTCACCGCCCTCAACACGCTGCCCAGCACAACCAGCACCGAGAACCTGACGGCCGCCGAGCAGCACCTCACCACGGCCGCCGCCACCCTGCGGCCACGCGAGGTCGCGCTTCTCGGGACCCGCATCGCGGCCCATCTGGACCCCGACGGCACCCTCACCACCGCCACCGAACATCAACGCCGCCGCGGCTTCGCCCTGCATCCCAACCCCGACGGTTCCTACACCGCCCGCGGCTACCTCACTCCCAGCTGCGGCGCGCTGCTCCTGGCCACCCTCACCCCACGAGCCGCACCCCGACCCGCCGCCACCACCACCACCGGTGACGGTGACAATTCCGGCGGCACCGGCAGCGACAACAGCGGTGGGTGGGTCAGCGGCAGTTCGGTCGGCGGTTCCGAGCCGGACCCCCGCAGCCACTCCCAACGACTGCACGACGCCCTTCAAGACCTCGCCGGCCTAGCCGTACGCCGCAACGAACACACCACCTCCGGCGCCCCCGCCCAGGTCATCATCACCATGACCGCCACCCAACTCACCACCCGCCAAGGACTAGCCGCCACCAGCACCGGCCAACTCCTCACCATCCCCGACGCCCTCAACCTTGCCGACGAAACCACCCTGCACCTACTCACCACCACCGAAACCGGCGCGATCCTCAACCACCACCGCACCAAACGCATCGCCACCCGCGCCCAAACCATCGCCCTCACCGCCCGCGACAAAGGCTGCTCATTCCCGGGCTGCGACCAACCACCCGAACACTGCCAACGCCACCACATCACCCCCTGGGCCGACGGCGGCACCACCAACCTCGACAACCTCACCCTGCTCTGCGGCCACCACCACCGACAATTCCAACCCACCGGCTGGACCTGCCACAGCCGCAACGGCACCCCCTGGTGGATTCCGCCACCCTGGATCGACCCCACCCAGACACCGCAACAGAATCACCGAATCCAACGCCAATGACCTGGGTGGCCAGCCCGATAAGCATGCGGCGGGCAAATGCGCCTGAACCGCCAACGCCGACCCATGTTGCGCGCTGGCTGGCAAGATCAGAGTCCACTGCGGACGGAGGGCAGATGCTCCGGTTCAACCCCGCGCCGGGATGGCCGGCGCCTCCCCCGGGTTGGCTGCCGCCCGTCAACTGGCGTCCGGACCCTTCCTGGCCGCAGCCGCCGGCGGGCTGGCCTCTGGTCATCGACGACGGAGCACCTAATCCATACGGCCAACCGCCGTACGGCCAACCGCCCTACGGCCAACATTCCTACGGACCTGGTCCAAACACAATTGCCCCCAACCCAGGAATCACACCGGCTCAATCACGAACCTGGCGGCTCGATGCCGCGATGGAACCGATTCGCGCGCTGGGCAACGACGTCTGGCGCACGAGGCTGGCAGTGTTGCCCATCGCCGCGCTCGTCGCCATGTTGGTGACCGAAGTGCTGGTGATGCACGCCTGGCGCCCGCGCGGCACCGTCCACGACGTCGCCTTCGGCATCGCCTCGATCCTGCATTACGCCGCCGCGGTAACGGTGATCCTCATCCTCGGTGCACCCGTCGCTCGACGGTGCGGCGGCTGGTTCAACGCCTTCGGCTGGGGCCGTCCCCGGTGGAAAGACCCGCTGCTCGGCCTCGGCGCCGCGCTCGGCGAATACATCGCGCGCATCGTCGCCAGCATCGCGGTCGTTATCGCGATTCCAGCCGTCCGGGGTGTGACCGAAGGCAATGTCAGCCTCGCCGGACGCTCGACCGCGCAGATCGTGGTCCTGGGGATAGTCGCGATCGTGGTGGCACCACCGGTCGAAGAGCTGATGTTCCGGGGTCTGCTGCTGCGCACCGCGATGCGTCGGATGCCGTTCTGGCCGGCGGCCCTGCTGTCGTCCGTCTGCTTCGCCGCATTGCACCTGTACGAGGTACACAGCGTCCCGGCCGCGACCCTGTTGTTCGTCAGTGTGTTCGTGTTCGGCCTGGGCCAGTGCGTGCTGGTCCGCTTCACCGGACGGCTCAATCCCGGCATCGCCGCCCATGCGGTGTCCAACGCGGCCAGTCTTCTCATCGTCCTAGCGAGCGGCCGGTAAACAGAGCCAGCGGCCGATGAGACTAGCCGGCGGCCGACGAACACCAACGTGGCGTCGCTGCCGTCGGTGCGGCACTATCCGCTACATGAGCTACGCGCAGGAATATCAGCACAGCCTGGCCGATCCAGACTCCTTCTGGGGCACGGCCGCGCGTGCGATCAGCTGGATTCACAAGCCCTCCGCAGCCCTCGATTCGAGCAATGCACCGTTCAACCGCTGGTTCCCCGGCGGCACACTCAACACCTGCTTCAACGCCCTGGACCGTCACGTCGCCCTCGGACGCGGCGACCTCACCGCCCTGATCTATGACTCCCCGGTGACCGGCACCAAGCGGGAGTACACCTACGAACGACTCACCGAGCTGACCGCCAAGTTCGCCGGCGCGCTGCGGGCGATGGGCGTGGACCGAGGCGACCGGGTGCTGATCTACCTGCCGATGATCCCCGAGGCGGTGATCGCGATGCTGGCCTGCGCACGCATCGGTGCCGTCCACTCGGTCGTCTTCGGGGGATTCGCCTCCACCGAACTCGCCGCCCGCATCGACGACGCCAAGCCGAAGGTGATCGTCTCCGCTTCGTGCGGGATCGAGCCGACCCGGGTCATCGAGTACAAACCGCTGCTCGACCGCGCGCTGGAACTGTCACAGCACCAGCCCGACAACTGCGTCATCGTGCAGCGCCCGCAGGCCACCGCCACGTTCAAGGACACCGATCTGGACTGGACGAAGCTGATGAAATCCCAGCTCATCCCGCCGGCCGAGTGCGTCTCGGTCGAGGCCGCTGACCCCCTGTACATCCTCTACACCTCAGGAACCACTGGGCGTCCCAAGGGAATCGTCCGAGACAACGGGGGTCATGCCGTCGCCCTGCGCTGGTCCATGACCAACATCTTCGATGTCGGCCCCGGCGAGGTTATTTTCACTGGCAGCGACGTCGGCTGGGTGGTCGGGCACTCCTACATCGTCTACGCGCCGCTGCTCGCCGGCGCGACCACCGTGCTGTATGAGGGCAAACCGGTCGGCACCCCGGACGCCGGCGCGTTCTGGCGCCTCGTTGAGGACTACCGGGTAAAGGCGCTGTTCACCTCACCCACCGCGATCCGGGCGATCAAGCGCGACGATCCGGACGGCGAGCTGATCGGCAGCCACGACCTCAGCTCGCTGAAGACCCTCTTCCTCGCCGGGGAGCGACTGGACCCCGCAACCTATGACTGGGCGACCGAACGCCTCGGTGTCGCGGTGGCCGACAACTGGTGGCAGACCGAGACGGGCTGGCCGATCGCCGCCAACTTGCGAGGCCTGGACCCCATGCCGATCAAGGCCGGCTCCCCCACCGTCCCGGTGCCGGGCTTCGACGTCCAGGTGCTGGCCGAGGACGGCAGCCGCACAGCCGCCGGCGAAGAGGGCGCCATCTGCATCAAGCTGCCCTTGCCGCCAGGCGCGCTGCAGACGGTGTGGGGTGATGACCAGCGCTTCGTCGAGTCCTACCTCTCCCGGTTCGAGGGCTATTACCTCACCGGCGATGGCGGCTACGTCGACCCGGACGGGTACCTGTTCGTTCTCGGGCGCACCGACGACGTGCTCAACGTGGCGGGCCACCGGCTCTCATCCGGGCAGATCGAGGCAGCGCTCGCTTCCCATCCAGCGGTCGCCGAGTGCGCCGTCATCGGGGTCGAGGACCCGCTCAAGGGGCAGGTACCTCGTGCCCTGGTGGTCGCCAAGAGCACCTTCACCGGCTCCGTCGAGCAGCTCAGCGCCGAGCTGACCGCGCTCGTCCGGGCCGAGGTCGGCGCGATTGCCACGCCGTCCCGGGTCGACGTCGTGACCGGGCTGCCAAAGACCCGCTCCGGCAAGATCCTGCGCAAGACCATGCGCCAGGTCGCGGACGGTGTCGATGCCCCCGTCCCCTCGACCATCGAGGATGCCGGGGTACTGGACCGGCTTCGCGAGGTGCTGCGGCCGACTTAGCCACGGCCTGCGGCCCGGATGAGCAGGCCCGGATGAGCACGGACTACCGCTGACAACTCGGGCCGGTACGTTGAACGCCCAGGCAGGGAGGTGGTCCATGCAACAGCTCGGTCTGGTGGCTGCCGTAATCTTCGCGACCGCCATCCTGATCCCGGTGTCCACCCGAATCAATCTGCCCTGGCCCGTGCTGGTCACGGTGTTCGGCCTGCTGCTGGCGGCGATTCCGCAGATACCCCAGGTGCACGTCGAGCCCGAGCTGATCCTGCCGCTGGTGCTGCCTCCCCTGCTGTTCGCCGCCGCCCGCAAGACCTCGTGGCGACTATGGGTCGCCAACGCCCGCCCGATACTGCTCCTCGCGGTTGCGCTGGTGGTCGTCACCACGGCGGTCGTGGCGGCCGTCGCCTCAGCCGTCGTCCCCGGTATCTCGCTGGCCGGCGCCGTCGCCCTCGGCGCCCTCGTGTCGCCGCCCGACCCGGTCGCGGCTACCGCGATCGCCAGCAAGCTGCACCTGCCCAAGCGGCTCGTCTCGATGCTCGAGGGTGAGGGCCTGTTCAACGACGTCGCCGCCCTGGTGCTGTACCAGGTGGCGATCGCGGCGGTGGTCGGCGGCTCGTTCTCACCGGGCGAGGCCGCGTTGAAGCTGCTGCTCGCCGCGGTGCTCGCCCTGGTCGTCGGCTTCGCGTTCGGCTGGGGCGTGAGCAGGCTGATCGCCCTGCTCGGCACCGGCGATCCGCGGCCGCAGGTGCTGCTCTCGATCCTCGCGCCCACCGCGACCTATGTCGCCGCCGAAGAGATGCACGGCTCCGGGGTCCTCGCGGTGCTCGTGTACACGTTGTACTCGGTGTCGCGGCCGGTCGACGCCGCGGACGCCCAGGGCCGGCTGACCACGGACGTCTTCTGGTCCATGACCGAAACCCTCGTGACCGGCATCGCGTTCGGGCTGGTAGGCCTGGAGTTCCAGACGGCGCTGACGGAGGTGGGCGAGCGCTGGACGACGCTGGTCGGCGAGACCGCGGCCGTGGTCGCCGCGGTGGTCGCGGTGCGGCTGCTGTACCTGCTGCCCTCGGTGCTGCTGACCAAGAGCCTCTACCGGCGGCTGCAGGTCGGCGCGCTGGACGACGCGCTGAGCGGGCAGCGATCCTCGCGGCGACTCCGCCGGCAACGCGACACCGACGTGCCGATCGGCTGGCGAGAGACGGTGGTCGTCTGGTGGGCGGGAATGCGCGGTGTGGCAACGGTGGCCCTGGCGCTGGCCATCCCGACGACCACCGACGCCGGCGCGCCGTTCCCCGCCCGCGAGCGGATCCTGTTCATCGCCTTCGCCGTGGTTCTGGTGACCCTGGTGCTGCAGGGGGTGACCCTGCCGACGCTGGTGAAGGCACTCGGCGTTCGGGCCGGCAACAGCGACGGCGACGAGGCGGAGGCCGTGCTGATCGAGCGAGCGGCGCACGCGGCCGCCGAGGCGCTGAATCACCTGCAGGACGACGTCGACTTCGGGGTGGAGGTGTGGGACCGGCTCAACGCCTTTCCGACCGACCTGCTGTCCCGGTTGAGCCCGCAGCTGGCGAGCAACACCGACCACGCCGCCGCCGAGCAGCGCGGCCTGGACCGGGAGCAGTTCGTGCTCGGCTTGCGCCAGATGCTCAGCGCCGCTCGCGAGGAGCTGCTCAATGCCCGCTCCGAACGCGGCGTGGAGCCGGAAATGGTGGACCATCTGGTCCGCCGGCTGGACCTGTACAGCTTGCCGACGACCCCGCGCTGACCGTTCGGACGGGGCTGATCGCCCGAGCGACACGACTTTACGTATGCAATAGAGCACACAGCGTGGCCGGTTATCTGGAACACTGATCGCTGATAGGTACCGCACGCTTCGATCGCACCCGACAGGTGGTAATAGATCCATGGACTGGTCGGCTGTTGTCGAGCGCTACGGCCCGTCGTGGGAGCGCGAGCTGCGCCACCGGCTCCGCGACGGGGACGAAACGGCTCTGCTGGAGCTTTTCGATCACACGGCGCCGGCCGTCTACAGCCACGCGTTGGCGGTCACCGGCTCTGCTCGCAGGGCGGCCCGGCTGACCCGGCGGACCTACCTGGAGACCTGGCTGCATCCCGAAGTGCTTGCGGATGTACGGGTTCCGGTACGCACCCGCACGGTGATGCTCGCGCACCGGCTTGCGAGCTGTGACGTGCCGCGGTTAGGGCGCCGGACGCACCGGCGCGCGCTGGCCGCGACGTCGGCCCAGCGCTCGGGCGGTTAGCCGTACCGCTCGAATCCTTCGGTGCCGAACTGCTCTGCCCGCGGCCGGTGCGGTGCTGGCCGCCGTGCGGTGCTTGTTGAGTCGGGGTCGTGCTTGCCGCCGCCGGCTACAGTGGCACACTCGCCGGACGAGTCGGTGAAGGGCGAGGACGATGGCAGCACGGCGGGCACCCGCAGGCAGTTTGACCAGCGAGGACGTGGCAGAACTGCGAACCCAGCTCGAGGTGGGGCGGCGACCGCGCGTGCAGTTGTCCGGGCCGCAATTCGCCGAGGGGACCAGCGGCACCGTGAGCCGGATCGGGGACCCGGACGTCGAGGGCACCGACTTCGTCACCGTCCGGGTGAAGGTCAACGGCGTGACCGATGAGCTCGCGTTCGCGCCCGCCGAACTGAGCCTCCGACGAGCGCCGGGTGCCGGTGGCCCGGCGGCCAAGAAGAGCCGTACCGCGGCTGCCGGCGATGCGGGGTCCGTCGATGCGGGGTCCGATCAGGCGGGCTCAACGGGCGTGGCGTCTGACAGCGCGGTCTTGCCCAGCGTGACGTCTGCGCGGGCGGAGTCAGCCGACTCTATCGGCGCGAAGGCAGCTGGCCCGTCGAGGACGGCCGGCGCAGCCGCCGGGTCAGCGGGTGGCGAGGGTACGGCTACCGGCTCAGCGGCGAAGCGGCGCAAGCCGGCTGCGTCCAAGGTGAGCTTCACCATCACCTCCACCGGCGCGACCTGGGCGCTGACGGCCAGCCGCAGCGCCAAGGGCATCGCCAAGAGCGTGCCCATCGCGCCCGGCGTGGTCACCGGGGTCGCCGAGCTGCTGGATCAGCCCGCCCTGCTCGAAGCGGTCGCGGAGATCAACGAGACCGCGTGGGCCGAGGCGCAGGTCCGCGCCGAGCAGTTGCGGGCCGAACTGGAGGAGCTGGAAGCGGTGCTGGCCGCGCACCGCTTCCCCCGCTGAACACCCGAACCGCTGAGCACCCCAACCGCTGAACAGCCCAGCCGCTAGGCGTGCAACCAGACCGTGCTCGCGCTGACCAGCCGATCGTCCCCGCGACTGCCGCACACCACGGTGCCCCAGTCCGCCGGCGGCAAGAATGCCTCGCCGTCGAACACCGTGACACACGTCAGGGCGCCGCGCCGGAACGCGATCACGTCCTCGCGGCCGGTCTCCAGCCATTGCAGCGCGGCCCCGGCCTCGAAGCCCCGCCGGACCCGCAGCGCCCGGCGGTAGAACGCCAGCGTCGAGTCCGCGTCCCGCTCCTGGAGCTCCGTGGCGAAGCCGGCGAACCAGTCCGGCTGCGGCAGCCACGGCGCGGTGTCCGAGCTGTCCGCCGAGAACCCGAACGTCGTTCCGTCCGCGGTCCAGGGCAGCGGGATCCTCGAACCGTCCCGGCCGTGCTCGGAGTGCTCGGACCGCGCCCAGATCGGGTCGCGGCGGGCGTCGTCGGGCAACTCCTGCACCTCGGGCAACCCCAGCTCCTCACCCTGGTACAGGTACACCGAACCCGGTAGTGCCAGCAGCAACAGCGTCGCCGCGCGCGCCCGGTCCGTTCCCAGCGCCACATCGACCTTGCCGCGAGCCCGGGTGCGCAGCGCGTTGGCGTCCGCGCTGTTCAATGGCTCGGCTTCGATCAGGCCGTACCTGGTCACCGCCCGGTGCACGTCGTGGCTGTTCAGCGTCCAGGTCGGTACTCCCTCGGCCGCGGCGAGGCCGGCCACGCTCTCGTCGATGGACCGCCGGAAGGCGCGCGCCTCGAACGGCTGTTGCAGCAGGTCGAAGTAGAACACCTGGTTGAGCTCACCCGGACGGATGTAGTCAGCTGCCTGGGTCGGTGACAGCCACACCTCACCGAGCAGGGTGAGTTCGCGCCCGTAGCTGTCCGCGATCACCCGCCAGCGCTTGAAGATCTCGTGGACCCCGGGCTGGTTCCACAGATAGGGGTTGTCGCCTGCCGGGTCGTTCAGGTCCGGCAGCCCGGCGCGCTTGACCATCGCGTACGCGACATCGATCCGGAATCCGTCGATGCCCCGGTCGAACCACGTCCGGAGAACGTCGTCGAACATGTCGGCGACCTCGGGATTGTCCCAGTCGAAGTCGGGCTGGCTGGAGTCGAAGCTGTGCAGGTACCACTGCTCCGGCACGCCGTCCGGGCCGGTGAGCCGGGTCCAGGGCGGCCCGCCGAACGTGGAACGCCAGTTGTTCGGTGGCTCCGCGCCGCCGGGGCCGCGGCCGTCCCGGAAGATGAAGCGGTTGCGTGCCGGGCTGCCCGGCGCGGCGGCGAGTGCCTGCTGAAACCACAGGTGCGCATCCGAGCAGTGGTTCGGTACCAGGTCCATCAACAACTTCAACCCGCGCTCGTGCGTCGCAGACAGCAGCCGCTCGAAGGCCGGCATCCCGCCGTACCTGCCGTCGATGCGGGTGTAGTCGGCGACGTCGTAGCCACCGTCCCGGTTCGGTGACGGGTAGCACGGGTTGAGCCAGATGCCGTCGACGCCCAGGCCGGCAATGTGGTCCAGGTGCGCGGTGATGCCGTCGAGATCACCGATGCCGTCGGCGTCCGAGTCGGCGAAGGAGCGGACGTAGAGCTGGTAGATGACGCTGTCCCGCCACCAGGGTGCCGTGGTTGCCGCCTCCCCGCCGGTTGGTTCAGCAGCCGCGGCGGGCGCGGCGGACGTGGAGAGGGCTGTCATCGGGCTCCTAGCGTGAGGTTGTCGAGATTGATCGCGCCCGTCTGGCTGGCACCTCGCCAGATCACCACGGTGTGCAGGCCGGCGGTCAGGGTGACCGGCGCGCTGTAGGTGGTCCAGCTGTCCCAGGTTCCCTGCGCCGGAAGGGTCGGCGTGGCGACCTGGTTGCCGTCCACCGCGACGATCCGGGTCGCGTCGGATCCACCGTTGGCGTAACGGAAGGTCAGGTTGTAGTTGCCGGCGGTCGCGGCGTTCACCGTGAATGACACCCCGCTGTTGGTGGTGGCGAAGTTGTCGACGAAGCCGGTGCCGGTGTAGCCGGCGTGGTCGGTGCCGGTGGTGACCCCGGTCTTGACAGCGGTCTCGGCCTCGTACCGGTTGCTCGCCGGGGTGGTGAAGCCGCGGTCGATGTAGACCATGTCCCAGTTCGCCAGCCGCGGCACGGTGAAGCTGATGTAGCGGCCGGTGCCGTCGGTTCCGGTGGTGTAGGTGAGGCTCGTGCTCGTCCCGTGGTCGGAGTCGGGCGAGGCCACCCGGACCGCGGTGGGGTTCTCGTCCGGGCCGAGGTAGTACTTCACCGGCAGGTTTGTCTGCACCGGCGGCGCCGCCTTGCCGGCGTCACGCCAGGTGCCGTTGTTGCCGAGCAGGTTGATCAGGTGGATCACGTCGTCGGTGCTGGTCTTCTTGACGTTCGTCCACACGGTGTTGCCCGAGGCGTCGCCGCTGATGTTCTGGCCGCTGACCTGGACGAACTGGGTGCCGGAGTCGACCGAGTGCACGTCCGGGCCGTACAGCAGGTTCTCGTATCCGGTGATGAAGTCGTAGTAGTCCTTCATCCAGCTGCGCAGGGCGTTCGACATCTGCTTGTCGTGGTCAGGGAAGTACGGGGCGGACAGCATCGAGTCACCCTGGGACATCTCGATGTGGCTGGCACCGGACGCGGCGATCGTCGCGTTCTCCAGTTGAACCGAGGTGTCACTCAGCGTGCCGAGCACCAGGTTGTCGAGATTGAGGAACCCGCTGTCACCGCTGCCGACCGAGATCGACACCGTGTGGCTGCCGGCGCTCAGGGTCGGCGTCACGATGTCGGAGTCGAAGTGCCAGTTGTTCCAGTTGCCGTCGGTCGGCATGGTGACGCGGCCGATCGCGGTGCCGTCCACGCTGACCGTCCGGGTGGCGTCGGTTGCCGCGCCGTTGGCGTAGCGCCAGACCAGGCTGTAGCGGCGGGCTTCGCTCGCGTTGATGGTGAAGGTCACCGTGTCACCGGAGTTGCCGTAGTTGGCGACGAACCCGGTGCCGGTGTAGCCCGCGTGGTCGGAGTTGACCGTCAACCCGCTGCTCTTGATGGCCGACTCGGCCTCGTACGACGGCCCGGAGTCGTCCTTGGTGTTGGGATAGGCAGCAATTACCGAGGGAATCGAGTTCGACTCCTGTCGCTGGGTATCCAGGTAGCTCTTGATCAGGCCGTACGTCTCGTGGTTGTCCCACAGCTCGCTGTACAGATAGTTGGTGTTCTTGGCCGAGGCCACGTTGTCGCCGCCGTAGCCGTCGACGGCGTTGATGCCGAGCACCTTGCCCGCTGCCGAGGCATTCAGCGCCGTCTTGGTGGCGGCCACCAGAGACGCCAGGCCGGCCGGGACGTCGACCGGGACGCCGGAGGTGTCGGTCATCGCACCCCAGTTGCCCAGCTGGTCCAGGTGAACGCCGTCGAAGCCCATGGTGTTGACCTCGTCGACGTACTTGGCGGTGATGTAGTTCTGCCAGGACGTGTTGGCGGGGTTGAAGATGTAGAGGTTGGTGTTCGGCTGGTTGGGCTTCATCTGGAAGGCCCACGGCTGCCCGGTCGATGCGTAGTTCAGCGCCCAGGTCGGCGATACCCCTGATATGGATTGGTAGTTCTGCAGCGCCGCGTAGGACATTGTGTACGGCATGGCCGCCACCGTGTGGTTGTGCGCGGCGGCGATGTAGCTCTTGACCGCGGCGGGTGAGATCACGTCACCGTTCCAGGCGGTCCAGGTGGACGGCAGCGTCCCGTCGGCGTTGCGCTGCACCGGGTTCTCGTGCCGCCACATCCAGTCGTAGAACTGCACCACGTTGATGTGGTACTTGCGTTCCAGGACGGTGATGTCGGCGTCCGCGGCGGCAGCGGTCGTGCCGGACGGGTAACTGGTCAGCGCGCCGATCCGCGGAAAGTGCGTCCAGTCGCTGGACACGTCGATCGCGGTGGCGGTGGTCGACGTGCCCGCGGTGATCTGCACCAGGTAACCGGTGAAGTCGGTGGACGGTGGAGTCATCGTCCAGTTCACGGTGGACGTGCCGTTGGCCGCGACCGTGGCGGCGACCGTGCCGCTGCTGACGGTGGCCCCCAGGTGCGTCACGGTGTACGCGACGTTGCCGGACCAGGACCCCGCTCCGGTGGACTCGTGCAGCACCGCGGACACGGTCGCGGCGGCTCCGGGCGCATACCTCGCCTGGTTGACGTAGGCGTCGGTGAGCACGGGGGTGCCCCCTACCGCGGCAGCGTCTGGGGCGACCTGCAGCAAGGCGGCGCCGGTAGCGGCGACAACGCCGAGTACGAGCCAACCAGGTGTGACGGATCTTCGGCGCATGAGAACTCCTAGGGTGGGTCAGAGCTGAGCGGGGTCAAGCGGTAGAGCGGGTCAAGCGGTAGAGCGGGTCAAGCTGTGGAGCGTTCAGACTTGGACAGGATCAGGGGGACGCGGGGTCGATCAGGACGAGTTGCCAGAGGTGCGGCGCGGGCAGCTGCGCGGTGGCGAAGTCGCCGTCCGCGGTGACCTCGACGTCCACCAGCCGCGACTGCCGGTCGGGATCGGCGTAGCGGACCCGCGGCAGGCCGGGGCCGACCCGGCGGATGCGGAGCGTGCCCGGACCCGGATCGTCCGGCTCGTGGCGCGCCGCATCCCACCGGGTGTCGTCCTGACCGCCCAGGTTGATCAGGTGCATCACCAGCTGGTCGCTGCCAGCTCCGGCCCTTCCGACGCTGGTGATCCGGCGCCAGACCGTCCCGGCCTGCGCCTGGTTCGCTACCGGAACGGCCGGGTAGCTGACGTCGAGATCGTCGTTGTAGGACCCGGCATAGCTGCCCGTCACGTCGTCGATGCCCCCTGGACCGAGCAGCTCCCCATGCTCCACCGCGAAGTCGTACCACCGCCGCAGCAAGGAGGCCGTGCTGTCGGACACCGGGTGGTTGCGCACGTAGTACGGGTCCACCAGGATCCGGTCCGCTTCACCGCACAGCAGGTGTGATGCGCCGTGCGACCAGAGCGTGGCCATGGTGAACGCCGTGGCGCGATCGGCCGATTCGGCCTCGACGGTGTCGTACACATGCTGGTAGGCGGCGATCACGACAGGCTTGCCACCGGCTTCCGCGCGGGCTCGGGTGGCGACGTGCGCGAGGTGCTCGAGCCCGACCTGCGGTGGCCAGACCTCGATGTACACGGCGTCCTGCGGCGAACTCGCGGTGGCCCAGGTCGGAAAGTCGTTGACGTTGTTGAACACCAGCCGCGACTGCGGCAGCGCGTCGCGGACGGCGGCGATCAGAGTCCGGAAGCTGTCGGCCACATCGACCACTTCACCGTCGGGCCGGTGGGCACGCTTGGGGTAGCCGTACTGGTCCAGGTGGAAGCCGTCGAAGCCTACCTGCTCCGTCGCGGCCGTCAGGTCCGCGCTGAAGTGCTCGAGCCAGTCCTGCCGCGCGGGATCGAGGATGAACAGGAAGTCCCCGAGCGCGTAAGGCTTTCCGGTCGCGGTGAGCAGCGCGTCGTGCTGCCACTTCGGCCACTCGTCCGGGCCGACCGCGTACACCGCGGCGTAGCCGAGCGCGTCCGAGCCGACCCGATGGCAGGCCTCGATCAGCGCGCGGACGGTGTCCAGGGACACCGGTTGCCCCAGCGCGTCGGTGTACCGCGGGCCGCCACCGAGCAGGTCGGCGTGCCGGTACGCCCAGTCGTAGAACTGGACTCCGGTCAGGTGCAGCCGTCGCAGGTTGTCCTGAACCGGCGCCGGGTTCCGGTCGGGACGGAAGTCCACCACGAACCCGTAGCGCAGCACCGAGCGCGCGTCGGCGACCACCTCGACCGCGGTCCGGGCGATCGTCCCGTCCGCCGCGGCCAGTTCGACGCCGTAACCACCGGCCGCCAGGGCGCCCAGGGAGACGGTTCCGCCGGCGGGAACGGGGTGTTCGGCTACGAGCTCACCCATCCGCCAGAGCGACAGGGTAGCGGGACCGGGTAGGTCGCGGACCTCGATCTCGACCGGTTGGTCCGGCCGGTAGCTGGTGAGCGTCGGGAGCAGCTCTGAGGTCAGAGTCGCTGCCGTCGACGTGTCGCCGGTCAGCCCGGTCATCCCTTGACCGCGCCGGCGGTGAGTCCCTGCACGAAATACCTCTGGAAAAGTAGGAAGACAACGACGACGGGAACCACGGCAATGACGGCGGCGGCGAACACCAGCCCCCACAGCGTGGAGTTCTGCCCCTGGAACAGCGAGATCGCCAGCGGCAACGTGCGCTTGGACGGCGTGTTGATGATGGTGAGCGCCCACACGAACTCGTCCCAGCTGCCCAGGAAGGTGAAGATGGTGGCGGTAGCCAGGGCGGGTTTGGCCAGCGGCAGGATGAGCCGCCAGTATCGGGTCCACGCGCCCGCGCCGTCCATCTGCATGGCCTGTTCGAGTTCTGCCGGTATCGCCTGGAAGAACCCGCGCAGCAGGAAGGTGTTCAGCGACAGCGACGAGCCGACGTAGAAGACCACCAGGCCGGCCTGCGAATCGATCAGGCCCAGGTACTTGGCAAGGATGAACTGCGGGATGATCAGCATCATCGCCGGGATCATCAGGCCGAGCAGCAGCACCTTGAACAGCAGCTCCTTACCCGGAAAGCTGAACCTGGCAAAGGCGAACGCCATCATCGAGCTCAGCAGCAGCGACAGCGCCGTCGATGCGACGGCCACCATGATCGAGTTGACGAAGTACCGGGCGAACCCGTCGGACGTCCACGCTTCGCGGTAATTGCTCACGGTGGCCGGATGTGGAATGAACTGCGGCGGGATCGTGAGCACGTACGTCTGGCTCTTGAACGACGTCGACAGCATGTACAGGAACGGCAGCACCATGACGAGGGCGCCGACGGTGAGCACCAGGTAGCGAAAACCCTGTCCTCCCGTGCCGCGTCGCGGCCGGTTGGAACTGCCGCGTCGCGGCCGGTTCGAACCGTCTGCACGACGTGTTCGGGTTGAGCTGTTCAGGGCGGCGGTCACGCCAGCTCCTCGGAATCGACTCGGAACACCCGCAGCTGGATCAGCGACAGGATGAGCACTCCCACGGTGAGCAGCACGGCTATCGCCGAGCCATAGCCGAAGTTCAGGTTGGTGAAGGCCTGGGAGTACATGTAGGTCAGCAGCACCTGGGTGGAGTCGGCCGGGCCGCCGTTGGTCATCAGCAGCACCGAGGTGAAGACGTTGAAGCCGCCGATCACCAGCATGACGGTCACGAACATCGCGGCCGGCCAGATCGCCGGCAGGGTGACGGCCCGGAACCGCTGGCGGGCGTTGGCGCCGTCCACCTCTGCCGACTCGGTGAGCTCCTTGGACACTCCCTGCAGTGCCGCAAGGAAGATCATCATCGACCAGCCGACGCCCTTCCAGATGCCGAGCGCCGAAATGGCGACCATGCCGGTCCAGCGGCCGGACAGCCACGAGACGTTGTGGCTGGTGACATGCGTGACGTCGTGCAGCATCCAGTTGACCAGGCCGCTGTCGGCGAACAGGTATTGGAACAAAAGCGATACGACCACCCAGCCGGTGACCACGGGAAGGTAGAACAGCACCCGGAACACCGCCCGGCCGGGCGCCCGGTTGTTCAACAGCATCGCCACCAACAGGCCGAGAACTATCTGCGGCGGCACGGTGAATGCCATGTACACGCCACTGTTCACCAGTGCCCGCCAGAAGATCGGGTCGTGGAACGCCGTGACGTAGTTGGCGAAGCCGGTGAACTCGCTTACCGAGCCGGCGACGACGTTCCAGTCGTAGAAGCTCATCTGGAACGCCTTGACCATCGGGTAGATGATCAGCGCGAGGAAGAGCACGAATCCCGGCGCCAGAAAGAGATAGGCCGTCAGGTTGGACCGGGTGCGCCGAAGCGCGGTGCGGCGCACCCGGGGCACTCCGCCGGCCGTGGTGGTCAGCCGCGGCTCAGCGGCATCCAGCAATTGCGTCATCGTGCGAGCGCCATTCCTTCAGCGGTACGGAGATGGTCCGAGCGGTGCAGGCTAGTGCGTGGCCGTCAGCAGCGGGTCGATCTGCTTTGCCGCGTTGCTGAGCGCCTGCTGCACGGACTCGCTGCCCTGGAACGCCTTGGTCAGCTCGTTCTGCAACGCGGTGTCGATGGCCGGGGCCTGCGGCACGGACGGCCGCGGCTTGGCCGTCTGCAGCTGCTTGATGTACGGCGCGAAGGCAGGAACCGCCGCGGCCTCCTGGAAATCCAGGGACTTCACCACCGACATCTGCCCGGTCTTGGCCATCGCCATCTGGTAGTCCGCGCTCTGGGTGAACTTGATGAACTTCATCGCGGCGTCGGGGTTCTTGGAGGCTGTGGTGAGGTTGATGTCCTCGCCGCCGACCACCGAGATGGAGCCGCCGGGGCCTGCCGGAACCTGGGAGTACGTCGGGGCGAACTTGGGGTACTGGCCCTGCCAGATGGCCGACATCCACGGTCCTTCAAGGATGTTGGCGTAGTTGGCCTTGGGGAGGCCGTCCGAGGTCTGCACGGCGCCCTTGTTACCGATGATCAGGTTGGGCACCGCACCCTGCTTGTAGAGGTCGACCAGCAGCTGCACGCCCGCGACGCTGGCCGGGCTGTCCAGGTAGCCGGTGGCCTTGGTCAGGTCAGGGCTGGTGACAGCGCCACCGGCCGACCAGATCCAGGGGTAGACGTTCCAGCCCTGCAGGCCGCTGTCGGCGAACACCGAGATCTTCTTGGCCGCGAGCTTGGGTGCGTCTGCCTTGAGGTCGTCGAAGGTGGCCGGCGGTGCGCTGATACCGGCCGACTTCAACGCCGTGGTGTTCGAGACGAGCACCCGGGTATTGGTGTCCAACGGCAGGCCGTAGTAGTGGTCACCCCACTTGTTGGTCGCCAGGCTGCCGGGGTACGTGTCGGCGGACAGGGTGGAGAAGTCGGGCATCTTCTGATCCAGCGGTGCGAACACCTTCAGTGCCGCGAACTTCGGCACCCAGCCGATGTCGGAGCGGACCAGGTCGGGCAGCTCGCCGCCGGCCGCGCTGGTGGTCAGCTTCTGCAGCAGCGAGTCATACGGAATGTCGACGTACTTGATCGTGATATTGGGGTTGGCCTTTTCAAAGGCCGGAATGATGGTCTGGCTCAGCGCACCGGTCTGTGCCTTGTTCCCGCCATTGCCGTACGTGCCCCAGAACGTCAGGGTGACGGGCTTGCTGGCGTTGCCGGTGCTCTTGGAACTGGAACCAGAACTCGAGCCGGAACTCGAGCAACCGCTCAGCAGCCCGACGGTGGCGACGGCCGCGACAGCAGTGCAGCCCAGCAGCTTGGACATGCGCGACGGCCTGACGGTGCTGAGCATCGTGGTGCCGAGCGGCCTGGTGGAACGACGAGCCATGGGTTACTCCTGAAGAGAGTGCGGAGCCGGTGGGTGGTCTGATCCACCGGGTACTGCGAGAGGTACTGCGTGCGGACGGTAAGGAAATTGGGATCGGTGGGTGGTCGGAGTGGTCTAGGACTGGACTTGCTGGGTGAGCCGGCTCAGCGAGCGGAGCACCCCGTGTCGCAACATCGTGGCGGCGGCGCCGCGGGCCCAGGTCTCGTCCGGCAACGGGCGGACCAGGACCGTGCAGTCACCGGCGGTGGTCGAGAACGCGTCGCGGTCCAGCTCGGCCCGCAGCGCGTCGATGAACAGGTCGGAGGCGGTGATTCCCTCACCCGAGAGGATGACCAGCGGCGGGTTGAGCAGGTTCAGCAGCGCGGCGATGGCGCGGCCCAGCGCGAGGCCGGCCTGGGTGAAGACCTGCTGAGCGTCAAGGTCACCGGCGTGAGCCCGTGCCACCACCTGCGAAACCTTGGTGATCCGGCGGCCGGCCGCGGCCGACATCGCCCCGGCAATGGCCGCGTCACCGACCACCGCCTCCAGGCATCCCCTTTTGCCGCAGTGGCATTCCGGACCTTCCGGGTCGACGACCATGTGCCCGAACTCGCCGGCAGCGCCACTCACCCCGCGCCACAACTGGCCGTCCAGCACCAGCGCGCAGCCGACGCCGACGCCGATGGTGACCAGGGCGAAGCTGGGAAAGCTGCTGCCGGCCCCGAACCACTGCTCGGCCACGGCAAGGGTGTTGACGTCGTTCTCGATGACCACAGGCAGGTTCATCCGCTCGACCACCAGCCGCCGGAGCGGAACATCGTGCCAGCCGAGGAAGGGCGACTCGACCACAACACCGGTCGCGCCGTTGACGTGCCCGCCGAGACCGATCCCGATGCCGAGCAACCGCTCGCGCTTGACCGGGGTGCGTTGCAGCAGGATCCCGGTCATCTCGTCGATGGCCGATACGACCCCTTCGGGCGTGGTGTCGCGGTACTTCATCCGGTGCGCGGACTGCACCTCGGCGTGCAGGTCCGCCACCACACCGACGATCTCGCCGTCCATCAGCTTGATGCCGACCGCGTGGTGGCGGCTGGCGTCCACCTGCAGCGGGATCTGCGGCCGTCCGGGAACCCCGGCTTCCCGGACGTTCTCGATCAGGTAGCCATGGCTGATCATCGGCTTCACCAGCTTGGTGACGGAGGCTGCCGAGAGACCGGTCAGCCGGGCGGCGTCCCGGCGGGACAGCGGTCCGCGGGTGAGCACGGCCTCGAATACCGCGCCGAGGTGGTGCTCCCTGCTGCTGTACGCCCGGACCTCGGCCCCGGTGTCATCCGGGCTCGCGGTGGTCTGGGTCATCGCACATCCTCGGGTCGCTGTCTGACGGTGTCTGCCGGTTGATTCGACAGCGCGAGCGTAAGCCTGGTTGATTTCGTCAGTCAAGCAACCCGCCCGGATCGGTTTCCAAGTTGTTACACGCCTGGGACCTGCGCGGGAAATTCTGTGCTGAATTGCTTGACCTTTGAAACCAATGGGGTACAAACTCGCCCTCGTACCCGCTGCGCAGGCCATCGAAGGAGCCTCTCCCCCGTCTGCCGGCGCGCGTGCTCCCACCCCCGTTGTAAGGAGAACCCATGACAAGACCCCGGCACGTCGCCCGGATAGTCACCGCGCTGGCCCTGGCGGCCGGCTCGGTGACCGCGGTGGTCGTCACGAGCTCGACCGTCGCCGTCGCCGCCATTCCGACCGCCCCGACCACCGAGACCGCCCGCAGCCTGTACGCCAACAACTGGAGCGACACCACCGGGCTGTGGATGGCGCCGCAGCTGGCCCAGACCGACGGCAACACCCAGTACGGCCCCCGACTCGGCGAGCTGCACTACTCCCCCAACGGGGCGGCGGCGTCCTCGGCCGTGAACCAGATCAACGACTACACCGGCTTCTTCCGCGACGAGACGCACGCCGTGAAGTACGACCAGGTGCACAACTTCGGTGCCGCGACCGGTTACCTGGACTCCGGCGGCGTGCTGCGCTCGGACTACGGGGCGTACAGCGGCACCGCCACCAGCGTGTCCATCGGCCGCGACTACGCGTTCGTGCCGAACCAGCACTTCATGGTGGTGCAGTACCGGCTGCGCAACTTCGGCGCCTCCTCGGTGACCATGAACGTCCTCGACGCGCTGCACCTCAACAACACCGGGGCGGCCGGCCAGAACGTGCGCGCCACCTGGGACGCGACCCGCAACGCCGAGGTCATCGACATGTCGGCCAGCGGCCAGTACCAGCTCGTGCTCGGCGCCCTGGGCGGTGCGCCGACCGGCCACCAGGTCGGTGACGACACGGTGTCCTCGCTGACGTCGACATCGGTAGCCCCCTGGTACAGCTTCGACAACAACGGAACGCTGACGAACAACAGCAGCGTGAGCGCCATGAACGTCGACGTGGCCATGAACAAGCAGGTCGCGGTCGCCGCCGGCGCCACGGTCACGCAGTCGTTCTACCTTGCCATCGCCGCCACCAATGCCAACGCGCTGGCCGCCGCGGACACCGCCCGCGCCCAGACCGGTGATTACTGGCTGAACAACACCACGACGGCATATACGAACTGGCTCAACGCCGGAAAGCGGGTGACGTCCAACTTTCCCGACACCGGACTGTCCACGGCCTATGACCGCGCGCTGGTGACCATGAAGCAGTCCCAGAGCCCCGTGCTCGGGGTGTGGCCGGCGGCCACCAACCCGATCGCGTACGGCTACAAGAGCTGGGTTCGGGATTCAGCTGTGACCGCAATGGCAATGGACACCGCCGGGCACTACGCCGAGGCCGACAAGTACTTCCGCTGGCTGGCCGGTGTGCAGTACGCCAACGGCTCATTCGGAACGACCTATGACGGCTGGACCGGCCAGCACGTCAGCTTCGTCGAACCGGAACTGGACAGCGTCGGGATCTTCCTGGTCGGTGCGTACCGGCACTGGCAGCAGACCGGGGACAACGCCTTCCGCGACGCGGTATGGCCGCAGATCCAGAACGCTGCCAACTTCGTGAAGAACAATCTGGCCAGCAACGGCCTCGGCCCGCAGGACGCCTCGATCTGGGAGGAGACCCAGGAGTACAACACCTTCACCCAGGCGCTTTACATCACCGGCCTCTGGGCAGCCGAAGCCATTGCGCAGAGCAAGGGTGACAACACCGACGCCGACAACTGGAGCAACACGGTGGGCTCCATCGCCACCGCGCTGCAGACATCCTCGCTGAACTCACCGGCCGGACTGTGGAACTCCCCGGACTCGTACTTCAACCGGGCAGACAACTCCGACAACACCGCGCGCACCACGGTGGATTCGTCCTCGGACATGCTGTTCGTCTCGGGAGCGGTGGACCCAGGCAGCAGCCGGGCCGCGTCACACATCAGCAAGATCCTGGCCACGCTGACGCACGACACGTACGGCATCTCTCGCTATGTCGGGGACAACTTCTACTACAGCTCGCCGTACAGCCCCGCCGGCAACGAGGCGGGTGCGGCCGAGCCGTCCTGGCCGCAGATGACCATGTACGTCGCGATGTACTACATCTACAACGGCAATCTGGCCGCGGCGCTGCCCCGGCTCACCTGGTACGCCAGCCGGACCGCGGTCGGTTACATGCCTCCGGGTGAGGCCGTGTCCAACGTCAGCCAGAAGCCGATCGTATCCACGATGGTGGAATCGGTCACCGGAGCCTGGTACGTCCTGGCGGCGCTGGCCTACACCGGCCAGGCCGACACCCGGGTGTACGCGCCGATCAGCAACGCCGGTTCGCACGCCGCGCTGACCGTCAACTCCGGAACGACCGGGGACTGGCCCCAGTGGAACCCGATTCCCTACTTCAACTCCCAGGTCGGCAACTCGGCCAGCGGGGTCGCCACCACCGACATCAAGAATGTCGCGATCACCAATGACGACAACAACATCTACGTCCGGGTGGACAACTCCAGCGGCACGCTGCCGGGGTACAACGCCGCCTCGAAGTTCGCGGTGAACGTCTACGCCGGGGACTACTCGGGCGACACCTCGACGCCGACATCCAGCACGGCGATGTACGGCAAGGCGCTCCTGCGTCCGGCGGCGTACATGGTGGGTCGGTGGTCGGACTCGGCCAACTACTCGCGCTTCCATGCCTCCGGTAGCACCTGGACCGCTGACTCGTCGATCACCTCGGTCATCGCGCCGCAGTGGGACACCACCACGGGACGCATCGAGCTGGTGATTCCGCGGAGCTCGCTGACCAGCGCGGGGGCCGCCGATGGGGCCACCGTGCCGATCACCATCGGCCTGGTCCGGCAGGACCCGACCAGCCTGGCCTGGAGCGAGGACGACACCATCGCCCTGCGCTACAAGCTGACCCCGGCCAACACCCCCTGGACGTATGGCAACGTTCGGTAGTTCCGACGAGATTCGCTCACACGGCTGGGTGGCCACCGCCAGTGGGTGGCCACCCAGCCTTGTCATGGGCGCGGACCCACGGATCTGCACCGTCCGCGATGTCAACGGGGTGGCCGCGTCCTCCACCCTGTGGATCACGGTCACCGCCGCTCCGCCGGTAGTCGCTCCGCCGCCCGCTGCTCTGCCGCCCGCTGTGCCGGACGTCGCCGTCGGCAGACCCGGAACGCCGTCGGCTCGTCCTGCTCGCCTTCCACTGCGGCGCCCGCATCATGGAACTGGCCGCGCTGCGAGCCGACGACCTCGACCCGGACCAGCTCACCGTCGCCATCGGCGCACAGCTCGACCGCGACCGCCCCTGGCCAGCCACCCGCCTGCCGAAGAACCACAAGCCGCGGGTCGCCGACCTGTGGGCGGTCGGCGAGGACAACGCTCGCAGCCTCATCATCGACGCTCGGAGGTGGCGGGGTTAATACTCCGAATGGCTGTTCCCGCCGCTGCCAGGCATCACGAACCGGGCCGACAAGCTGTCCCACCTGGCCACCGACGCCGCCCGGGCCTGCGGCTGGAAAGACACCTGGACCTTCCCCTGGACCCGGCACGCCTACGCCACCTACAGCCTCGCCCCGACCACCCGCGGCGGTTACGGCCTGGAACTGCATGCGGTGCAGGCATCGCTCGGCCACGCCGACCCAGCCACCACCCAACGCACCTACGTACAGAAACTGCCGCGCGACGCCGAACAGCTGCGGGCGCTCACCTCCCGACCTGCTGATCGGCTGTAACTGGGTGTGTCCCTATTCGAATGGAGGCGGCTCAGGGTCCGGCAAGCTCGCACATTCATCCCGGGCATCCGCGTTGCGCAGTTGTCTCGATGCACTCTTCGATCAAGCGGGTGAGCAGCGCGTTAGGTCACAAGATCGGCGGCTGGGCTGTGTCTGGCTCACGAACCGTCCGCCGCCGTTGGCGCTTCGTCCCGCTACATCACTGATCGGCGTCTTGGCCGTCGTCACCCGGGACCGGCGCGGTCGCCGGCACCTGGTGGATGCGGGGCTCATACCCCCATGACGCGTACGGGTTGAGGATCTGCCGACTGAACAAGCCGTCCTTCTCCAGGGTCGTCATCCGGGCGAATTCGGCGACCTCATCCCAGCTGTCACGTATCGTGCTCCCCTGGCGATCGATGATGTCGCGTGCCTGTTTTCGGGTCAGTCCGTAGTCCTTGGCGGCCTCGACGCACACCGCGAACTGCGCGTTGCGGCTGCCGTCGCGGCCGATGTCCATGGCCTGCCGTTCTTCTGTCCCCGACCGCGGCTGCGGCGCCAGGTCGTAGGCAGGGGTCAGCTCGAGATTCGTCCCGTTCCAGAACGCGGCGTGGTTGCGTGCGTGGTCGTCGCTGTTGCCGATCGCGATGTTGAACACGATCCGTTCGAACATCACCCTGTTCAGGTTCGCGCCCTTGGCAACGCGCTGATGGAGCACGTCCAGCAGGTCAGGGTAGGAGGAATACCGAGCGCCGAGGAAGTCGCCGAAGCCGAGCATCGTCAGCCCGGAGATCATCATGCGCCGCCGGCCGCCGCCGGGCCGATCGAAGCGCTCGACCAGCAGCACCTCCCGGCCCAGCGAAGTGATCAACTGTGTTGGGGGTACCTCGATCCCGACCCGACGGGCCAGGTCCATCCCGGCGGCTTCGGCTTTGACCATCGGGAAGGTGTCTGCCGAGCGGCTGAACTTTGCGATCAGGTGCCGGTCACCGTCGGTCAGAGTGACCTTGGGGCGAGCGCCGCCGACCGACGTTCCGTGCACCAGCGCCGCGGCCAGCGACGGGCTCAGCTCACCCTCGTCCAGCGCCAGGGCAGCCGCGTGCAGCTGATCGAGGCTGGCGCCGTCCTCGCGAGGCACGTACACGTCCGGGCTCGACTGGAAGTCCAACGCTCCGATCCGGTTCGACCCGGACTCCAGCAGATAGGTGAGCTTGTCCAGTTCGACGTTGTTCGCGGCTGGGCCCAGGGTCCCTGTCAGACGCGCGATGATGACCCGCTGCCCCCACGAGTCGGGGCTGGCGTCCCACAGGGTGCCCGCCATCGTCTGGCCCTCGGGCGGGTCGATCCAGCCGCGCCGCAGCGGCAGATCGGGCTCGTACAGGCTGATGGCATCTGGTCGCGCGAGGTAGCTGTCGCCGTAGCCGAACCGGTACTCGTTGCCGAGCCTGGAGATGCGCCCGGCCACCACCGGCTCGGTCGCCTCCGGGAGCCATGCCCAGACGAAAGCGTCAGAAGGCGAAGTCATCCGCATCGTCCTTCGTCACCGGCTTACGCACGCGTGCAGGCAGGAGCGCCAGCGTGTCCTCGCCCTGCCGGCGGGCGCGAGCGAGGTCTGTCCCCTCAAGTCCGAACAGGTTGACGCCCACGGTGAACGCCGCGTTGAACACAGACCCGATTGAGACCGTCGGCGAGCCCGTCTCGATAGCGTGCATCGTCTTCTGTGTGATCCCGATCCGGGAGGCCAGATCGGTCTGGGTCCAGCCTTGCGCGTGGCGCGCCTGCTTGATCTGGGCGCCCAACAGCCTCAGTGCCTCGTGCGAGGCTCGGGTCACCGCGATAGCTCGACGAGTCAAGATTGAACCTCCTTAGAATGCAGCTTAGCACCTTTAAGCAGCATTCTATCTAACGTATTCGGTGATGATGAACGTCGAGGACGGTGCGGCTCTAGCGGCGCGGTTATCCACTTGACCCGCGGCGCGTGGGTGCTGGGCCTGTCCGAGCGGCATCCTGCGGCAACGGATGAACGGCGCGCGACGCGCCGCTCGGGCATACACCTCGGCTGCCGATGCCTGCCGTCGTATGCCGAGGTCGAAAGTAGGAGGTCGGGATGCCATCTAGCCTGGAACCCGAATAAAAAAACCGCAAATCCGGACCCAACGAGCTACTTCAGGAGCTGGCGGGCGATGACCATCCGGTTGATCTGGTTCGTTCCCTCATAGATCTGGGTGATCTTGGCGTCGCGCATCATCCGTTCCACCGGGAAGTCCTCGGTGTAGCCGGCACCGCCGAAGATCTGCACCGCGTCCGTGGTCACCCTCATCGCGACGTCCGAGGCGAAAGCCTTCGCTGCGGCCGAGTACCAGGTCAGGCCCGGCTCGGCACGCTCGGCCTTCGCCGCGGCAGCGTAGATCAACTGCCGGGCGGCCTCGGTCTGCATCACCATGTCGGCGAGCATGAACTGCAGTCCCTGGAAGTCCCCGATCGGCTTGCCGAACTGCTGCCGGGTCTTCATGTACGCGATCGAGGCGTCGATGGCACCCTGCGCGATGCCGAGCGCCTGCGCGCCGATGGTCAGCCGGGTGTGGTCGAGCGTGGTCAGCGCGGTCTTGAAACCGGTTCCCGGCTCGCCGACGATCCGGTTCACGGGAATCGTGCAGTTCTCCAGATAGATCTCACACGTCGGCGAACCCTTGATGCCCAGCTTGCGCTCGTGGTGGCCGACCGAGAAACCAGGATCGTCCTTGTGCACGACGAACGCCGAGATACCGCGCGACCCCTTCGACGGATCGGTCACCGCCATCACCGTGTAGTGGCTCGACACGCCCGCGTTGCTGATCCAGCACTTCGTCCCGTTCAGCACCCAGTGATCACCGTCGAAGAGAGCCCGCGTCCGCATCGCGGCGGCGTCCGAACCGGCCTCGCGCTCGGACAGGGCATAGGAGAACATCGCCTCACCGGAGGCGACCTCTGGCAGTACCTGCTTCTTGAGCTCCTCGGAGCCGGACAGGATCACCGGCATCGTGCCGAGCTTGTTCACCGCCGGAATCAGCGAGGACGAGGCGCACACCCGGGCAACCTCTTCGATGACGATCGCGGTGGCCAGCGAGTCGGCCCCGACACCGCCGTACTCCTCGGGGATGTGCGTCGCGTGGAAGCCGGCGCGGGTGAGCGCCTCGAGGACGTCGTAGGGAAACTGTGCCGTCCGGTCGATCTCTGCCGCGCGGGGCGCGATCTTGTCCTCGGCCAGCGAACGCACCGCGTCCCGGATCATGGCGTGCTCGTCAGTGAGCCGGTACGTGTCGAAGTCAGATTTCAGGGCCATGAAGATAAGCGTTACTCATGGGTATCGCGAACGCAATCTCATGCGCGAATCGTCACGTCGACGCCGGCCGGACGACGACGGCTCAGCCGGGAAATCGGCACACGATAGCCTGGAACGGCACTATCGAATCCTCCTCAGCCTGGAGAAACGCATATGACGCAGCGCCCCCGCCTGTCGGTGATCGGCACCGGCTACCTCGGCGCCACCCATGCGGTGTGCATGGTCGAACTCGGCTACGACGTCATCGGACTTGATGTCGATGAGGCCAAGATCGAATCGCTCAGGGCCGGAAAGATCCCGTTCTTCGAGCCAGGACTCCCGGAACTGCTGGGCAAACACATCGACTCGGGCAGGCTGCGGTTCACCACCGACTACGCCGAGGTCGCCGAGTTCGCCGACGTCCACTTCGTGTGCGTGGGAACGCCGCAGAAGAAGGGGCAGTACGCCGCCGACCTCACCTATGTGGACGCGGCGTTCCGATCACTGGCTGCGCACCTCACCCGCCGGGCGCTGGTCGTCGGCAAGTCGACCGTGCCGGCCGGCACCGCGGCGCGGCTGGCGAAGCTGCTCGCCGACGAGGCTCCCAACAAAGAGGTGGAGCTCGCCTGGAACCCGGAGTTCCTGCGCGAGGGCTTCGCGGTCGAGGACACCCTGCGGCCCGACCGGCTGGTCTTCGGGGTGCGGAGCGAGTGGGCCGAGCAGACCATCCGGACCGCCTTCGAGCCCGTCATCGCCACCGGCACCCCGGTCATCGTCACCGACTACGCCACCGCTGAACTGGTGAAGGTCGCCGCGAACTCCTTCCTGGCCACCAAGATCAGCTTCATCAACGCGATGGCGGAGGTCTGCGAGGCGACCGGCGCCGACGTCACCCAGCTCGCCGACGCGATCGGCCACGACGCCCGCATCGGACGGCGCTTTCTCAACGCCGGCCTCGGCTTCGGTGGCGGCTGCCTGCCCAAGGACATCCGGGCGTTCATCGCGCGGGCCGGCGAGCTGGGCGTGGACCAGGCGGTGTCGTTCCTGCGCGACGTGGACGAGATCAACCTGCGCCGCCGGGCCCGCACCGTCGAACTCGGCCTCGACCTGCTCGACGGCAGCTACCGGGGCACCAAGGTGGCCGTGCTGGGTGCTGCCTTCAAGCCCGACTCCGACGACGTCCGTGACTCCCCCGCCCTGGACGTGGCCGCGGCGGTCGGCCGGCGCGGCGCCACCGTCCAGGTCTATGACCCCGAGGCCAACGCCAGCGCCGCGCGAGTGCACCCCGAGCTGACGTATGCGGCCTCCCTCGACGACGCGCTGCGGGGCGTCGACCTGGTCATGCTGCTCACCGAGTGGCAGGTGTTCCGGGCCATGGACCCCGTGACGGTGGGCTCGCTCGTCGCCCAGCGCAACCTGGTGGACGGCCGTAATGTGCTCGTCCCCTCGCAGTGGCGTGACGCCGGCTGGCACTACCGGGCACTGGGCCGCCCGTAACCGCCGCTTCGATTTCTGCTTGCTTGGCAAGTTCTCGGTGCTCAGCGCGTGTGAGGTGGGTATGGTTCGCTGTCCGCACGACAGGCGGGCCGTACCCACGTCCAGGAGCCCGAGTTGCCCGAATCAACCACTCACCACCCGCCGAGCGTGTCCGAAATCGTCAACCGCAGGCGCCGCCCCGCCCTCCGTATCATCAACGTGGTGATCGCATTCTTCGTGATCCTGGCGCTCATCGTCGGCCTCTGCGAGCTCTTCGGCGGCTGGGCGAAGACTGACGGCGGTCACGTCGCGGTGATCCGCAACGGTGGCCCGCTGTCGAACACCAAGATCAAGACGGTGTTCGACCCGTCCAGCGGCATGCGGTTCGTCGGCTTCTACGCCAGCCAGCACGACTACCCGTCATCGCAGCGGTTCTACGCGATCGACGCGACGGGCGACTCCAAGCGCACCGGCGTCGAGGTGGTGCAGGTGCCGACCGCCGACGGCATCGAGGTCGGTACCCAGGGAACCGTGTACTTCAACCTGAACCTCGACCACGACACCCTCAAGTCGTTCGACAATGCCTACGGCACCCGCAAGTTCCAGGGCAACGACGCGACGTACCGCTACGCCTGGGAGGGCGACGAGGGTTTCAACAGCTTCCTGGACGCGATCGTGTCGCGCGTCGTGAACAACGACCTGCGGATCAGCATCGGCAACTACCGGTGTTCGGACCTGCTGCCCAGCTGTGCCCTGGTGCAGAACACCAGCACTCCGGTCGACACCAGCAAGCTGGCGGGCAAGGGCAACGTCAACCTCGCGAAGGTGGAGCAGACCATCGCCTCGAGCCTGGAGACCGACTTCACCAGCTCGCTCGGCGGGCACTACCTCACCAACGTCCGGTTCAACCTGTCCAAGATCACGCTGCCGCAGAATGTGCAGGAGGCCATCGACCAGGCCCAGGCGCAGTACGCCAACGTGTCGCAGAGTCAGGCGAAGGTGAAGCAGGCCCAGCTGGACGCCCAGGCGAACGAGGAGAAGCAGAAAGGCTACAACGCCTGCCCGGCGTGCTCGCAGATCGACATTCTCAAGGCGCTCCCGCAGGGCGTCACCGTCTTCGCGCCGGGCTCGGGAACCGGTCTGCCGCTGACCCAGCCGGCGAAGTAGATGCTGGCCGCCGACCTGGTCGTGTTGTTCCTGGTCGTGCTCGCCGTGGCCTGCGTGGCGGTGCTGCTGCCCTCGGCGCTGTCGGGCCGCAAGGCGGCGCGCCCGTTGCCACCGGCCGGCCCGGCGGTCTGGAAGGCGGCCCACCACACCGTCGGCGAGGACACGGTCGTGTCGGTGGAGCTGCGCCAACCGCTGGCTGACGGCTCGTACACGGTGCTCGAGCAGCGCCCGGTCGGCACGGTGGCCAACCTGTCGCCGGACTACGACGCGACCCTGGGCGACCTGCTGGACCGGGCCCGCGAACGGGCCTACCTCATCACCCTGCGCGAGAACGAGGACTGAGCCGGCGGTGCCGCGTCAGCTGGTCACGCCCGCGTCAGCTGGTGATGTCCTTGCGGGCGAACCTGGTCCAGGCCGCGGTGAAGAAGATCGCACTGTAGATCGCCGCGAGCGCCGTTCCGCGGATCATGTCCTGCCAGCTGATGCTGGGTGTCAGGGCGTCCAGCCAGGAATACTGGAAGTGCGTCGGCAGCACCATCCGGTACGGGTCCAGCGCGGTGATGGAGTCCAGGATGTTCGACACCACGACCAGGAACGTGGCACCTCCGACCGCGGCCAGCGGCGCGTCGGTGAGCACGCTGAGCAGGAACGCCAGGCCTGCCACCACGAGTGCCTGCAACGAGGCGTAGACCACCACGATGACCATTCGCTGGGCCGTGTCGGAGTAGGAGAAGCTGCCACCGAACGGCGACTTGGCGGGACCCCAGCCGAAGAACACTCCGCCGAGGACGTACGCCCAGGCAGGCAGCAGCAGGTTCACCCCGAAGCAGAACGCCAACGCGACGAGCAACTTCTGCCTCAGCAAACGGGCGCGTGGGATGGGCATGGCGAGCAGGTAGCGCAGGGACGACCAGCTCGCCTCGCTGGCGATGGTGTCACCGCAGAACATCGCGACGAGCACCACCAGCAGGAACCCGACGGCCGCGAACTCGGTGAACAGCGCGAAGTTGCCCGCGCCTTCGGTGGCCAACCCAACCAGCGCCGCGCCGCCCCGGTCGTTGCCGCCGGAGCCGCCGACCTTGAACGCCAGTGCCATGATCAGCGGCAGCAACAACAGCAGCAGTGCCACCAGTTGCGTCCGGCGGCGTTTCAGCTGGCGGACGAACTCGACCCGCAGCGGCATGGTGTCGCCGGAGTCGAACCGCGGCCGGGCGTCGTCCGGCCCGAGCATGGGCAGGCTGGCCAGTCGGTCGTGCATCCCGCGGCGGGTCGCGGCGATCCGCTCGGAGTCGTCCGCCCCGGTGATGGGCAACTGCTTGTCAGGAATCATTACGCTCGCCGATCAGGTCGAGGAAGACGTCTTCCAGAGCGCGCCGGGCAGGCACCGCCCTGGCTGAGATACCGGCCGCGGCCAGTACCGCGCCGGCCCGGGCGGGGTTCTCGACCGCCAGCTGGGTGGAACCGGCACCGGCGACCTCGGCGACCGAACCCGCCGCCACCAGCCGTCCCCGGTGCATCACCACGACGTGGGTGCAGGTCTGCTCCACCTCGGCCAGCAGGTGCGAGGACACGATGACCGTGCGCCCGGTGGCGGCATACCGGCCGAGCACCACCCGCATCTCGGCGATCTGCGGCGGGTCCAGTCCATTGGTCGGCTCGTCTCCATTGGTCGGCTCGTCCAGCACCAGCACCTCCGGCAGGCCGAGCATGGCCTGCGCGATCGCCAGCCGCTGCTCCATGCCGTGGCTGTACGTCTTCACCCTGCGGTTCAGGGAGTTCCCGAGGCCGGCAATCTCCAGCACCGTGTCGAACTGCGCGGCCTCGACCGGACGGCCCGATGCTGCCCAGTACAGCCGCAGGTTCTCCCGGCCCGTGAGGTGCGGCAGGAACCCGGGACCCTCGACGAACGCTCCCAGCCTGGCCAGCACCGGGGCACCGGGAACGATCTCTTCGCCGAACACCCGGATCGAGCCCGACGTCGGCATGATGAGCCCCATCAGCACCCGGAGCGTGGTCGTCTTGCCCGCCCCGTTCGGGCCGAGCAGTCCCAGGACCTGGCCACGCTCCACCCGGAAGCTGACGCCGTCGACCGCGCGGTAGCCGTCCGAATACACCTTCGCCAGATCGGTCACCACGATCGGAACGTCGGTCAGCGCGCGATCGGCCTTCGTGGCCCGGCGGCCACGCGAGCGCCAGAGCCCATAGCCGAGGCAGAGCAGCACCACGACGAGGGCCGTGATCACCCAGCCCCACGCTCCCCCGGTCCGGATCACCTTGACCGGCACCGAGGACACCGACAGGGGCTGAGCACCCCCGGCGAGCGCGACCCGGTAGGTGTCGGCGGCGGTGGGCAACTGGTAGCTGAAGTCTGTGGTGGACACCTCGACCGCCAGCCGATGACCGGACGGTACCTGCGCCACGATCCAGGGCAACTGCACGGTGACGGCGTGGATCTGGCCCGGGCGGCCGGTCACCAGCACCGGTGACACCAGGCCCTGCGGCAGCGTGTCGGCACCGTCCGGGCCGACATCGTGCAGGCCCACGAACAGCGTGACCCGGCCGGTGCTGCCTGCCGTCACCGTCAGCGACACCTTGGACGGGCCGGTGATCAGCTTCGGCGCGGTCAGCCGGTCGGTGCTGAATATCGCGGTCTGACCGGGCAACCGGGACAGTGCCGCCGTGCCGCCGACGCCGGCCGCGCTCGCCGCGCCGAGCAGATCACCCAGTGCCGGAATGCTGGTCACCGCAGCCGGAGCGCCACCGGCCGGAGCGCTGATCCGCTGCGCAGCGCCTCGCAGCGGAAAGTCCGTGGTCGCGAAGCGGGCGCTACCGGCGCCCGGGTACCCACCCCCAGCCCGCAGAGTGGTGTCCACGGTACGACCGCTGGTGGACGAGATCCCGGCACCCGGCTGCGACAGCGTGAAGTCCGCCCCGGCACCGGCCTTTCCGCGCAACCGCTGATCGAAGAATGCCCTTTGCCAGCCGGCAACATCGTCATCAGCGCTCGGGGCGTCGTGGCCACCGGAGCGCCAGCGGACCTGCACCGGCGCGCCGGCCGCCGCGAGCTGGCGGGCATTCGCGTCGGCCTCGCTCAGCGGAAACAGCGAGTCGTGCTCGCCCTGGGTAAGCAGCGTGGGCGCGCGCAGGTGATCCAGCACCGAGGCCGGGCTCGAGTCCGCGAGCAGCCGGGCGAACGCGGCATCCAGGCCCTGGCCGGAAGCCGCCTGCTGGTAGAGCGAGCACAGCTGGGCGGCGAATCTGCCGCAGGCCGGGCTGTCACTGTCGGGGCCGGGGGGATCAGCCGCGCCCTGCGCCGAGGAGGCGGCCGGACCACCGGCGGTGAAGCCTGCGGAGAAGAGGTAACCGGCCCAGAGGCGCTTGAACACCCCGCCGGGCTGGACCGCTCCTGCCGCGTCGGCGGCCCACCCGTCCTGACCGGCTCCGTTCGCAGTTGCCTCGCTGGGGACGACCGAATTGGGAAAGAGCGCGCTGGACAGGCTGTGCCAGGTGATGTCGGCGGCGACCGCGCCGATCCGGTGGTCGGTCGCGGCCAGCATCAGCGCCAGCGCCCCGCCATAGGACGAACCGGCCACGCCGAGCACCGGACGGCCACCGGACTTCGCCACCTCGGGACGGGCCTGCAGGAAGTCGAGCAGCCGGGAGCCGTCGGCCACCTCGTACCGCCGGGAGTCCAGATGGATGAGGCCGCCGGAAGCGCCGAAGCCCCTGGCGGTGTAGGCCAGCACGACGTACCCGGCCTGGGCCAGCGCGCGAGCCTGCGCGTCCAGATCGCCCTTCGATCCACCGAAGCCGTGCGCGAGCAGGACGGCGGGGGCGGGCGTGGACGCGGGCAGGTAGAGAGAGGTGTCCAGCCGCACCGGGGCGCCGCCCGGTTCCGGTGTGCCGGTAACGAAGTGTGCCGTGACGTCCACCCTGGGGCTGCGACTGCGGACGGCCAGGCTGACGCCGGCGGCGATCAGCAGCACCGCCACCACCAGCATGCTCACCCAGCGGCGCCGGCTGGCCAGCACTCGGGACCGGCCGGCTCGCACCCACACCGAATGCAGACGGCCGGCCTTGCGCGGGGTGCTCACCAGCCGAGCGTACGGATCTTCTCTGACAGTTCCCGGTCCTTGCTGAGCGCCGTCTCAGCGAGGTCTGCCTGGAATGCCTCGACGCGCCGCAGCAGCTCGACGTCGTGCGCGGCGAGCATCCGCACGGCCAGCAGCCCGGCATTGCGGGCGCCGCCGATGGACACGGTGGCCACCGGCACGCCGGCGGGCATCTGGACGATGGACAGCAGCGAGTCCATGCCGTCCAGGTACTTCAGCGGCACCGGGACGCCGATCACCGGCAGCGGCGTGAGCGCGGCGACCATGCCAGGAAGGTGCGCGGCACCGCCGGCACCGGCGATGATCACCTTCAGGCCCCGGCCGGCGGCGGCACGCGCGTACGACATCATTCCCTCGGGGGTCCGGTGCGCCGAGACGACCCGGACCTCGCAGCGCACCCCGAACTCGGCGAGCGCCTCGGCGGCGGCTCCCATCACCCCGAAGTCGGAGTCACTGCCCATAATCACGCCGACCTTGGGAGGCGTGTCATCGGGCGGAGTCACGCCGACCTCGGGAGGCGTGACACCAGGTCGGGCGTTCTCGGGCTGGTCACTCATGCGCGTCCACCTCCGCCCGGTCGCCCAGCGACAGGTAGTCGGCCGCGGCCCGGGCCCGCGCCCGCACCGCCGACACGTCCTCGCCCAACGCCGTCACGTGACCCACCTTGCGCCCGGGCCGAAATTCCTTGCCGTACAGGTGGATCTTGACATCGGGCCACTTGGCCATCAGGTGGTGCACCCGCTCGTCCAGGGCCGGCGCCGTGTCGTCCGGGCCGCCGAGCACGTTGGCCATGACCACCACCGGCGCCGTTTGAGTCGTCACACCAAGGGGATAGTCGAGGACGGCGCGCAGGTGCTGCTCGAACTGTGAGGTGCGTGAGCCCTCGATCGTCCAGTGCCCGGAGTTGTGCGGGCGCATCGCGAGCTCGTTGACCAGCAGCGCGCCGGACCGTTCCACGAACAGCTCCACGGCCAGCACCCCGACCACGCCCAACTCCCGGGCAATCCGCAGCGCGAGCTCCTGGGCGCCGTCAGCCTGCTCAGCCGTCAGCCGTGGGGCGGGAGCGATCACCTCGGTGCAGATGCCCTGTTCCTGCACGGTCTCGACCACCGGCCAGGCCGCGCCCTGCCCGAACGGCGAGCGGGCGACGACCGCCGCGATCTCGAAGTCGATGTCGGCCTTCGCTTCCGCCAGCAGCGGGGTGTCCGACGCCAGTAGCGGTTGCGCATCGGCGAGCGAGTCGACCATCCACACGCCCTTGCCGTCGTACCCCCCGGTGATGGCCTTCAGAACGAGCGGCCAGCCGGTCCGCTCGCCGAACTCAGCCAGCGCCGCGGTCGGGTCCGCTTCCACCGACAGATCTCGCCACGCGGGCCCGGGCAGCCCGAGGCTCCCGAGCCGGAAGCGCATCGCGGCCTTGTCCTGTGCGTACAGCAGCGCGTCCGCGCTCGGCAGGATGGTCACACCGTCACCGGCCAGCGCCCGGATGTGCTCGCCCGGCACGTGCTCGTGGTCGAACGTGACGACGTCGCAGCCGGCCGCAAACCGGCGCAGGTCCGCCAGTGAGCGGTAGTCGCCGAGCTGCACGTCCGAGGCCACCATCGCGGCGCCGTCGTCGGGGGAATCCGCCAGCAGCCGGAGGGACTGGCCGAGGGGAATCGCTGCCTGGTGGGTCATGCGGGCCAGTTGCCCGGCGCCCACCATGCCCACGACCGGCAGTCCAGTTCGGGTATCCACCACACAAACCTAGCGGGACGCGCCCGCATCACCCCAACCGTGTCCGCGACGGCTGGCGTGTCAGCCGGCGCATGGGGCGTCAACCCCGCGTAAGTACGGTGTCGAGCATGACCGACTACCGCCCCCACCTTTCCGTTTCCGCGGGCCGCGGCTTCCCCGAGGCCGTCGTGCTCGTGCTGCACGGCGGCCGGGAGGTGAGCATCGATCCGGTACGCGGCCGCCAGCTCGCGGTGCTGCGGATGGTCCCGTTCGCCCACCGAATCCGGCAGTTGGGTCAGGGCCGGGTCGCGGTGGCACGGCTGCGCTATGGCGCCAGGGGCTGGAACGCGCGCGGCGGTGTGCCGGCTCCGGTGCGGGACGCGGAATGGGCGTTGTCGCAGTTGACCGACCGGTTCGGGCCGCGTCCCATCGGCTTGGTCGGGCACTCGATGGGCGGTCGCACCGCCCTGCGGGTGGGCGGCCATACCGGGGTGCGCGGGGTGGTGGGCCTGGCGCCGTGGCTGCCCGCGGGCGAGCCGGTCGACCAGCTGGCCGGCCGCCGGGTGCTGCTGGCGCACGGCACCGCCGACCGGATGACGAGCCCGCGCGGCACGGCCGCCTTCGCAAGCCGGTTGGAAGCCGCTCACGTTCCGGTCAGTTTGGTCGACATAACTGGGGAAGGGCATCCGATGCTGCGTCGGCCCGCGCTCTGGCACGACCTGGCTGCCCAGTTCGTCCTCGCCACCGTGCTGCCGGACTACGTGCCATCCGGATGGACCGACGCTCCGAATTTCATCCACGAGGTCCTGCGGGCTCCCACCCGATTGACCTACCGATAGGGACTTCCCCTGCACGGAAGGCTAAAAATGAGCCGACGCCGTATCGCAGTGGTCGGCGGCGGCGTAGCCGGGCTGACCGCTGGCTACATCCTTTCCCAGCATGCGGATGTGACGCTGTACGAGGCTGATTCTCGCCTCGGCGGCCACGCCCACACCCACGAGCTTCTGGACGACGACGGGCAGTCCGTCAGCGTCGACACCGGGTTCATCGTGCACAACGAGCGGACGTACCCCAACCTGCTGCGGCTGTTCACCGAACTCGGCGTCGCGACGCAGGAATCCGAGATGAGCATGTCCGTCAGTTGCGGCGGCTGCGGGCTGGAGTACGCCGGCGCCCGGGGCTTGGGCGGTCTGTTCCCGTCCGTCCGGAACGCCGCCAATCCGCGTTACCTGTACCTGCTGACCGAGGTGCTGAGGTTCCACCGGCAGGCGCGAGCACTGCTCGCAGAAACTCCTCCCGGCCTGCAGCAGACCGGTCCGCAGGAGAGCATGGACGACTTCCTCGCGCGGGGCAGGTTCAGCAGCTACTTCCGGCTGCACTTCGTGACCCCGCTGATCTCGGCGGTATGGTCCTGCTCCCCCGAGCTTGCCGGTCGCTACCCGGCCCGGTACCTGTTCGAGTTCCTGTCCAACCACGGGATGCTGTCGGTCACCGGTACACCGCAGTGGCGCACCGTGGTCGGCGGGTCGGCGAGCTATGTCGAGCGAGCGGCCAAACAGCTCTCGGCCGTGCAGACGACCACGCCGGTGCGGGCGGTGACCAGAACCGGCTCGGGCGTCGAGGTCCGCGACGATGCCGATCAGGTCGCCAGGTTCGACTCAATCGTGATCGCGACCCATCCGCACCAGGCCTTGACGCTGCTCACCGATCCGACCGCCGCGGAGCGCGACACGCTGGCCGCGATCGAGTACTCGCTCAATCCGACCTCATTGCACAGCGACACCTCGGTGCTGCCGCGGGCCAAGCGCACCCACTCGTCCTGGAACTACTTCCTGCCCTCGTGCGAGGCGTCCGCGTCCAAGGTCCATGTCACCTACGACATGAACCGGCTGCAACGGCTCAACTCGCGCACCCGTTACCTGGTCACGCTCAACGACGAGGGTGCCGTGGCGCCGGAGAAGGTGCTGGACCGGATGCTGTACGAGCACCCCATCTTCACGCCCGAATCGGTCGCCGCCCAGGCAGGATTGCCGGCGCTCAACGACGGCACCGTCGCCTTCGCCGGCGCCTACCACGGCTGGGGCTTTCACGAGGACGGCTGCCGCTCCGGAGTCGAGGCGGCACTGAGCCTCGGGTCGCATTGGTGACGGAGTCGCCGGTCCAACCCGTGACGCCGGCTGACGAGGCGACACCGATTACCCCGGCCCGCTATGACGCTCGGATCAGCCACCGCCGAAGGGACCCGCTGGAGCACGGCTTCGAGCAGCGCAGCAGCACCTGGCTCATCGACCTCGACCAGGTGCCCGAACTGCCCCGGGGACTGCGGTGGCTGTGCCGGTTCTCCGCCGCCGACCACCTCGGCGAACCCGAGTACAGCCTGCGCGCCAACGTGAACGCGTTCCTGGCCGGGCACGGGGTCGCCCGACCGGCGAAGGTTCTGATGCTGGCCAACCCCCGGGTGCTCGGCTACGTCTTCAACCCGCTGTCGGTCTTCTATTGCTACGACCGGGACGGCCAGCTTGCGCACACCGTGGCCGAGGTTCGCAACACCTACGGCGGCCGACACAGTTACCTGCTGTCGACCGATGACCGGGGCAACGCCCGAACCGAGAAGCTGTTCTACGTCTCACCGTTCTATCCGGTCGACGGCGACTACACGATGCGGTTGCCGCAACCCGGAGCTGAGCTGACAGTCACGGTCACCCTGCACCGCACGGGTGATCGGCCGTTCTCGGCGGTGCTCACCGGCCGCCGATCAGGCGCCGCGCCCGCGAGCCTGTGGTCGGCGCTGCGCACCCCACTGGCCACCCGGGCGGTCATGATCGGCATCAAGCGGCACGGCATCACCTTGTACGCCAAGGGGTTACGGCCGCTTCCCCGACCCGGTGGCGAGCGACCATGCGCGACCGACGACGCAGCACCCGCGAGCTTCTCGGCACCCGACCTCAGGAAGACGATATGACGACGACAACGCTGGCACCCGGAAAAGACATCGACGCCCTTCGGTGGCCGGACGTGGTGGCGGTTCCGAACAGCCCGCTGCGCGCCGCGGTCGCCGAGCGCCTGCTGAAGCGGGCCGTCCGGTCGCTGCCCATTCGGGTGACCACGGCCGACGGCCAGCGCTTCGGAGCGGGCGGCCGGAGCGATCCGGACCTGCACCTGATCCGGCCGTCGGACTTCTACCAGCGCCTGGCCGCGAGCGGCCTGATCGGCTTCGGCGAGGCGTACCTGGCCGGTGACTGGGAATCCGACGATGTCGCCGGCGTGCTCACCGTGCTGGCGAGCAGCCTGGCGACGCTGGTTCCCCCGCTGCTGCAACGCCTTCGCTCCGCGGTGGTGCATCCGAGGCCCTCGACCGAGGACAACACGGTGGACGGCTCGCGGGACAACATCCACCGGCACTACGACCTGTCCAACGACCTGTTCCAGCTGTTCCTCGATCGATCCATGACGTACTCCTCGGCGCTGTTCGAGGCCGATCCCGACCACAGCGCCGAGGATCTGAGCACCGCTCAGCACCGCAAGATCGACCGGTTGCTCGACATCGCGGGCGTCACCGAGGGCAGCGCCGTCCTCGAGATCGGCACCGGCTGGGGCGAGCTGGCCATCCGGGCCGCGAGCCGGGGCGCGCGGGTCACCACCGTCACGATCTCCACCGAGCAGGCGGAGCTGGCCACCAAGCGGATCGCCGAGGCGGGCTGCACCGGCCAGGTGGAGGTTCGGTTGCAGGACTACCGCGAGGTCACCGGCAGCTTCGACGCGATCGTCAGCATCGAGATGATCGAGGCGGTCGGGGCCAACCATTGGGACGAGTACTTCCGCGCGATCGAGCGGCTGCTCAAGCCGGGTGGCCGGGCCGGCTTGCAGGCCATCACCATGCCGCACGACCGGATGATCGCGAGCATGAACACCTATACCTGGATTGTGAAGTACATCTTTCCCGGCGGTCAGCTGCCGTCGGTCACGTCCGTCCGGCAGAGCTCGAACGACGCCGGCCTGAAGGTCACCTCGGAGTTCACCTTCGGCCTGCACTACGCCGAGACCTTGCGGCGCTGGCGGGCCTGGTTCGAGGACAACGCCGAACAGGTGCAGGCGTTGTCCGAGGACTTCGATGTCGCCTTCCGCCGGATGTGGTCGCTTTACCTGGCCTACTCCGAAGCGGGATTCCGCTCCCATTACCTCGATGTCGTCCAATTCGGCCTGACGAAAGGCACTGTCCGATGAGCGTCGCCGCGAAGCTGTCCGCGCTGATGACCCCGCTGGTGGGCACCGAGCTGCCGGTCCGGATCCACGCCTGGGACGGCAGCGAGGCCGGTCCGGCCAACGCCCCGGTGCTGCGTATCACCTCGCGCCGGGCGCTGCGCAGGTTGCTGTGGCAACCCGACGAGCTGGGCATCGCGCAGGCCTACATCACCGGCGAGATCGACGTCCCCGGCGGCTCGCGGGAGCTGGCCGACGGCCTGCGCACGGTGTGGGAGAAGTCGCGCACGACCGGATCGGGGCCGATCACGCTGACTGCCAGGCAGAAGCTGTCCGCGGCGACGCTGGCGTTGCGCCTCGGCGCGCTCGGACCTCGCCCCACCGTCCCCGCCTCGCAGGCGAAGTTGACCGGAACGCTGCACACCCGGGCGCGGGACCGGGCGGCGATCGCACACCACTACGACCTGTCGAACGAGTTCTACTCGCTGATCCTCGACGAGTCGATGGCGTACTCGTCGGCGTACTACGAGACCGACGACCTGACGCTTGCCCAGGCGCAGCGGGCCAAGCTCGATCTGATCTGCCGCAAGCTGGGCCTGCTTCCAGGGATGCGGCTGCTCGACGTCGGCTGCGGCTGGGGCTCGCTGAGCCTGCACGCCGCGGAGCATTACGGCGTACGGGTCCTGGGCGTCACCATCTCCGGCCAGCAGCACGAGTTCATCGGCAAGCGAATCGCCGAGCGCGGGCTTAGCGACCGGGTCGAGGTGCGGGTTCAGGACTACCGCGAGGTGGCGGAGCAGCCGTTCGACGCGGTCAGCTCGATCGAGATGGGTGAGCACGTCGGCGAGCACAACTATCCCGTGTACGCCGGTGCCCTGTTCAGCCACGTCAAACCGACCGGGCGACTTCTGCTCCAGCAGATGTCGCGCCGCTCGGACGCCGCGCCCGGTGGCGGACCGTTCATCGAGAGCTACATCGCGCCCGACATGCACATGCGGCCGCTGAGCGAGACCCTCGGCTTTCTGGAGCGGGCCGGGTTCGAGATCCGGAACGTGCAGGCGTTGCGCGAGCACTACGTCCGGACGGTCGACGCCTGGCTGGAGACGTTCGAGAGCCACTACTCCGAAGCCGTCGCGATGGTCGGCGACGAGATGGCCAGGGTGTGGCGGCTGTACCTGGTCGGTGGCGGGCTGAGCTTCGAGGAGGGCCGGATGGGCGTCGACCAGATCCTGGCGGTGCGGCCGTCCCCGTCCGGCACGTCGCACCTGCCGCCGACCCCGGACTGGATCACCGCCGGATGAGTCCGAGATTCTCGGGCGACGCCTTCGCCGCGACCCTCGTGGTGGCAGCGCTCGCGATCCTGGTAGTGCTGGCCGCCACCTATGCGGCCAGCCGGCTGGCAAAGAAGCACAGCGTGATCGACACCGCGTGGGGGCTGTTGTTCTGCGCCGCGGCGGTAGTGGCCTTCGTCCGCTCGGCCGGCCATGGTGACACCGGCAGGCGGTGGCTGTTGCTGGCAATGACACTGCTCTGGGGCTTGCGGCTGGCCGTGCACATCGGGCGCCGGAGCATCGGCAAGGGCGAGGACCCGCGGTATGAGGCGATGCTGCGCGACCGCGGACAACTGGAGACGATCGCGCTGGTGTACGGGCTGCAGGGCATCCTCGCGTTCCTGATATCGATGCCGATTCTGGTCGGATCCTTCGAGCGGGACGGCTTGACCCCGCTGGCCGTGGTCGGGGTGCTGCTGTGGGCAGTCGGGGTGCTGTTCGAGGGCATCGGCGACTGGCAGCTGGAGCGGTACAAGAAGGACAGGGCCAGCGGCCGCAAGGTGCCCAAGGTGATGGACCGGGGCCTGTGGCACTACACCCGGCACCCCAACTACTTCGGTGACGCCTGCGTCTGGTTAGGGATCTCCTGTGTCTGCGCCGAGCGGTGGCCCGGCGTGCTGACCCTCTTCTCGCCGATGATCATGGTGTACCTGCTTGCCTTCGGCTCCGGAAAGCGGGTGCTGGAGCGCTCGATGGCCGGTCGCGAGGGTTATCGGGACTACATGGCCCGGACGTCGGGCTTCGTGCCGTTGCCGCCCAAGCGCTCCGTTCCCTCGTAACTGGGTGGCCAGATGCGCAGCGGGCACATGGCACAATCGAAGGCGATGTCTCACTCATTTGTCGACCGGGTCCGCGGCTCTTGGCGTCTGCTCGTCAAGGAGCTCGCCGCCTTCGGTTTCGTGGGAGCGATCGGTTTCATCATCGATCTGTCGCTGTTCAACTTCTTCTTCAATGACGGCCAGATCTTCGCCAAGACGATCTCGACCACCGTCGCCACCGTCGTGACGTACGTGGGCAACCGCTACCTGTCGTTCTCGCACCGCGCCCGCAGCAATCTCGGGCGCGAGGCCGGTTTCTTCTTCCTGATCAACCTCATCGCCCTGGTCGGCGCCCTGGCCGTCATCGCGGTCTTCTCATACCCGCTGCACTTCAAGCACCACATCGTGGTGATGAACGTGGTCAACCTGGCCACCATCGGGCTCGGCACGGTCTTCCGGTTCTGGGCGTACAAGCGGTTCGTCTTCCTGCACCCGGACCGGGTTGCCGCCGGACTGCCCGACGACGACCCCAACGAGCAGCAGGTTCCCCAGACCGTGTAGCCCCCGGGGCCACTTCAGAAACAGCCCGCGTTACTTCTTCGACGTCAGCGAGCGCAGGAAGAACGTCAGGTTCGCCGGACGCTCGGCAAGGCGTCGCATGAAGTAGCCGTACCACTCGTCGCCGTACGGGACGTAGACCCGCATCCGGTGACCGGCGGCGGCGATGGCCCGCTGCTCGTCCGGGCGGATTCCGAACAGCATCTGGAATTCGAAGCTGTCCGACGTACGAGAGTTCCGCACCGCCAGTGATCGGGCCGCGGCGATCATCGCCGGGTCGTGGCTGGCGACCATCGGATAGCCCTCGCCCGCGAGCAGCACGCCCAGGCAGCGCCGGTACGAGTCCTCGACCGCCTCGCCCTGGAACGCCACCGACTCGGGCTCGGCGTATGCGCCCTTGCACAGCCGGATCCGGGAGCCGGCCGTCGCGAACTCCCGGCAGTCAGCCTCCGTCCGCTTCAAGTAGGCCTGCAGCACGGCGCCGACCCAGGGAAAGTCCGCCCGCAACTCCCGCACGATGCCGAGGGTGGAGTCCGTGGTGGTGTGGTCCTCCATATCGACGGTCACCGTGGTTCCCGCCGCGGCCGCGGCCTCGCAGATCCGCCGGGCACCGTCGAGCGCGATCTTCTCGCCATTCCCGGGCAGGGACTGACCGATCGCCGACAGCTTCACCGACACCTCGGCCCGTTCCGCGCTGCCCGCCTTGGCGAGCTCGACCAGTACGGACTCGTACGCCCGCACCGTGGAACCGGCCTGTTCGAGCGAGGTGGTGGCCTCGCCGAGGAAGTCCAGCGTGACGTACAGGCCGTTGCCGATCAGCTCGTCGGTGACCCGCAGGGCGTCGGGCTCGGTGGCGCCGGCCACGAACCGGTCCACCACCGGACGGGTCAGCCGCGACTTCTCCGCGACGGTGCGCAGTTTCGGCGAGCGGGCGGCGGCGAGCAGCGGCTCACGAAGCAATGCCATTCGCGGCTACTTCCCAACCTGCTCGTCAGCGGCCTGGTGCGGATAGGGCACCGAGGACGGGCTGACGAACGTCTCCTTGATGGCCCGCGGTGATACCCAGCGTTGCAGGTTCAGCACCGATCCGGCCTTGTCGTTGGTTCCGGACGCGCGCGAGCCGCCGAACGGCTGCTGGCCCACCACCGCGCCGGTCGGCTTGTCGTTGACGTAGAAGTTGCCGGCGGCGAAGCGCAACCGCTGCTGGGCCTGGGCGATCGCGCCCCGGTCCTTGGCGATCACCGAGCCGGTCAGCGCGTACGGCGCGGCGCTGTCGACGACGTCGAGGATCCGCTCGAAGGCGGCGTCGGCATCGGTGGAGTCGTCGTAGACGTACACCGCCAGGATCGGGCCGAAGTACTCCGTCGAGAAGATCTCGTGACCGGGGTCGGCAGACACCAGGACGGTCGGACGGATGAAGAATCCCTCGCTGTCATCGGCTGTTCCGCCCGCGAGGATGTCGAGCCGCGGGTCGTTCTTGGCCTTGTCGAGCACCGCCGCGAGCCGGTCGAAGGCCCTGCGGTCGATCACGGCGCCGAGGAAGTTTCCGAAGTCGGTGACGTCGCCCATCGTCAGCGCCTCGGTCTGCTCGGCGAGGCCGTCCTTGAGCTTTTCCCATACCGAGGAAGGCACATAGGCACGCGACGCGGCGGAGCACTTCTGGCCCTGGTACTCGAACGCGCCCCGGACCAGGGCGGTGCGCAGCGCATCGACATCGGCGCTCGGATGCGCCACCACGAAGTCCTTGCCGCCGGTCTCGCCCACGAGCCGGGGGTACGTGCGGTAGCCGGCGATGTTCTCCCCGACCGTCCGCCAGAGGTGCTGGAACGTCGCCGTCGAACCGGTGAAGTGGATGCCCGCGAGATCGGGGTGCGGCAGCAGCACCTCGGAGGCGGCCAGGCCGTCGCCGGTGAGCAGGTTGATCACACCGGCCGGCAGACCGGCCTCTTCCAGCAGTTGCATGGTGAGCTGGGCCGCGACCAGCTGGGTTTCGGACGGCTTCCAGATCACCACGTTGCCCATCAGGGCGGGAGCGGTCGGCAGGTTGCCGGCGATCGCGGTGAAGTTGAACGGGGTGATGGCGTAGACGAAGCCTTCCAGCGGCCGGTGGTCCAGCCGGTTCCACACGCCCGCCGAGGACATCGGCTGCTCGCGCTGCAGCTGCGCGCCGAACGAGACGTTGAAGCGCCAGAAGTCGATCAGCTCGCAGGCGGAGTCGATCTCGGCCTGGATGGCGGTCTTCGACTGGCCGAGCATGGTGGCGGCGTTCAACTTCGCGCGCCACGGGCCGGACAGCAGGTCGGCGGCGCGCAGGAAGATCGCGGCCCGGTCGTCGTAGGACAGTGCCTGCCAGGCCGGCGCGGCGGCCAGCGCGGCCGTAACCGCGTCGCGGGCGTCCTGCTCGGTGGCGTTGCCGTACTCGCCGAGGACGTGCGAGTGCTTGTGCGGCTGCACCACGGTGCGACGCTCGCCCCCGCCCAGCCGGTGCTCTCCCCCGATGACGCAGGTCAGTTCGAGGCGCTGTTCGGCGAGCTCGGCCAGGGCGGCGGTCACGGCCGCGCGTTCGGGCGAGCCCGGGGTGTAATTCAGCACCGGTTCGTTGTGGGCAGCGGGGATCTGGGTAGCGGCGTCCATGCGATAACGGTAGGCGCGGAACACCACTTGTCGATGCTCCGGATCGATAAAGTTAGCGGCATGGAATCCTCTGATCCGAGCGCGCTGGCTCTTCTCACCGACCGGTTCGCCGATGCGCGCGCCGTGTCGCTGGTCGAGCCGACGGCGCCGCAATCCGGCCTCGAGCCCGGCGATGTGGTGCTGGGGCTCGGTGTCGAGCTGGACCAGGTGCCCGCGCTGCTCACCGCGGCCGCCGGAGCGGCCGCCGCCGGTGTGCTGCTTCGCCGTCCCGCTCGCGCCGCGACGGCCGCGGGCATAGAGCGGCAGGCCACCGAACTCGGCGTGGAACTGGGCTGGCTGCCGCCGGGAGTGGCTTGGAACGACCTGCACCGTCACCTCGTCCAGCGGCTGACTCCACCGGCCCTGGCACCCGACGACGAGCTCGGCGATCTCGCGCAGACCATCGCCACCCTGACCGGCGGACTGGTCACCATCGAGGACACCTCGGCCCGGGTGCTGGCGTACTCGCGATCGAGTGACGAGGTGGACGAGCTGCGGCGGCTGTCCATCCTGGGGCGTAGCGGGCCGCCGGAGTACCTGGCGCTGCTGCGCGAGTGGGGCATCTATGACCGGCTGGCCGCCTCCGAGGAGGTGGTCGAGATCGCCGAGCACCCCGAGTCCGGTGTCCGGCGACGGCTCGCGGTCGGCATCTTCGCCGGAACCCGCCAGCTCGGAACCATCTGGGTTCAGCAGGGCGCCGACGACTTCGGGCCGCACGCCGCCCAGGCGCTGCTCGGCGCCGCGCGGATCACCGCCGTCCAACTGGCCAGCCAGAGAGCGCGTTCGGACGGCAGGCCCGGCGACACCGGACTGGCCGCGTTGCTCGGCGGCGGCACCGCACCGAGCCGGCTCGGCCGGGTGGCGCGCAGGCCCTGTGTCGTCGCGGTCTTCGAGTTGGCCGGCACCGGTCCCGAGCACGGCCCCGCCGCCGACCGGTTACGCCGGGACGAGCTGACCGCCATCGTCACCGTCCACGCGGCGGCCTACCGGCGCAACGCGCTCGTGGAACAGCTCGACGGCCGGGTGTACGCGCTGCTGCCCGCCGTCGACAGTGTGAGTTCCGCCATTGCGATGCTGGGCCGGGCCGTCACCGCGGCCGGGTTGCACCTGGACGCAACCGCCCGCGGCGCCGTCGGCGGGCTGGCGGATTCGCTGGCTCAGGCGACCCGGTCCCGGCGAGAGGCGGACCTGGCGTTGGAGGCTGCCGACGACGCGGCCGTGGTGTCCTTCGAGGCGACCAGGCCCCGGTTGGTGGCCGCACTGCTAGAAAAAGCCTTCGCCGACAGGCCGGAACTGCGCGATCGCCGGTTCGACGACCTCGTCCGAACCGACCCGGACGGCGCCCGCACCGTACTGGCGTACCTCGACACCGGCTCGGACGTGGCGCGGGTCGCGGCGGCTTTGCACGTCCATCCGACTACCGTCCGATACCGGCTTCGCAAGGTTGCCGACACCGTCGGACTCGACCTGGACGACGCCGACACTCGGCTGTCGGCCCACGTCCACCTACGTTGCGGCTTGCGCGCGGCCGCATCCGGGGCATGATTCTTACTATCTGACGGGGGTCATGATCGGATGACTGCGAGCTGACCGAGGATCTCAGCGAACATGAACGACGAGCCGACTCAAGACCCATCCGGCCTAGTGGCATTGGTCGCCGACGATGACCGGGACATTCGCGACCTGGTCGAGGCGAAATTGTCCTCCTCAGGCTTCGCGGTGATTGCGGTGAGTGACGGCCGCGAGGCTCTTGCCGCCGTGCGCCGCGAGCTGCCCGACGTCGCCCTGCTCGACGTGACGATGCCGGGCATGACCGGGCTCGACGTCCTCAGTCAGCTGCTCGAAGATCCGCGCACGGCGACCATCCCGGTGATCCTGCTGACTGCCAAGAGCCAGGAGTTCGACGTCCAGAGCGGCATCACCATCGGGGCCGCGGACTACATCGTGAAGCCCTTCAGCCCACGCGAGCTGGTGCTACGGGTACGCGCGGTGCTCGACCAGGGCGCCGGGTGAGCAGCCACGGACTGCCTCGGGACGCACGCGACGGGGTCGGCACCCGGCTGCGCCGGCTGGTGTTCAGCATGCTCGCGTTGCTGGTGCTGCTAGGTGCCGCCGGAGCCGGTGCGGTTCACATCGCCGCCGGCCAGGTCGACAAGCTGAGCAACGGCTACACCCCTGCCAACGACCTGCACAGCACCGTGCTGACGCTGATGCTCGACTCCGAGACGGCCGTCCGCGGCTACCTCATCACCGGCGATGCGGCGTTCCTGCAGCCGTACCAGAACGCGCACGACCAGATCCTGCCCATGCTGGACGCCGCCAAGAGCTCGCTGGCCGGCATCGACGCGCACAGCCTCGACCCCGCGCTGGCGTCCGAACGCCGGCTCGCCCAGCAGTGGCTGACCACGTACGCCGACCCCGTCGCCGCACAGCGCAGCGGCACCCCCGCCAGCCGCGCACAGCAGCAGGCCGGCAAGCACCTGTTCGACCAGTTCCGCGCGGCCAACAGCACGGTGGCCAACCGGCTCGACGCGAAACGGTCCGAGCTGCGGGCGCAATCGAACCGGCTGCGCAGCATGGCCATGCCACTGCTCGTCCTGGCGACCGTGGTGGCGATGATCATCGTGGCCACGCTGGCCTATCGCACGTCGCGGTCCATCAGCCGGCCGCTGCTGCGGCTCCGCTCGATCGTCGGACGGCTGGACCGGGGCGATCTGACGGCCCAGACCGACGAGCACGACGGGCCCTCGGAGGTCCGCGCGCTCGCCAGAGCGGTCAACGCGCTCGGCCGGCACGCTCGGGCGGAGGCCGCCGAGGACCGCGACATCGAGCAGTTCCGGCAGCGCACCCGGCTCGTCTCGGCCACCATCCGGCGCACCACGAACGGCGCGCAGATGGCCGAACACCTCGTGCGCGGACTGGGAAACGCCTTCGAGGTGGACCGGGTCTGGCTGCATACCTTCGCCGACGAGCGGGTGCCCCGGCTGACCGCGCAGTGGCATCGTGACGCCCTGCGGCCGATGCCCGCGGCGTCCGAGCCACAGGTCGAGATGGTGCGGGAGCTCGCGGCCCGGTTGTGGCAGAGCGGCCAGATCATCGCCATTGACAGCCATCGGACGTACGAGCCCACGAGCGCCGGCCGGCAGCCGTTCGACCTCGCGCACGCCATCGGCGCGAGCGCCTCGATCGTCGTGCCGATAGGTGACAGCGACACCGCGTTCGGGCTGCTGTGGGTGGCGATGCACGGCCACTCGCGGCACTGGACCCTGACCGAGACGGGGATTGCCCAGCATCTGGCGGCAGATCTCGCGCACAGCCTGGTGCAGGCACACGTCATCGAGCGGCAAGCACAGGCCGTGCAGCTGCTGCGGGAACTCGACCAGGCCAAAGCCGACTTCATCTCCACGGTGTCGCACGAGCTGCGGACGCCACTCACCTCGATCTCTGGCTATCTGGAAATGCTGCAGGACGGCGACGCCGGTCGGTTGCCCGACCAGGCCACCGACATGCTCGCCGTCATCGACCGCAATGCCACCCGGCTGCGCAACCTGATCGAAGACCTGCTGACCCAGTCGCGCATCGACGCCGGCCGGCTGCGGCTGGACGTGACCGAGGTCGACATCCGCACGGTCCTGCGCATCGTGCAGACCGCGATGGCCCCGATGGCCGTGGCCGGCGACGTGAAGCTCAAGTTCGAGCTGCCGCCACCTGAAGTGGACCTGATGCTGGAGGGCGACCCACACCAGCTGGAGCAGGTGTTCACCAACCTGGTCTCCAACGCGATCAAGTTCACCCCCGGCGGTGGCGCGATCACGGTGAGCGCGATGCCGGACGAGACGGACGCGGTGATCGTGGAGGTCTCCGACACCGGCATCGGCATTCCGGCCGCCGAGTTCGAGAACCTGTTCCAACGCTTCTTCCGCGCCTCGAACGCCTCCGCGGCGGCGCTGCCCGGGACGGGGCTCGGGCTGGCGATCGTCCGGGAGATCGTGCAGCGCCATGGCGGCGCGATCGACGTCGAGTCCGAGTTGGGCGCCGGAACGACCCTGACGGTCTGGCTGCCCAAGCCGCCGGCCGGAGTCTGAGCCACGCGCTGAGCTTTGAGCCGCTGGGCAGCTTCTAAGCCGGCGGTGCCTCGAGGACCGGCGCGGGTGCCTGCCTGCGTCGCCGCACCAGCACCACCGGCAGGGCCACCACTGCGGCCAGGGCGGCGAACGGAATGGCGTAGCCCAAGCCGGTGATCACCCAGCCGAGTGCCAGCACCAGGCCGTGCCAACCCCGGCTCAAGGCGGCGCCGAAGCCTGACGGGTTCGAGATGGTAGCCACGGCGGCCGGCGAGCTGACGCTCACGGTCAACGTCGCCAGGCCGATCTGGTCCGCGAGTGCCCGCTGCTGTGCGACGGTCGACTCCAGGGTGGCCTCGCGCTGACTGAGCTCGGATTCCAGCCGGACCAGGTCGGTGATGCTCCCGGACTTGCGAAGGAACTCCCGCAGCCGGGTGACGCTCGTCCGCAGCGCCGTCACCCGCGCGTTCACGTCGGCCCGCGAGGCGGTCACGTCCTCGCCGTGCACGCTCCGGCTCGTCTCCTTGCCCAGCCGGACCACCCCGGCGAGAACCCCGTCGAGGGCTGACGGGGGAAGCCGCAGCACCAGCTGCGCCGTCCGGTCGGCTCCTTCGGCGTTGCGGTCATCGCCGTCGATCCGGCCACCGGCCGAGGTCGCCCGAGCGCCGATGAGATCGGCGGCTCGGTCCACGTCAACCGCCTGGAGCGAGATGGTCGCGGTACGGACGATGTCGCGCTGCTGAACCGGCACCTGTGTTTTCGGGCTGGTGACGGTGTCGGCTCCGGCCACGATCCCAGCCCCGGCGGCGGCCTTGGCCTGCGAGCCGGTAGTGCTGTTCGACCCGGCACCGGTTCGTGCTGCTCCGGAGCTGGTCGAGGACGAGTGGGAGCTGCAGCCGCCCATGGCGACGGCCGCGGTCAACAGTGCCGCCAGCACCCAGGCGCGCCGCTGGGTTGGACGATTACGCGGACCGGACATCATGGCGCCTCCTGGGCATCGGTATGCGAGGAGGATGCGGTGTGTGCGCAGCGCGGTTGCCGCCGTTATGCGACTGACACCCGGCGCGCGAGCACTCGTCAGCTTTCCGGCAACAGGCCCTTCACGTAAGCCGCTTGGCCGGCATGCTGCAGGTCATCGGAGATCACGCTGACCAGCCGCACCGCGAGCGTGACCGGCGGGTCCCAGGAGTCGTCGACGATCCGCGCCAGCTCCTTCGCGGTCAGTACGGAGATGTACTGGCTGCTGCGCGCGAAGACGGCATCGTGGTAGCCGATCAGCAGGTCAGCCGATGGGACCCGAACCGCGGCGACATCCTCGGAGCTGTGGCCGTACCCGGTGGCGGCGGCATCGAACGGCAGGTTGAAGCGGTCATACCAGCCGGCCGATGTCCACACCTGCTCGCCACCGGAGGCGTCGGCCACGTGGTCGTCCTGGACGCGCGTGAGGTGCCAGACCAGCCAGCCGATGGAGTTGCCGTTGCCATCGGGCTGGAAGCTGAGCTGCTCGGAGGTCAGGTCGGCGACCGTGCCCCGAACCACCTCTCGCACCCGGCTGAGGGCATCGATCAACAGGTCAGCGGAACTCGGCTCTGTACTCATTGATCCATCTTGCAACACAGCTGGACGGTCCGCGCCGCTCGGGACGAACGGCGCCGTTGCCCGCTGCCGCTCAACCCGCGATGCCGAGCACCAGCGGGTACACCGGCCCGGCCCCGGCCGAGCGCAGCATTCGGGCAACCACGGTCAGCGTCCATCCGGTGTCGGTGAAGTCGTCCACCAGCAACACCGGCTGGTCGCGGTACTGCCCGGAAAGCGCATCGGCCACCTCGGCGGGCAACTGATAGCTGTCCCAGACCGCCCTGAGCCGTTGAGCGCTGTTCGACCGGGCGAGGCCAGAACCACCATGGTGCGGCACGGTGCCGAGAACCGGCAGCCGCCCGATCCTGCCGATCTGAGCCGCGAGGTCGGCGACCAGCGCGGGCCTGCTCCGGGAGCCGATCGAGATTACCCCGGCCGGCCGGCTCTTCCAGCCCCAGGCCGCCAGCACCTTCACCGTCGCCTCGATCAGATCGGCGGGCACTCCGCCCGCGGGAGCGGAGCCGGCATCAGCCGGATCGGAACCGGCACTCGGCGGGTCGAAGCCCGCATCGGCGCTACCGGTGAGCACCGACCGGACGCGCTGGCCGTACCCCAGATCGGTGTACCGGGCGATCGCCCGTCCGGACTCGGCAAGGTCACCGGCCGAGATCTTGCCCCGCAGGTCCACCCCGAGGCTGGCCATCGCCGAGGGCCACTGACGCCGCGGGTCGAGCACCACGCCCGGCCGTTGCAGGGTGGCGCTGGCTTCGGACACCGCCCGCTCAGAGGTCGCGGCCGGGATGCTGAGACCGCCGCAGTTGTCACACCGGCCGCAGTCGGTGTCCGTCGGATCGTCGAGCTGCCCACGCAGGAACCGCATCCGGCAGGTGGTCAGCGACAAGTAGTCCCGCATCGCCTGCTGCTCGGCCTTGCGCACCTCACCAACCCGGGCGTAGCGGTCCACGTCATAGGTCCAGGGTTGGCCGGTGGCCACCCAACCGCCCTTGACCCGCTGGGCGGCACCGTCCACGTCCAGCACCTTCAGCATGGTTTCCAGGCGCGTCCGGGACAGCTCGACCCGAGGCTCCAGCGCCGCCGTGCTCAGCGGCGCCCCATTCTGGGCCAGCACCGACAGCGCCTCGCGGACCTGCGCCTCGCGCGGAAAACCGACCGAGGCGAAGTAGTCCCATACCGCCTGGTCTTCCGGGCCGGGCATCAGGATGACCTGCGCCCGGTCGACACCGCGGCCGGCACGTCCCACCTGCTGGTAATAGGCGATGGGCGAGGCCGGCGCACCGAAGTGGATCACGAACCCGAGGTCGGGCTTGTCGAAGCCCATGCCGAGAGCCGACGTCGCCACCAACGCCTTGACCCGGTTCGAGATCAGGTCGTCCTCGGCGGCGAGGCGCTCGGTCTGCTCGGTCTTGCCGGAGTACGCCGCCACGCTGAAGCCGCGCTGGCGCAGGTACTCGGCGACCTCTTGGGAGGCCGCCACCGTCAGCGTGTAGATGATGCCGGAACCGTCCAGCTCGTGGAGATGATCGGCGAGCCACCCGAGCCGGTGCGCCGTGGACGGCAGTCGCAGCACGCCGAGTTGCAGCGATTCGCGGTCCAGGCTGCCGCGCAACACCAGCACCTCACCGTTGCGGCCGGGTTCGGGAACCTGCGGTGCGCTCGCGCCGAGCCCCAGCACCTCGGTCACGTCGGCGACCACCCGGCTGTTGGCCGTGGCGGTGGTCGCGAGCACCGGGATGCCTGCCGGAAGCTCAGGCAGCAGGGTTCGCAATCGACGGAAGTCCGGCCGGAAGTCGTGCCCCCAGTCGCTGATGCAGTGTGCCTCGTCCACCACCAGCAGGCCGCAACTGGCGGCGAGCTCGGGCATCACCGAATCGCGGAAGTCGGGGTTGTTCAGCCGTTCCGGGGACAGCAGCAGCACGTCGATGTCGCCCTGGTTTATCTGGGCGTACGTGCTCGCCCAGTCCTCGACGTTGGTGGAGTTGATGGTCGCGGCACGGATGCCGGCCCGCTCAGCGGCGGCGATCTGGTTGCGCATCAGCGCCAGCAGCGGCGACACGAGAACGGTCGGCCCCGCTCCGGACGCGCGCAGCAGCGCTGTCGCGACGAAGTAGACGGCCGACTTGCCCCAGCCGGTGCGCTGGACGACGAGGGCGCGCCGGCGATCGGCCACCAGCGCCTCGATAGCGGTCCACTGGTCCTCGCGCAGCGTCGCGGCCGGTCCGGCCAGGGCACGCAGATGCTCCTCGGCGCGCTCGCGCAGGCTTCCGGAGGGGGCGGCGGGTGCCGGAGAGCCAGAGACCGAGAGTCCAGAGGAAGTCATGGGCCCCTGTCTAGCAGCCACCGGTGACAGAACCGCCGCCGACGGCACGAATTGGGCGCCCGCGCGCGGATGGCAGCATGCAGGGATGACCGAACGCGCCGCTGACCGCCTGACCGATCTGCTCGAGCTCCGCCGGACGTCCCTGTTCGACATCGACTCCGAGCACCGGCTACTGGTGGGCAACGACGACACCGGCTCGACCCAGCTCTACGAGGTTTCACCTGACGGCCAGTGGCGCCAGCTCACCCACCTGGGCGAGCCGTGCAGTGGCCGCTACCTTCCCGGCGAGCGGGTGGTGGTGCTGTCGGCAGACACCGGCGGCACCGAGCGCGCCCAGCTCTCGCTGCTTCGGCTGGACACCACCGGCAGCGAGCAGCGGTTGCCCACACCGGAGCCGCTGGTGCACGACCCCGCCTTCATCCACGACCTCCTCGAGGTGCAGCCGGGCCGCGTCATCTACTCGACGAACCGCCGCAACGGGGTCGACTTCGACGTCATCGCCCGCGACGTCGCGACCGGCGAGGAGCGCGTGTTGTGGGACGGTGGCGGCTGGTTCAACGGCGCCCGGGTGTCACCGGACGGCCGCTGGGTGGTGCTGTCGCGGATGACCACGCTGCCGGCCTCGTCCCAGCTGCTGCTGGTGGACAGCCAGGACGGGACGAGCGCCGCCATCACCGACGACGAGGTGCCCGGTGAGTGGGCCAATCCCCGCTGGCTGCCCGACTCCAGCGCGCTGCTGGCGTCTTCCGACGCCGAAGGCGTCCAAGCTCACCGAGACGCCGAAGGCGTCCAAGCTGACCGAGACGCCGAAGGCGTCCAAGCTGCCGAAGGCGCTGGGGTTGCCGACAACGGCACCGGATTCGTCTCGCTGCGCCGCTTCGACGTCGCGCACCGAACCTGGTCCATGGTGGCCGGCACGGAGGGCAGTGACGTGTATGGCTGGCCGTCACCGGACGGCAACCGGATCGCGGTGGTGAGCTCGTCCGATGGCGCGGACAGCCTGGAGGTCCGGTCGCCCGACGCAACCGTCGGCCACCCCATCGCACTGCCCCACGCCGGCGTGCTGACCTTCCGCACCAACCTGATCTGGTCACCGGACTCCTCCGAGCTGGGGATGACGTTCAGCTCCCCGGTCCAGCCACCGGAGGCCTACAGCTGGCGTGGTGGCGAGTCCGTCAACCGCCGCACCACCGGCAACCCCGCAGAGGCGACCGCCGACCTGATCGAGCCCCGGTCCTTCCGGGCGCCGGCGCCGGACGGCGAGCAGATCCCCACGTTCGCGATCATCCCGCCGAACGCTGCTGGTTCGGCGGTGATGATCATCCATGGCGGCCCTGAGTCGGCGACCGTGCGCAGCTGGAATCCGATGGCCGCCGCGCTGGCACTGGCCGGGTACACCGTGGTGCTGCCCAACGTCCGCGGCTCCGCCGGCTATGGCCGCCGCTGGCTGTCGCTGGATGACGTCGAGAAGCGGCTCGACTCGGTGGCAGACCTGGTGGCGCTGCGCGAATGGCTGCCCGCCATCGGCGTGGACCAGTCCCGGATCGCCCTCTACGGCGGCTCGTACGGCGGGTACATGGTGCTGGCCGGCCTGACGTTCTACCCGGACCTGTGGGCCGCCGGGGTCGACATCGTCGGCATGTCGTCGCTGGTGACCTTTCTGCAGAACACCTCGGCGTACCGGCGGGTGTACCGCGAGCGTGAGTACGGCCGGTTGAAGGAGGACTACGACGTCCTGCAGGCCGCGTCACCGCTGCCGATCATCGACCGGATCACCGCGCCGCTGTTCGTCATCCACGGCGCGAACGACCCGCGGGTGCCCCTGTCGGAGGCCGAGCAGGTCGCGGCGGCGGTCCGCTCCTCGGGCGCTGAATGCGAGTTGCTGGTCTACGCCGACGAGGGCCATGGCCTGGCCAAGCGGGTCAACCAGCTTGATGCGTACCCGCAGGCGTTGGAGTTCCTCGCCCGGCACCTGAGCTGAGCCGGACGGTGCCGGTGTGGCTGGACTTCGAGCAACTGATGGCGGTGATCGCCGCATTGCCTGCACGTCCGGCCGGTCGAAGCGGCTTTCTCGCGATCGATGGCCAGGGCGGCGCTGGCAAATCAACGCTTGCCAAGCGCGTCGCGGCCGCGGTGCCCGACTCGGCAGTTGTGGCCCTGGATGACTTCTCCGGGCCGCGGGTCCTCGGCTGGGACCGGGCGCGCTTCGCCGAGCAGGTCACCGAGCCGCTGCTCGCCGGTCGCCCGGCGCGTTACCAGCGCTGGGATTGGAACTCCGATTCCGGCGCGGAGTGGTATGACATCTCACCCGGTGGACTGGTCGTGGTCGAGGGCGTCTCGGCAATGCGTACGGAGGTAAACCTGCCGTGGGACCTCACAGTCTGGGTACGTACCCCGCGGGACGTCCGGCTGGCACGGGGCGTCGAGCGGGACGGCGAATCGATGCGCGCGCACTGGACGGACGTCTGGATGCCGCACGAGGACGCCTATGTGGCAGAGCAGAATCCCGAGTTCCGCGCCGACGTCGTGATCGACGGGCTCTGAGCGCTGCGTACGCGTGAATCGGGTGGTACTCCAGCGGGTCAGCTCTGACTTGGTACCCGAAGCCGAAGCAGGGGGCCGCAGTTGCTCGCTGCGACCCCCGGCTGTCGGATCAGGTCAGTCTTGGCGTGCAGGTTGGCCGGTGACCGGGTCGAGGTAGAGCTTGCTGTTCTCGCCCCGGCGGTCGTCGAAGTCGAACAGGTGGTTCAGGCTGCCGGCGATCGAGTCGAAGGAGCCGGCGATCCTGGGCAGTCGCCAGTTGTCCTCGATGCCTCTGAGGATGGAGGACTGGTCGGTGAGGGTGTGATCCACGTAATTGTGCCTGGCCCACGGGGAGATGACGATCAGCGGCAGGCGGGGGCCGTAACCGCAGCGGCCGTTCTGCCCGGCCAGCGGTGTGTGCCTGCTGGTGTTGCCGCACAGTCCGGTGCCGGTGAGAAAGTCCTGCGGTCCGGGTGGGGTGGCCACCGTGGCGGTGTTGGACGGGTTGTGGATGCCGCTGTAGGCGTGGTCATACCAGCCGTCGGAGTCGTCGTAGGCGATAACGACGGCGGTGCTGGCCCAGTCCGGGGTGTGCTGCAGCGCGTTGATCTCGGTGGTGACGAACTGCTGCTCGTCGATCGGGTCGGAGTAGCCGGGGTGGCCGTCCTGGTAGCCGGGGGCCTTGAGGAAGCTCACCGCCGGCAACAGGTCCGGTGAGGCGTAGCCGTGTGAGATGGCGGCGACCAGCGCGTCGAAATCGCTCATGTCGTACTGGTGATTGGCGGTGTTGAACTGCGGCACCCCGCCGGTGACTGTCTGGGTGTCCGTGCCGATAGCCGACAGCGACGCGGGCGGCAGGTGGTGCGGGTTGGCGGTGGAGCGGTAGTACTGGAACGGCTCGTGGTGGGCGATGTAGTCGTCCTTGTTGCCGTAGTTGCTGCCACCTGGCGTCGTGCCGCCGGTGCCGCCGACCGCGGCGCCGATCGGGTGCACGGCATTGCACAGGCCCTGGTCGGACGCGGGTGCGCTGGCGAATTTGCCCTTGAACTGGTCGGGGGTGAAGGTGCTGGTCGGCTGGGTGCCGCCGGTTGCGGTAGCGAAGCTGGTGGTGGGCCGGAATCCGCCCTCGAACCAGCCCCAACTCACTCCGGCCGCGTTCAGGTTGTCACCCACGTTCTTGCCCGACAGCGACACCGCGTCACGGGTGGAGCAGTCGTCGTAGTAGGGCTGAGCGTCCTCGATGAGGGAATGCCCGCCGGTGCCGTCGGGAACGGTGTCACCGTTGGTGGCGGCGCCGTTGATCATCTTGTCCACGCCGCCGGTGTCGCCGGACACGAGATTGATCGCGCCGGGTGATGACGGCCCGAACGTGGTGCCGAAGGAGTTGTCACTCATCGCGTAATGCTGGGCGTAGTTCCACAGGCCCGTGACGGTGTTGCCGTCGTAGTAGTTCATCACGTCGCTGGCCTTGCACGGCTGACCCGGTCCGTTGGTGCCCGCGCCGCGGCCGACGGTGGTGATGAACTTGTCCATCTTGCCGCCGTCGAACGCCTTCTGCTCGGCGTCGTAGTTGTGGCCCTCGTCGCAGGTGAGGACGTCGTTGAGATTGGCCGGATCGAGCCGGCGCGGATTGACCTGGTTGCCAGCGGCGTCGCGGTTGGGGTTGTTCGTCAACAGGTTGCCCCTGCCGCCGGCACCGCGGGCGTGGACGAGATTGTTGACCGCCCGCGTGTGCCGCGCCGCGTGGAACGGCTGCCCGGAGGTGTTGCTCGCCTTGGGGTAGGTGCCGAAGTAGTGATCGAAGGAGACGTTCTCCTGATAGATCACCACCAGATGCTTGATCGGCGTCGTGGTGGTCGATGGAGCCGAATGGCGGGGCTCGGCGGCGCTGGACGCCGCGGTCGCGGTCAGCGCGACCACCGAACCGAGCGCTACGGCGCCAACGGTCGTGGACAGTCTGGACATCAGCAATGGCCTTTCTCGGGTTCCGCCCTGCATCAGGTTGTGGGCGGTGGGCGGCACTGTGAAAACTATCCGTCGCAGGTGAACGCCGGCTGGCGCAGCGGCAAACACCCAATGGTTCGAGACGACGGACGGGCCTTCGCCCCGAAAAGTGGACACGCGATTTGATTGTTATGCGGCCGGTCGTAGCGTAGCCGCGGTGGTGGTGTTCTCGTAGGTGATCGGGCTGCGGTAGCCGCAGGCGGAGTGCCGGCGGCGGGTGTTGTAGCGGGTAATCCACTTGAACACGGCCAGGCGGGCGCCGTGGGCGCTGGCCCATCGTGCTGCGCCTTGCAGGGTCTCGCGTTTGAGGGTGGCGTTGAACGACTCGGCCAACGCGTTGTCGGCACTGGAACCGACGGAGCCCATGGAGCGGGTGACGTCGAGATCTGCGCAGAGCTCGGCGTAGTCCTTGGACGTGTACTGGGCGCCGTGATCGGCGTGAAAGATTGCGCCGGCCAGCGAGCCGCGTTCGCGTCGGGCGGCGTGCAGCGCGTCTTCGATCAGCTCGGTGCGCATGTGCTCGGCGATCGACCAGCCGACCAGGCGGCGGGAGTAGCAGTCGATCACCGTCGCCAGGTAGAGATGCCCGCCGTCGTAGGGCAGGTAGACATCCCACGCGAGTGAGTGTCAAGCAGCGACCTGAGCGGGGCCCGTCGAGAGTTCGTTCCAGGCGGCGTGCTCGTCCCAGAGTTGACCGTTCTGTAGACACCACCACATGCGGCCGATGAG